>CAKZUV010000203.1 GCA_937921555.1 uncultured Saprospiraceae bacterium
TTCGGTACGACTACGTGCGATGACATCGTGACGAGTGTAGAAACGGAACTTGATCTTTCGCTACTAGATATAAAAATTTTTCCCAATCCCGCGACGGATATTTTGCGGATTACTTCGGAGGCGGATCGTCCCATTCAAGGAGCTAAATTATATGATTTTAGTGGGCAAAAGCTGGAGGAGATGGACCTGCCGAATAATGGTCAGTCAAGTTTGGAAATATCGGTAGCGGAGTTGCCGGAAGGGAATTATATCTTGTCCTTGGAGCTGAAAGATGGGAAAATTGTGACGGAGGTAGTTAGTGTAAACAGGTAAATCAATAGCAATTTTAATTACAGTAATAATTTTTCAGTCAAATTATTGGTGTTTGACAAAAGACTACTATTCTGGCTGGCCATAAAATATCTTTGTTATTCCGTATAAAACCTTCCATGTATTAAAAAAATCCAAACCCGGATAGAAGTGCCCCCTGCTTTTATCCGGGTTTTTCCTTTTGTCACCATAATTTCTCCAAACAATGCAACCCTTTTAGTAATTTTCGGTCATTATAGCTGAACACCCATATACTAAACGGAATTGGAATACCAGGAAGTACATAGAGAAATTGTGGAAAATTGCATGAAGGGAGACCGTCAGGCTCAGTTTGAGCTGTACCGGTTGTACTCAAAGGCGATGTATAATATCTGTCTGCGGATGTTAAGAAATGACATGGATGCGGAGGATTTATTACAAAATTCTTTTGTGGATATTTATGGAAAGATCAACACATTTCGGTTTCAGTCTTCCATCGGAGCGTGGATAAAGCGGATCGTTATCAACAATTGTATTAACTTTTTGAAGAAAAGACGGTTAGAAATAGTATCACTGGAACATCAGCACGATGACCGCTGGGATGAACCCGAACCAAAAAATCTGGATGTATCCCTCAAAGTCAAAGACGTTAAATCTGCGATTAGTCAACTACCGGATGGTTATCGGGTCGTTTTTAACTTATATACGCTGGAAGGATACGACCACAAGGAGATTGCTGAAATACTGGAAGTTAGCGAAGCGACTTCCAAGTCACAATACAGCCGGGCCAAGAAAAAATTGAGGGAAATGTTGAGGGGCAAGGAAGGTTGAAATATTTCGCTTGTTACAAAAAATTACTAATACTATTTACGCTAAAGAAAAGCCAACCAGCTAAAAGCTAACCGGCCAACTAGCCAAAATAAGGAACATGAAAGATCAATTAGAAGAGTATATCCAGGAAAATCGGGAAGCATTTGACGATGCGGTGCCTAGCCTAAAGGTATGGGCCGCGATTGATAAAGAACTAAGTGCGCAAAGTACCACGGTTGCTCAAAAGGGCCGGCGGATCAGTTTGTGGCGGGTGATGACCATGGCCGCTTCCGTGGTTTTACTGTTGGGAGTGGGAGCAATTATCGGTCGGCAACTCAGTATCGGAAATAGCGCGCACAATAATCTGGCCTTGGACAACGAAATATTCCGCGAAGTGGAAGACATGAAAACTTATTACGAAACCGACATAAAAAGCAAAGAAGCGCAACTGGTCAAGTACAACGAACGAAAAAATATCGCGCCCGATCTGGAACAGATAGACCAACAATTACAAGAACTTTCGGAAGAATTGAAATCCGTTCCCGCCGGCAGTGAAGAACAAGTTATCAATGCGATGATCAATAGCTATCAGGCCAAAGCAGCCATATTAGAAAAAGTATTAGAAAATCTGGAGAATAAAAAAAGTCAAACAAATAAAAATAATTCTGATGAGACAAACATATAAATTACTAACCTTGCTGATTTACCTGATGATGGTGAGTTGGTCCGGTCAGGCAAATCCTGCCGTGGTTTGCGATGTTCCGGATCAGTGTGGGCAGTCTTTTGAGAAAAGGGAATTTTCTAAAACAATCAATAAACAATTTCCCATTACCCTGGATGGAACTGTAAAAATCAATAACCGCTACGGAGCGGTAGCGATCAAAACCTGGGACAACAATGAGGTTAAAGTTGAAGTAGTCATCACCGTGGATGCGCACAGCGAAGACCGGGCGCAGGACGTTTTTGATCGGATTACCATTGATTTTAACAGCAGTCGTGATTTTGTCAGCGCAACCACGGAGATCGCTTCCAAAAGTGGCTGGAGTTCCTGGTGGGGGGGTAATTCCAACGATAGTTATAAAATTAATTACGAAGTTTATATGCCAAAAACAAATCATCTGGATCTTTTCAATAAATACGGTGATAGTTACGTCGCTGCGCTGGAGGGTTCCGTTAATCTGGAAATAAAATACGGAAATATTCAGTTGGATCAGATTGATAATGATGTTCGCCTGGTACTTGGTTACGGTAATGCGAGTATGGTGAGTGCGCATAAATTAGGACTGGAAGTCAAATATAGTAAAGTGAAAATTGGTACAGCGACGGATATTGATATTGTTAGCAAATATTCGAACATTACCATCGACGAAGCGCAGGATGTACGCTCTGAAACAAAATATGATCATTACCATCTGGGAATGATTAACGACTATCACAATGTCGGAAAATATGATGATGTGCGTATCAAAGTAGCCGCTTCCGTTCGGGCCTCGGCCAAATACAGTGACTACATTGTAACCCATCTGAAAAAATGGGCGGACTTTGATTTGGAATACGGCAGCGCGAGTGTGGAAATGCTGGACCGGGCTTTTACAGAACTCGAAATCCGGGGACGTTATACTGATTACAGAATAGAAGTGCAGGAAGGAGCACAGTATCAGCTCGATGCTTCCTCAAGCTATGCGAATATAAAGTACCCCTCAGAATTTACCGTTGTAAAAGAAATTAAAGACGGTAACGATCGGGAAGTGAAGGGTTTTATGGGGAGTGAAAATAAGGGGAAAGTCATCAAAGCCCGGCTGAATTATGGGGGCATAAAAGTTAAGCAGTAGTGTTTTTTTCCGTATCTTTCCCGCCTAATCAAAATAAAGATATAATGAAAATTCAGTTTTGTGGCGCCGCGCGGCAGGTGACCGGAAGCGCGCACCTGCTTACCCTTGATTCGGGATATACCATTTTAATGGACTGCGGTCTCTATCAGGGACGGTCAAAAGACATGGCCAATTTTAATGCTACCTGGTATTTTAATCCTTCGGAAATTGATTGTATGATCCTTTCGCACGCCCACATTGATCACTGTGGACGAATTCCCAAATTGGTGAAAGACGGATTTAGTGGAGATATTATCTGTACCCACGCTACGCGGAGTTTGTGCGCGATTATGCTGCTGGACAGTGCAAAAATTCAGGAACGGGACGCGGACTATTTCAATAAAAGACAACTCAAAAAAAGAAAAAAATCCCGGAAACCATTACGAACTCCGCTCTACACGAGTGATGACGTACCTCAGGCCATGGGACAATTCGTGAGCAATAGCTACGAACGATGGTACGAAATCAGCGACGAAGTATCGGTCCTATTTCGTGATGCCGGACACATCCTGGGCAGCGCGAGTGTGACCCTCAAAATTACTCGTGACGGTAAAGAAACTTTCTTTGGTTTTTCAGGAGACATCGGACGACCCAACCGACCAATTTTACGCGATCCAAAACCGATGCCCAAACTGGATTATCTGATCTGTGAATCCACCTACGGTGACAAAGATCACGAGGGCAAACCTGCAGAGATAGAAAAATTTCTTTCTATAATTAAAAAAACCTGCGTCGAGAAAAAAGGTAAACTGATCATTCCGGCTTTCAGCGTAGGAAGAACGCAGGAGATTGTTTACATGCTGGACCAAATGGAAACGGCGGGTAAATTACCCAAGATTCCGGTCTACGTAGACAGTCCGCTGGCGGTAAACGCAACGGCAATTTTTGGCGCACACCCGGAATGTTATGATGATGATCTCAACGAGTATATGCTGATTGATGACAATCCATTCGGATTCAATACGCTGACGTATGTGCGTCAAGTTGAAGTATCAAAATCTCTGAATGATACCAAAGAACCGGCGATTATTATCAGCTCTTCCGGAATGATGAACGCGGGTAGAGTCCGGCACCATTTGTTTAATAACATGGATAATCCAAAAAATACTTTGTTGATTGTTGGGTATTGCTCACCGGATACACCGGGAGGAATGTTGCGCGATGGCATTGATAAACTAAAATTATTCGGAGAGTGGAAACCTGTGTTGATGGATGTGGAAATTATGGACTCTTTTTCTGCTCACGCGGATCGCGCAGAGATTTACGATTTTATTAAAAATCAGAAAAAGAAAATCAAGAAAATATTTTTGGTGCACGGAGAAATTGACCGGCAGGAAGCGCTGGTAAATTATCTGGGAAAGAAAGGTTTTAAATCAGTAGAGATACCTAAATTAGCGGAAACCGTGGAATTATAAGTGACTCGAAATAAGGTTTTTCCGTTGAGAGGAACATTAAATTTTTCTTCCGGATTTATGCAGGAAGAGAACGACCGTAGGAAGTGTTCTGACTAAATAAATACGGAATTAAAGAAAATTTATAAGTGACTCGAAACAAGTTTTTTCCGTTGAGAGGAACATTAAATTTTTCTTCCGAATTTATGAATGAAGAAAAAGACCGAAGGGAATGTCTGATTGAATAAATACGGAATTAAAGAAAATTTATAAGTGACTCGAAACAAAAACTATCCCGGGTCTTATCGTCAGGTAAGATCCGGGATTTTAATTTATAATTGAGCTTAGACAAGCTCTTATCGTGATTAATCTTTTCTGATAAGATTTAATTTTCCGAAATTGCCAAAAATTTCGCGTGATCGTTTATTGTAAGCCATGGCTGCTTCTTCGGCAGTAGCGTATACACCGATGTGCGTAGTTTGTTGATCAATAGAAATCACTGCGCGGAATTTTCCATTTTCTTCGTACACGCCGGTATAGCCAGTTTTGCTGGTCGTCCTTCTGGTACGGCTGGCCGTAGCGCGGGAACGCCATTCCAGGTTTTCTAACCGGCAATCGAGTTTGTTACCATTTTTTGCTCCGACGAGGTTGTGTAGTTTATTCTTGTCCTTACCAAGAAATTTTTCTCCTACCAGCCGGTGGAGATAAATTGTTTCCGTCTTGTAGGTTTTCTTTTTTTTGTTAGAAGTAACTTTCTGGAAAACAGCACAACCACTCGAATGGCGGCGTAGATTTTCGATGAAATTCATCTTTTTTAATCTGGGTTCTTTAGAAAGCGCCTTGAAGACTTTTTCGTCTAGGAGAACATTTTCATCTGAATTTTTTAAAGAAATTTTCTTGACCATAATTATTTTTTTTGTGGCCTGTTTTTCTTGAAGTAATTGTGTGAAAAACTTCTTTACTTGTTGTTAAAGTCACAAGCCATTTGGTTAATATTTCCTAAAGGTAAAGAAAAATAACAATACTCGTGATAAATAAACGTATTTTTTTTATGTTAAACCTGAGAATGAAATGTGCCGATTCCATACACCTTCACTAAAAAACTGGAAAACAGAAATCCTGAACATTATTCTATAAAAATGAAATGTATATTTTCTCCACTATGAAAAATATACACGTGGGAGAATCTCCCGGAACAAGTCCGGTACGCACGCTGCGTCTCCGTGTTCCTGTACGCGAAATACAATTTTTAGCGCAAGCTCATCCCGTCAACTGGCGGATATCAGACGCTTTGTCCGTTAATAACTGTTAATTTATATCAAATACCCTTACTTTTGAATACTATTGTGTTTCAACTGGCCAAATCACAAACAATGAAATTAAATATCTTTTTTCTGCTCTCACTGATCATCGGTGTGTTCCTGTTTTCCGGATGTCAAAAACTGGAAAATTTGGATGATCTGGAAGCAAGTGGTATTGACGCTGAATACGCGATTCCACTTTTCTCGACCGAATTTGAAATGGGAGAAGTACTGGAAAATTTTGACGAAAATTCCAGCGTGTTTTTTGATGAAAATGGTCAGGCCATTCTGCGGTATTTTGGGGACTTTACATCCAGTGGGAGCGCAGACCTTTTTGAAGTGCTGAGTGATATTGATAATGTTTTTCTTCCGCTGGAAGATACTATTTCTGCTTTGCCCTTCGTGGCACCCGACGGCATCACGCTGGACTTCGCTATTTTAAAATCAGGCGGTTTTCGTTACGCATTTGCTTCTGAACACGAAGAGGATGTCACCGTCACTGTTGCTATTCCTTCACTTATCAGAGACGGGGAAATCTTTTCTCACACCTTGAATACCGTTCCTTACAATGACGAATTACCCGTTACGGGAGCTTTGCTGACACCTCTGGATTTATCGGGTTATACCCTCAACGTGGAAGAAGATTCTATTTTTGTAGAATTTAGTGCTTTCCGGGAGACCAGTGGATTTGCGGATACGCTCTCCGGATTTGTGGTGGCTTTCAATGACATCACCGCGTCTTTTATTCAGGGATTTTTGGGCAATCAGGTATTTGAATTTGAGCGGGATACCATCGAAATAGATTTCTTTGAAAACTGGACCGAAGGAACACTGCGATTCGAGGAGCCGGAGATTAACTTTTTTGTAAAAAATTCTTTTGGCTTTCCCGTTCGATCTTCGATCAATGTGCTGGACGTTATTTCGGTCAACGATGAAATTTTTCCATTGTCGAGTCCTTTTATTGAGGCAGGAATTGATTTTGCTTACCCGGATTCCAGCGAAATCGGAACAGTCAAAGAAACCAACTTTTCTTTCAATAACGAAAATTCCAATTTGTCAGATTTACTGGAAGCAGTACCCAAAGCGGTAGATTACGATGTGGACGGATTGACCAATCCCGATGGAAATACAGCCATTCGCGGATTCATGACCGATTCCAGTTTTTTGTCCCTGCAAGTGGAAGCAGTACTTCCCGTTTTTGGAGCGGTATCTAATTTCAATGTCTTTGATACCATCAGAGTAGAACGCTTTGATTTTGACGTGGACTTCGAAGAATACGGAGATATCGATTACGCCGAGTTTAAATTATTTTCCGAAAGTAATGTTCCGCTCAATATTGATTTGCAATTATTTTTTGCGGATGAAAACGAGCAGATTATTGATTCGCTCTTTACTGAAATCACGCCGGTTGTTACGGCTGCTACTGTAGATGGTGACGGAAATACGCTGGAGGTAGCAACCAAAGAAGCATTTGCCAGGGTAACGGAAGGTCGCTTCGACAGAATCCGGGAAGCACGAAATCTCTTCCTCCAAACCCGCTTTTCTACCCCCGAATCAGGTATGCGTTCCGTGCGGGTTACAGCGGACCAAAACGTAAAAATTGGAATGGGACTAAAAGTTGGTGTAAGTCGTTAAATAAAAAAAATGAACTCAAAGCAATATTTACTACTGGCGGTATGCTTTTTTTGGGCAATTTTCAGCATGACCGGACAGGACGAATTGTCCTTACATTTTATGCCTGATAATCTGGCCGCTGCGCGTACCAATCCGTCTTTAGTACCGGATAGCGATCTGGTCATCGGATTACCCAACGCAGGATTTAATTTATACCACAGCAGCGGAAACTTTAATGATATATTCCGGGACAACCCCGAAGGAGGACTAAACGTAGACTTTGGTAGCTGGATTTCAAAACTCAGACCGGAAAACGAATTGATCACTAATCTGGATGTACAAACGGTGGGACTATTTCTGCGAAAAGGAAAAATAGGTATTCAGCTTAATCACGAAGTTCGCTTTCACAGTTCTTTCATTTATCCCGATACGTACATCCGGCTGCTTGGAGAAGGCAACGCACAATACATCGGGGAACAGGTAAATATCGGTCCGGATATTCAGCAGGACGCCTATCATTCCATTGCCCTCGGATTGTCTTATCAGCTGAATGATAAGATAAATGTGTCCGTTCGTCCCAAGTTGCTTTTTGGAATTGGAAATACGATGACCACGCGCAAGGAGGCGTTTCTCGAAACTTCCGACGAATTTTATCAAACCACGATTACGACTGACTATCAATTAAACAGTACGGGTATTTTACAATATGATGTAGACGGATTTAATTTTGATTTCGAATCACTCAGTAATGGGTTTTCTTCGAATACCGGATTTGCCCTCGACCTCGGCGTCCGGATCAAACCCATCGAAAAGCTAACCATCAACCTGAGCTGGATAGACGGGTTAGCAAAAATTAACTGGAAAGAAAACGCCCGGATTTATAAAAGCCAGGGCACTACACTTTACGAAGGCGTAAAGATAGATTTTTCGGATATCCTGCAAGGTGACAGTCTCAATTTAGGGAATGCCTCCGATACCCTGAATTTTGATAATCTTTTTGAATTTACCGCCGAAGACGGAACCTATTCGAGTGAACTGCCTTCCCGGATTTACTTCAGTGCTGCTTTTCAATTGACCGATAAATTCACTTTACACGGACTGTTTTTCAACGAAAATTTCCGGGATGAAAACCGGCAGGCTTACTCGTTCGGAGTTCAGGCACAATTGCATAAAATTATCAATCTTGGGGTCAACTATTCCTACCGCTTTGACTCTGCCACCAACATCGGATTAAACACGACTATCAAATTAGGTCCGGTACAACTATTTGCGGCTACCGATAATATTATCCACGTCTTCCAGCCTTTTGCCGCCGATAATGTCAACGGCCGGGCAGGTGTGAATTTGGTTTTTTAAAAATAATGCGACTTTAGCTAACATAATTTGACCGCTCTGCGGTTATGGAGCCTGTCATTTATTTTTACCTTCTTCGATACGTATTTTCGTAATGATCTCAGCGAGCCTACCGACTGTAGGGTGGATCGCATTATTCTCCGAAGAGCAGATTAAAAAATATAAATCTGACAGCATAATTCAATCTTTTCACCCTTCGATTTGTATAAAAATAAAAATTTTTATACAAATCACTTCCTCAGGCAGCACATTTCTAACAAAGGGGCTCTTCCTTATATACAACATTGAATATAAAGCTAAATTTCACACTAACTCATTGACAATCAATACAAAAAGTCCAGGTGAAAAACGAGAAATGTATTTTTTTATGAAAAAAATAATCTATTTATTAATCCTTGTCCTGTTGTCCGGATGCTATAAAGACGCTGATTTTTTCGTCCCTGATAGTGTAGAACCAGAACAATTCGTCAAATCCGGATTTTCGGGGATGGTGACGGACGAAATGGGGATTCCTGTAAGCGGCGCGACCATAAATATTGGCAGCCAGCGATCCGAAACGGATATAAATGGCGTATATTTTCTGGAAAATGTGACCGTAAATATCAAAAATGCATTCGTAACCGTTCGCAAACCGGATTTTTACGAAAGTTCAAGAACATTAACCGCGAAGGTTAATTCACAAATAAATTTGAATTTCATTTTAACACGTAAGCAAGAAATCGGAACGTTCGCTGTTACTGCCGGGGAGACATTTAGTCTTCCCGACGGTGCAGTACTTGAATTTCCAGCTGATGGGGTAGCCGGTTTTACAGGCACCGCTTCTGTTTTTGCTAATACGTATGACCTTATGGCCAATAATCTTAGTCTGAGCATGCCCGGAGATTTTATCGGGGAAGATGAAGACGGAATGGAAAAAAGCCTGATTCCTTACGGAATGCTGGTCGTTGGTTCAAGCGATGATGCGGGGAATCCGTTGAATATGGCTGCGGGTAAAACTTTTGAAGTTCGTATTCCTGTACCGGATATTAATGCGCCGGCTACTGTAGCACTTTTTATGTTTGATCAGATAGAAGGTATCTGGCAACAGAAGGGAACCGCTACGCTGGAAGGACAATTTTATGTAGCACAAGTAAACGAATTCGGTCACTGGGCCATCGCAGAAGTGGCTGACAGCGTAAATATTTCGGGAACCGTTTCCAAAGATAACGAACCGGCTGGAGACGTATTAATGGCTCTGAGAAATGTCAATACCGGAATTACGCGTTTCATTTACACTAACTCAAGAGGCGCTTATAATTTTAAAACTTCTGCCAATGCTACCGTCAAAGTTGGCGTGTACAGCCTCCTGTGCGATGAGTTTATAGAACTTAAAGATATTAACGTCGCCGAAGTGGATATTACGGATCAGGATTTTACCGAAGGAACTGGAATTACCGTTTATAGTGGTCAGGCCAGAGACTGTAATCAGGAACCACTGACCAACGGCTATGCGATTGTTGATGATCAGTTGATCATAAAATTAGACGAAGCCGGATTTTTTCAGGGAACTGTTTCGAACGCGTGTCTTTCTGCTTTGAATTTCAGGACTTTTGATATTCGTAATCAGGAAATGGCTCTGACGGCTTCCCCCGAAAATATATCTCCCGTGCGGGTTTATCAGATTGCCTGTGAGGAACTTAACGAATTTACCAATTTCAATTATAATAATCGAAGCCTGCTGCTCAGTACTGAAACGGTGGCTAATCTGGAACCAGCAGGAAGTACCGAAGATGGAACCCTCTCTGTGGCCGATCCTGATATCGGTATCCTGACCTTTAAATTTAAGGGAAATAGTGCGGGAACTTACGGTGTAAATCGTCTGGAATTAAACGACGAACTGAATAGTACCAACTTTGAAATTGAGGAGGTAAACGTAGAAATTATCCTGAACGAAACAGTGGAAGCGGGAGAAACCCTGACGGGGAGTTTTATGGGGGATTTCACGGACAACGACGGAGCGACTCACTCCTTGTCCGGCAATTTTAGAGTCATAAAAGATAATTAACGTGTTTGTGATAAGAGTAGCTGTCCCATAAAGTTGGGATAGCTGCTTTCTTTTTTTTATCTTACTACGTAATATATAAAATGAATCAAATATATCTGAAGTACGTTGACCGAGAAGGAACTTATAGAGGGATGCATACGGGAAGACAAGTCTTGTCAGAAAGCCTTGTTTTTGCAGTATGCTGGTAAGATGCTGACCGTTTGCCGGCGTTATGCCCGGCATCAGGCAGAAGCGGAAGATATGTTGCAGGATGCTTTTATCAAAATATTTGCCAACTTAAAACAGTTTAATTATCAGGGATCATTTGAAGGATGGATCAGAAGAATTGTTGTTAATAATGCCCTGAAGAATATAAAGAAAAGCAGTTTTAAAAAAGAACAGATCGGGGTAGAAACGTTACCCGAAAATTCGACGGAACCGCTGATATTTTCACAATTAAACGAAGAGGTGCTGCTTAACCTGATTAAAGAATTACCCGACGGATACCGTTTTGTATTCAATCTTTACGCAATTGAAGGTTTCAGTCATCAGGAAATTGCGGATAAACTGGGAATCGAGGCAAGCACTTCACGGTCCCAGCTGGTTAAAGCCAGAAAATTATTACAAAATAAAATCATTGCCCAGAAGTAAGTTGTTAGTTTATTTCTTACACGCAGGACTTTTATATGAAAAAAGAGGAAAACCATATAGATCAGCATTTTAGGAATGGTCTGCGGGATTACGAATCTCCGCTGGCTGCTAATCTATGGGACAAACTCGATGCCGCCCGGGAAGGTGACAAAAAACCGAAAGGAATCATCTGGTGGAAATGGGGCGTCGGTGCGTTATTGCTAACCTCGTTAATCGCTCTGACCGTTTATTTTATTTCTATTCAAAAAGCCACACCCAATCAACCGGATACCCGTACGGACATTAATGCACCCATTACCTCTGCCTCTGTACATGATCCGGTCTCCCCGGCAATCGATATGGACGCGGCAACAAACGAAGTCAGCAACTCGACCATTATTTCTTCTGATGTTTTAAATGTTCCAACAAAAGAAAAGCAGAAAAGCACTGTTTCCCAAAGGTCTGCTGAAAATATAATCAATCAGCCCGCTGCGGTCGTTAATCCTAATTTCAATCAAAATACAGCACTGAATCTGGATACTGAAAATCCGGTATGGTCAGCCACGACCACGGAAACAAACGTCACGGATAATAACATTTCCCGGGATTTGCTGAAAACAAATACGGCAATTTCCACAGCGAAAAATCAATCAGCCGATGCTCCCGAAATCCAAATTACCGAAAACACTGAAACGGATTCTCCCGAAGAAAATAAAGCTGCCCGGCAACTTAATTATCTGACGGCCAGTACAACGACTGCCCTGAAAAATGCACCCGATTTACAGACGGTATTTGCGGCGCCACCAATCAAAATTCCTTTTTCCTGGGGACCGAAAGGTTGCTATAGTTTTGCTGGTGGACGGATCAAATATGACTATTTCGTAGACGGATTTATCTCGCCCGAATATACCATTCGTAACCTGACCGCCAAAGATCCGGAAGACGATCCCTATCGACAACTCCGGGAAGATACCGAGTCAACGTTGCACGGTGTCAGTGGAGGCGTGAGATTATCCATTGTAACCCGCCGCGGACTGGCATTGCGTACGGGAATTGTTTACAGTCGGATCCTGGAGCGTTTCAATCTGGAAAAAGAAGGAGACGAGCGAATTGTACAGATCGTCCCGGCGGGCACTACGGATACTATTACTACGATAGAAACAGGAACTACTTTTATTCGGAATCATAACCGATACCGCTCCCTGGATATTCCATTGTTAATTGGTTATGAAATTGACGCAGGTAAATTTAATTTCAGTATCAATGCCGGTGCTTATTTCAATATTCTTGCCCGTCAGAAAGGTAAAATTTTATCACAATCAGATACGCTGGAATTTATTACTTCCAATAACCCACAAAGAATTAATGCTTTTGAAAAAGATCTGGGAATCAGCGTTTATGGAAGTCTCGGTCTGGGTTATCACATTCGTCCCAATCTGCAATTACTCATCGAACCCAACTTTCGTTATCAGCTAAAATCCATTACGCTGGAGAGCTATCCGCTCGATCAGCAGTACGTCAATATCGGATTATTACTGGGTGTTCGCCGCCAGTTTTAGACAAGCGCTAAATTATTTTTCTTAAGTGTGTCAGCGCGGGAGCTTTACAAGGTGCGGGATGCCAAATGACACAATTAACCGTACAATCCCGTCTTTAACTCTTTTTTTAAAAACATTTCCAGTTTAAAAAATATATCCCAGGTGCAATACGAAATTAAACCGATTGTCCATCACATTATACTGAGTAGAAAAAGACGCCGGACCAATACCCGTCAGCAATCCTGCTTCCAGTCCCACGCCGAATAATTCCTCCTCCTGTTCCTGAATATTTACCATGGTTCCCGAAAAGAAATCAAATTTCGGGCTATGATAATAACCATAGTTAATATGGCCCGTTAAAAATTTATTATTAAAAACTTCCAGTTGGAGAGACAGACCGGAAATGGCGTAGCGGTCTGCGGGTTGCTCCATGTAGCGGAGCCCCTGAAAATCTATGTGTTGCGGTTCGTTGGGCAATGCTCTTCCCAAAAAGAAAAGATTAATCAGGTTGTCGCCGTTTTCGTAGTGTTGGTAACCAAAAGAATTGTACCATCGCAAAGTAAATACCTGATGTAATCTGAAATTGCGGCTGAACTCGGCTTGCGCCCGAAAGCTGAGACCGATATCCTCGGTCACTGAATTAATATTATCTCTGGTGAGTTCTCCGGTCGTGATGCCACGGGCCGTCAGCGAAATGAAGGAACCCCTGGTAGGGAAGTGCAGCCGGTTGTAGGTATCCCGGTTGAGCGAGAAAAAGGCGTACTGCTGAGACATTTTTACCTCGTCCGAGTCGGGATCAAAAAATTTTTTGTTTTGGCTGATCCCCTCTACACCGTAACCGATGGCCAGTGATAAACGGGAGGTCAATCCCGTAAAAAAACCTACTTGAGCGCTACCGTGCCGCCAGTCAAATTCGTTTAATAATTCGTTATCATTAAAAAACAAACCCGTAAAAAAATTGAATCCACCGGTAGCCCGGATACCGATGTTGGGACGGGTAGGCGTATAAATGACGTATTCTCCCAGGATGGAAGGTTTTTCGGAAACCCTTAAATCCACCGAAAATTTAGAGCGACGGAACAACGTATTTCTAAAGGTCGCATTTAATAAAATTCCACCCCCATAGTCACTGTCATAGTTGGCACTGGCTTTCAAAAAATTACCACTCTGTTCTACTGCCCGGATGGATAAGATATACCCATCTCCGTCGGCGGGTAAAAGCCGGTAATCAATTTTGCTGAAAAAGCGGGAAGAGTAAACCGTTTTCAGCTGTTCGTTCAACATCTCCAGACTAACCTGGTTGGGCGTTTTAATATTAAAAATACTGCGGAGCAAATCTGCGCTTTTCTTTGATTTTACATCATAATCCACTCCCTGAATCAGGAAGGTATCTTTCATAACTTCTGCGACCAGTTGGTTAGTGGAAGGACGCTTTTTTGTCTGGTAATCCTTCAATAAAAATTTTAATCTCGGCAGCATCTGTCGGGCCGCCTCTTCTCCTCGCTGAATCAACGAATCAAGGTCTGTAAAAGACAACGGACTATAATCTTTTACGTCGGGACTAATGACCACACTGGCAAGTCCCCGCTGGTTTTGATTAGAAATTTCACCGAGATAACTACCAGTTTGTTCCAGTACCTGTAAGACCGACGAAAATTCATCTTTTTGGTATAAATCGCCCCCGACATCCAGCGCAATGACAATGTCTGCTCCCATCTCAAAAACCTCCGCTACCGGAATATTGAGTACCAGTCCTCCATCGGCGAGGAGTTGGTTATTGAGGATGACCGGTTGAAAAACGGTAGGGATTGCCATGCTGGCGCGGATAGCATCCGGCAGAAATCCGTTGCCGATAATGACTTCTTTGCCCGTTACCAGATCAGTAGCAATGGCGCGGAATGGGATTTGAAAATTATCAAAATTATTGATGCCGTGAATCGGGACGGTGAGCTGACTGAGCAATAATCCAATTTTCTGTCCTCCGACAAATCCGGTTGGTAATTTGACCCTGCCGTCACTAAAAGGAAACTGCACCTGATAACGATCAGCCTGGGATTTTTCCTCAATGGACAGATAAGACCGGTCCAGATTATCGTTGAAATAATCGTCCCAGATAATTTCCTTGGTTAATTTTTCCAGCTGATCGGCGGAATAGCCGATCGAATATAATCCTCCGATAATACTCCCCATACTGGTTCCGGCAATATAATCCGGAACGATCCCTTCTTCTTCCAAAACCTTCAAGACCCCTACGTGGGCCAACCCTTTCGCTCCGCCGCCACTAAAAGCAAACCCTATTTTAGGAACTTTATTTTGCCCGGTTACCAGCGTAGCCAGCAAGAGTAAACAGAGGATAGAAAGAAGTTTGTTTTTCATGAAAGTATTTATTTTTCTATCTCTAAAATCGATTTTAAATCTGCGGGAGAGTAGTTGATGGACTTTAGGGTTTTATCATCTGAACTTCGGTAAACCAGAAATTTGTCTCCTTCTTTTACAATATAACTATCCACCTCTTTGGTCTGCTTGTAATGTGCTTGCGTGGCTTTGGCTTCTTCGAGTGAAACACAGGTTTTACTCATGTTAGAACGCTGTACTTCGTCAAATAGCGTCCTGAATTTATTTCCTAAACCAAATTCCAGCACGGCACCTGATAAAACATATTGAATATCACAAAGCGCATCTGCTATCTCTACCATATCCTTATCGGCGATTGCTTGCTCGAGTTCTTTCAGTTCTTCTGAGATAAGTTCTACCCGTAACTGACAACGACCGGGCGCCGGGATGACGGGTTCAGGTTCGATGGGATGTTTAAAAACCCGGTGAAATTCGGCCACCTGATTAAGTGCGTCTAATTGATCCATAGTAATTTTTTTAGTTTAGGCACAAAAATAGGAAAGTTTGTCAAGAGGGCTTGATTCTTTCTGTTATCTTTGTGATAAAATTAAATAAAATGAAAAAGTTTTTTGGCTTTACTCTTTCTCTGATGATCCTCCTTTCTTCCTGTCAGTCTGACTCCGGCAACACGCAAAATGCGGCGGAGCCGGAAGACAATAATGTTTATACCAAAGTAGATATTATGCCACGATTTGCCGGCTGTGAAGATTTGGCTAAAGAAAAACGAGCGGCCTGTGCTTCCAGTAAAATGTTTAACTATATTCGTGAAAATATCCAATATCCGGAAGCCGCAAAGGCAGCGAAAAACGAAGGCCGGGCGGTCGTATCTTTTGTAGTTGATAAGTCCGGAAAACTCAAAGACATCCAGGTCGTCAAAGATCCGGGCAACGGAATGGGAGCAGAAGCGGAGCGCATTGTAAAAAGTTTTCCAGACTGGATTCCGGGCTTGCAAAAAGGAAAAAAAGTAAACGTGAAATATATCATTCCGGTTACTTTTAGATTATAAATAATTTCTACAAATCAGGAAGCACTAGTGCTCGTACAACCATTCCAGAACGGGCGTCATTGCTTCTTTGTATTTACGGGAACTTCCCAGAAAATTATTATGCATAAAACTGATGATAAGCAATTCTCCTTTTCTGGTTTTTAAATATCCACTCAAACAGTAAACACCACTCATTGATCCAGTCTTGGCAAATACGTAAGGCTGGTCTTTGTCACCGTACCATCCTTTTAGCGAGCCGGATATTCCACCTGCGGGGAAAAGGTTTAACAGCCGGTCCGTAGAAATTTTCTCTGGTAATTTTTTCAATACCCAGGCAATGCTCCGGGGAGTGAGTAAATTATAACGGGAAAGGCCCGACCCGTCTACCCAGCGAATCTGATCGGTAACTTCTCTGAAAATTGTTGCTTCCAGATGCTCAATGGTCAGACGGGTATTCAGCGTATCCGTGAGTTTGCCTCCCGTGGCCAGCAGCAACTGCTCCGCAATAAAATTATCACTTTCCTGCATCATTAACTGATAGAGTTCATCCGGGAGCGTTCGTTCTACCACCACGCTGTTTTTTGCGAGTGGACGCTGATGGACGTCGCGCTGTACAAGTCGATGGAGGGTGTCCGATAATAATTTGGGAATCAAATCTGCGTCATAAGTAAAAGGACGACTTGTTTTAAATTTTCTTTTATTTAAATCTGCTGCCAGCGAAAATTGATTGTGTTTTTCTGTTCTGGTTATCCGGCCATATTTCAACGTTGAAGCTGAAGCTGAATACGGAGCAAAGTAAGTTGGGAGAATTTTCAGGTGATGTCCCGTCGAATTAGAAAAAGTAACCCGGTTTCCGTAGATCGGGAATGCGGATTTTTCGGTTTGATAAACATAAGGAAAATCATCCCATGCCCATCCGGCCCCAAAGCGGTCATCCGTGAAATTGGCTTCACTAAAGAGCAGCACTTTCTCCCCGGTAGATTGCACAAAAGAGTGGAAAGAAAAATCTTGCGTCACTTTATCATAAAGGAAGCCAGGATCCCCGGTGCCCCAAATCCATACGGTATCGTTTTCAGCCAGATACTGAAAGGCGGGAATTTTTTTATTCAGCGTTTCCAGTGCTGCGTATAACGTAAAAATTTTAATATTCGATGCAGGTATAAAACGGTGATCGGCAAACTGTTGATAAATCACTTCTTCACCTTCTACCGATTCAATATAAATTCCCGAAAAATTTTCTGCAAATAGAGGATTACTACGAATCACTTCTCCCAAACCTGTGTTGAGATTTTCTATACCGGGCTTAGCTGTTCTGCAAGCGGTAAAAAAGGTCATCAGCCAGCACAAGCAAAATAATAATTGTCTGTTGTTCATACACCTTTTTTTTAGGGCAGCTTTTAAATAATTTTAGTTGTTATAAACAGAATCTCCCCGGATTTTCGGGGTTCTTCACCATAAAAGTAGCATTCTTAAAGCATTTCATTAAATACCAATAGTGTATTAGATTTTATTTGACAAAAAAAATATTATTTATCTTTTTATTTCTAATAATTAGTGACTACATTTATGTTATCCAGTCAAAACCCATACAGATTACTCTAAACTTAATAGAACACTACACCCAGTGTTATTCAGACTTTAAATTATGAATTAGTTATTTGTATAATTTATAAGTCGCACACAATCTACACATTGCACCTTTATTTTCTTTGGAAAGTTTTTCGAAAACAGAAACTTATGATAAAATTATTTACCCAATCCACAGGATTTGTTATTGTAAAAGGATTCGCTTTTGCGACGCTGCTCCTGCTTTTATCCACTATTACGGTAAATTCCGTAAAGGCTCAGGATATTCACTTTTCACAGTTTGCTAACGTCCCACTCCAGCTAAATCCTGCTCTTACAGGGGTATTTCTTGGAGATACACGTTTCAACGGAAATTATCGCGCACAGTGGTACGATGTACCGGTGACCTATCGTACTGCTTATTTTGCGGTGGACAAAAAATGGTACCTCTGTGAAGAAAAAACCAGATTTGTGGGCGGTGGATTAGTCTTTAATCACGACTGGGCTGGTGACGGAAATTTGGGAACTACCCAACTGGGACTAAACCTCTCCTACACCACCAGAGTAGCAAAGAAGCATTACCTCTCTGCTGGTTTGCAAGTAGCAGGATACCAGCGTTCATTTGAAACCGACAACCTCGAATTTGACGAACAATTCGGTAGCAAAGGTTTCGATCCTTCTTTTGCCAATAACGAAAATTTCTTTGACCAGTCTATTGTCTACCTCGACTTTTCGGCGGGGGTGAACTGGCATTTTCAGCATCCTGACCAGTCAAAAAGAACTCGTTGGGATCTTGGCGTAGGACTGTTTCACATCAATACACCACAAAAAAGCTTCTGGGACGATCCAACCATAGAATTACCTGCTCGCTGGGCCATTCACGGTTTAGGTCTTTTTGAAGTAGGTGGAAAAACAGATGTAGTGGCCACACTGGTGGCAGCTTTTCAGGGACCACATACTGAGTACTTAATCGGTGGTGCAGTCAGACAGCACCTGAATATGAATCGTACCAAAGAACTTGCCGTGCAACTTGGGTTATCTTATCGTTTCAACGCAGAAGGATTCGGAACAGGAGATGCAATCATACCTGCTATCGAAGTTCATCACAAAGCATGGACCGTAGGAATCAGCTATGATATTAATATTTCAGATATCAATATCGCTACCAACAACTTTGGTGGCCCGGAAATTTCGGTCATTCACACCATCAAAAAACCGGATGTAGATTTCTGTCCTACTTGTCCTGTTTACTTGTAAAGTATAAAATTTCAGATTTCTTCTTACAAAATTATTTAATCAGAACTAAAGCTAATGCATAAAATAATTTACCCGCTGATACTTGTCATTTTGTTTTGTATGCCATCTTTCGTACAAGCTCAATCTCTCAAAGCTTACCAGAAAGCAGCTGTAAAGGCAGAGCAAAGAATGGATTATTCCGAGGCGCTTGCTAATTACGAAGTTATTATCAATGAGGCAGGTAAGGAAACAACGGAAAATTTTTATCGTGCCGCCGAAAATGCCCGGTTGCTAAGAGTATATCCCGTCGCCGAAAGGTACTATCAGCAAATTTTGAGCAGCGACGATGCTGGTTCTTATCCTTTGACAGATTACTGGTTGGGGCACGTCAAAAAGAGAATGGGAAAATACAACGAAGCGATTTTTCATTTTAATAATTACCTCTCAGGTAGCGGTGCTTCGGGCGGGGTTTACAGCGAAATGGCTCAAAAAGAAATTGAAGATAGTCGTTGGGCCGCAACCCGGACCCTGGAAAAGGATCCTGTTCAAATTACGCATCTGGATGATAAAGTAAACTCGCCCTACACAGATATGGCGCCGGTACTTTACAACGACAAACTGTATTTTACTTCGCTGAGAGAAAATCTTAGCAGTGGATTTGGTGTTTGTGAAAGCCCTGTTACGCGTTTGTACACAGCGGATAAAGCGGGCGATATTATGGCAGCAAACACCCTTGATTTCAATCAGGGAGGAACCAATGTAGCGCACACTGCTTTTGGAAATAATGGTAATCATTTGTTCTATTCTGTTTGTGATAGCAGAAATACCAACAAAGACAGTACAAATTGTCAGATTTATTACCGGAAGTTGCGTAGCGACTCCACCTGGGGAAATGCAATCGCTTTACCCGAACATATAAATATGAATGGTTACAATACCACTCAGCCCAGTATTGGAGTTGATAAAACAAACAATCGGGAAACTCTGTATTTCGCCAGTAATCGTCCCGGTGGAAAAGGAAAAATGGATATCTGGTATAGCAATATTGATGAAAATGGAGATTTTTCTGATCCGGAAAATCTTTCCGCACTGAATACGATGGAAGATGAAATTTCTCCTTTTTATGATAGTGAGAATCAGGCTTTGTTTTTTAGTTCTGAAGGACACCGGAATCTTGGTGGATTTGATATCTACCGGGCAGCAATGACTGCAAACGGATTTGATGCTTTTACCCACATGGGCTATCCGTTGAATACCGGATCAGATGAAATTTACTTTTCGACCAACAGTCAGGCCGGCAAGTCCTACTTCGTTTCCAATCGTCCTGGCGGAATGTGTGTCGATACTTCTCAGTATTGTGTTTGTAATGATATCTACGAAGTAGACAATCCGGCATTAGAAGTAAGAGTGCTTACCTTCAATGAAATTACAGGAGAACCACTCTTCGGAACGGAGGTTACTTTATCTTCTTTAAATAATACTGATCTGGAAGCACAGATCAAATCTCTGGCCGACAATAACCTTTACGATGATTATCAGGTAGACTTTTCTGATCAGTATGAGGTAGTTGCTACCAAAGAAAAATACACCATGGGGAAAGTGGCGTTTGGTACACCCGGACCATTTGTGGATACGATCATTGAAGCTAAAGTCTACTTGCGACCCGCTGTTGATCTGATAGTCAATACCTTTGATAAAGGTTCGGGTGATCCACTCAATGGAGTAGAAGTCAGATTGGTGGAGTTGAACGAAGATGAATTATTGTCTACCGAAGTAGAAGCGTTCGGAAACGAATACGATTATGATATTGACTGGAAAAAGCGCTATATGATTATCGCTTCCAGAGAAGGATATACGCCGGATACTACTTATGTATCAACGGAAGGTATTCCAGCCATTCCAACCAGCTTTTCTGAAAATCTCTTCCTGTGCCGGAATATTTCCGGATTCAACGATGTTGTCCTGTATTTTGACAATGATCAGCCAGAGCCCGACAACATGCGGACCGAAACCAATATTAATTACCGTACCGCTTATCAGGATTATATAAATGATTTCCAGCAAAAGAAAGGATATTATAAATCTTCTTCTGCCCGTACCCCTGAAATGGAAAATTTCTTTGCGCAGGATGTACAAAATGGATTTAATAACCTGGAAGCACTGGCCGCTAAAATGCTGGATTATTTTGAGGAAGTAGAAGGAGACGCCAAAATTGAGGTCACCATTCGTGGATTTGCCAGTTTACGCTCAAATCCGGAATACAACAAAGCCTTGACCAAAAGAAGAATTAGCAGTATCGAAAATTATTTCAATAATTGGGTCGCGTCATCAGGCAAAACATTACGGGATTTTAAAGAGCGTATCGTAGTAACGGAATCTCCTCTGGGAGATGAAAACGCTTGTCAGGGATGTTACAATAAAAGTGCAATTACCGATGTAAGTGCAGCCAAGGACCGGCGGGTGGAAGTTATTAATGTAACCATAACTAAAAATCCTTGTCAGAAAAAATAATCCCCACCAAAAGCAGACAAAAAAGAAAATTATGAACTTAAATATTGACAAATTGAGAATAGCAAAAAATACCCTGCTCAGGGGTAACATAATCTTAGGATTATGCCTGCTGATCGCTGCCACAAATTTTGCGGGAACAACTCCCGAATTTGCCTTATGGGTAGACGCAGACGCGACCAATATTATTTGTTTTGGGGATGAAAACGGAACCGCTACCGCTATGCCAAACGACGGAACTGCTCCATTCACTTACCAGTGGAGCAACGGCGGAGATACGCAGACAATTACAGGACTCGCTCCCGGAGAATACGAAGTCACGGTTACCGACGCCGAAGGAAATACGGATACAGATATCGCTTTTGTATTCGGTCCGAATGCACCGATGGAAGTGAAAACTTCCTCCAACTTTGCTACCTGTGAATCCAGCCTGGATGGAAAATTAAACGCCGAAGCTAAAGGTGGATATGCTCCCTACACTTATACGTGGGAAGACGAGTCGGGTAATATTCACGAAGGAAGTTTGGTGGACGGAATACTCGCGGGGACTTACAGTCTCACTGTTACAGACGACAACGGCTGTACGATTACCGGCGAAGAAACAATAGAAACTTCTCCCGAAGGGATCTGGATTATGACCATTGGCACCGATCTCAATTGTAATGGTGACGGTAATGGCACCGCTTACGCAAATGCCATGACCGGACAACCTCCCTATACGTACGAATGGAGTGACCCTGCCATGCAGACCACACAAACTGCCACTGATCTGGATGGTGGAATTTACTTCGTCACGGTGACCGATGCCAATGGTTGCTCGGCAGTAGAACAGGTGAAAGTGAACGAACCGTTGCCTTTGATTCTGACCAGTAATATTACGATTTCTTCTTGTGAAGAAGATAACGGAATGATCAATGCTTTTCTTGAAAATGGCAACTATCCCGTTGAATTTCTCTGGTCGGATGGCCAAACGGGATCAACTGCCGTAGATTTGTCTCCCGGTAATTACGGCGTAACCGTTACCGACGAAGACGGATGTACCGCAGCATTAACAAACTTAGTTGTAGAAGATGACTGTATCCCGTTTTCCTGTACTGCGGATGCTGGAACGCTGACAGTTGGTCAGAATTCTCCGGTCTGTTTAGAAAATGGTTTGGCCACAATCATAGCCATTCCAAATGGAGATATTAATATTCCTGCGGGCTACGAAGTCGTATATGTTCTTACAACCACAAGCGATCTGACGATTATTGAAATCAGTGATACACCGGAATTTAATGTTACTGATCCGGGACTCTACACGATTCATACCTTAGTCGCTGAAACTTCTGATAGTGACGATGACAACTATTTTAATCTATCCATTATCAATTTTGGTAGTACTAACGGAACCGGAGTAATAAATATCATTGAAGGGACGGGCATTTGTGCCGATCTGGACGCTGCGGGTGCTCCTTTTTTAGTAGAAATTTGTGATAGTCCGTGTGATATTCCCATAATCGAAAGCCTCGTTGTCCTTGAACCGGATTGCAACGAAAGTAATGGTACTGCGATCATTTCCCTCGTAGGAGCAGAAAGTGATTTTTCTTACCAATGGACACCTGACGTTAGTAATTCTAACGTTGGAGAAAATCTGACCAGTGGCGTATACACCGTAGTGATCAGAAATAATAGTTCTCCGGACTGTCCTGCTATTACTGAAACCTTTTCTGTTGCCAATTCAAACGGACCAATGGTAGAAATTATTTCTACTACTCCGGCTACCTGTAATCAGGCCAACGGCACCGCGACCATAAGTCCTTTCGGACTCGTATATACCTGGTGTAATGGTGAAACGGGTAACAACGCTACCGCTTTAATGGCCGGTGAATGTTTTGTTACGGTTACTGATACGATTAATAATTGTACCGACGTAATCACTGTTTTTATTGATACAAATAATCCACTCAACGCAGAAATTCAGATAGAAAATCAGCCTGATTGCAATCAGGCAAACGGTGCAATCACCGCAATCGGCTCTAATGGAAGTACTAATTATAGTTATGCCTGGATGGACGGATTCACGGATGCCAGCAGAACAAATCTGCCAGCCGGATTATACACCGTTACGGTTACGGACAATGGTCCAACGGGTTGTACACGCGTAGCCAGTACGGTACTTACGGATAATGTTCCACAGGCGAATATCATTTTTAACAGCCCCGTTACCACTACTTGTGTAGGTGCTGATGATGGTATGGCTGACTTTGATGTTATGACCGAACCAGGCTTTGCGCAACCAGCATTTGTAACCATTACAGACATTGCGGGAAATACCGCTACAAACGGTAACCTTGCCCCGGGCGATTATTGTATTGTCGTAACGGACCTGAATGGTTGTCTGGCCGGAGGAACTTGTTTCACAGTTTCAGAAATTCCACAAATTGATCTGGACGTAGCCGTGTTACCCGAAGGTTGTTCGCCGGATGGTTCTATTACCCTCACCGACGTTAGAGGTGGAAACGGAGGATATACCTTCGATTGGGCAGACTTGCCGGGCAATAATGATCCACAAAACAGAACGGGATTAATGGCCGGTATATATAACGTCACGGTTACAGATGCAGAAGGTTGTTCAGTTGCTGTGAATGGATTAAATGTAATTAAAGATTGTAGTTGTCAGCCACCGGTACTGGAAAGTGTGGTAGTGCTGGAGGCAACTTGTGGAAATAATAATGGTCGTGCCTCAGTTAATGTAGCAGGGGGTGCCGCAGGTTATAATTTTACCTGGTCGGATAACATTAGTTTTAATAATAGTGCAGACAGCTTAGCTGCTGGTACTTATAGTGTAACGATTACGGACAACACAGATCCGACTTGTCTGCTTGTAGAGACATTTACCGTGGGAAATAGTGATGGTCCTGAAATCGACATATCGACAACTCCCGCCGAATGCAGCATTGCCGATGGTACTGCTACGCTTACTCCGGATGATTTTAATTATACCTGGAATGACGGGAGTACGGAAGCATCCCGTAACGACCTCGTTGCCGGTGAGTATCAGGTAACGATTGTTGATCCAACTAATCCGGATTGTTTTGATGTCCAAACGGTCGTTGTGGATGAAGCCAATAATCTGGTGGCGAACGCCTCAGTTAACAACAATCCTGACGCAGGTATGAGCGACGGGTCTGCTACTATTATCGTTACTGGTGGATCTGGTAATTACAGTTACAGCTGGGGACCAGATGCTACACGCAATGATTTGTCCGCTGGTTTATATTCTGTAATTGTGACCGATCTGGATACGGGCTGTGAAACCAGAGTTACCTTTGTACTTGATAATAACTCATCTTCCTCGACCATTAGTATCGGTGAAATCAATCCGATTCTTTGTGCGGGTGGGAATGAAGGTCAGGTAGATTTTGATTTGAATCTGGGACCCGATTTTGCCGGACCGGAAAGGATTGTAATTCTTGATGAAGATGGCAATGCTTTCCAGAATGGAGAACTTCCCGCTGGTGATTACTGCGCTTTAGTTTATGATATAAATAATGTATTAGCTACCAGCACTTGTTTTACGATTGAACCCGTTTCACAAATTGATCTGGATTTAGCGATTGTTGACCAATCTTGTTTGAATCCGGGAGGGATTGAAATAGTCTCCACAACGGGTGGTGCTGGTGTATATAATTATGAATGGTCTGCTAACGCTGGTACGGTAACAAATCCGTTAGTACTTACAGATCTCGAAGCGGGTACTTATAGTCTTACACTTACCGATATTAACGGTTGTTCTGTTAGTGAAAGCTTTAATGTTTCTGATGATTCCTATCCGTTGCAGGTGATGCTGGAAGGTATGAATCTGGGATGTGACAGTACTGAAACCGGAGGCGTCAACAGTACGGTTGTTGGAGGAGAAGGAATGCTGAATTACGCGTGGAGCAATGACGAAGAAACTGCGAATTTAAGCGATATAGCTCCTGGAACATATACCGTCACCGTAACGGATGAAAATGGATGTACCGGCACTTCAACGACAACCATCGAAGCTCCTACTCCGGTCGTATTTGATTTGCCCGCCGACACGATGGTCTGTAATTCTCCCGTAGTGATCGGTGCCAACGCGAATGTTGACGGATTGATTTACTCCTGGACGGATGCCAATGGAAACGTGATCGGGGCCAGCGAGCAAGTAGTACTGAACTTGTCTGGAGACGTTACTGAAATATTCCTGACTGTTGTTGACTCTTTTGGTTGTAGCACCATGCAGTCAATCAATTTGATGAGCAGTGCACCAGAGGTGGAACTGGATGAAATGACTACGGCTTGTGTAGGCGAACCTACTCAACTTTCAATCGACAATCTTGACCCCAATGATACGCTTACTTACGTATGGGAACCTGCCGCAGTTATTACCGAGGGGGGTGATACGGGAAATCCGACCATCAATATTACCGAACCGGGTAATACGGTCATCACTGGAACGGTTACCAATCAGTTCGGTTGTACCACTACCGTAACTTCTACGATCATGGTGCCGGATCTGACAATTGATCTCCTGGATTCTATCGTAAGCTGTGCCGGAATACCAGCAGCATTGAATAGCGGTGGAAACGAAAATCTCGTATACGAATGGTCACCCGCAGAATTCTTGAATGATCCAACTTCCCCTAATCCATTCGTCAATGCTCCGGCGGGAACCAATGAGATGTTTACCGTCATGATTTCTGATAGTGCCGGGATTTGCTCTAATACAGAAGTAATTGATTTTATGGTGCCAGATGAATTAATGAACTTGGATGTTCCGGCGGATAATTTTATCTGTGAGGCCGGCGAAGTTACCCTCAACGCCGGAGGCCCCGGAGTGGTTACCGTAAATTATTTTGATGATGCCGGTTTACAAATTGGCAGTGGAGAAGAGATTTCACTTCCGGTAGGAGATGGCAGCGGAGAATTTCAAACGATTACCATTCAGTACATTGACGAATTTGGTTGTCCTACAACCGAAATGGTAAACATTGGAAATGCTTCTTTTGCACTGACCGTACTCGAAGAAGTATCCACCTGTCTTGGTACACCCGTGAATATTACTTCCCAAACTTCGTTAGACATGGGAATCGAATTTTCTAACCAATGGACGCCGGCAATGGATATTACAGATGCCGCTGCTGACTCCTCCGATATCACGGTTAATCCTTCTTCGGATCAGACGTACCAACTGGTAACCACCAACGAATTTGGTTGTTCTCAAACAGCAACCACCGACGTGATGGTGACAGACTTGAGTGACTTTGTGATCAGTGATACCGATAGAGACACTATCTTCAGAGGAGAATCCGCTCAGCTGAATACCTCTGAGGATGACGAATACACGTACCTCTGGGAACCAGCAACTTCTCTGGACGACAATACCATTCCTAATCCGGAAGCTACTCCCGACGAAACGACGACTTATACCCTTACCGTTACCGACCGGGATGGTTGTACGACTACGGAAACCCTGACGGTTACTGTATTAACACCGGAGTGTAATAAGCCATTCATTTTCTTCCCGAATGCCTTTACACCGAATAATGACGGTTTTAACGACATCGCTTACTTACGAGCTGCCTTTTCGGTCGATGAAGTATTTTTCATGATCTATACCCGTTGGGGAGAAAAAGTATTTGAATCTAATTCTCTTGACAATGGTTGGGATGGCCGTTTTAAAGGAAAAGAACTGGGTTCTGATGTCTATGCCTACTACCTGAGGGTCCGTTGTGCCAACGGAGAAGAATACACCGCAAAAGGAAATATTACCCTTTTGCGATAATACTTTTAAAAGTAAATTTTAGCTTTTAAAGATTTGTCTGAAAAAAGAGACACCTGTGTACCAGGTGTCTTTTTTTATAAACTACTATAAATCAGACAAATAAGCTATTTTGATATGGCAATTTGTTGCCTGATTGTTTAACTTTGTATAGTTATTTTAGCCCCTGAATCAAAATTTAAGCTTCTTTTTTTGACTTAAAGTGTTGATATTCAGATTATTAAATGATATCCCATGACAAATCGACTGGCAATACTAGTATTGCTTTACTTTTCCTTGTACACACCTGTTTTTTCACAAATCACCTATATTTCCGAAGATGGGAATGGGGATGGTAGTTCCTGGAGTCAGGCTGCCGGGAATCTCAGAGCAGTTTTGCTCAACGCTCAGCCCGGAGATGAAATCTGGGTAGCAGCCGGAACTTACCGACCCGATGAATGTAGTGATTGCGATCAGGACGACCGTAGCGAGCGATTCGAAATTCCTGATCAGGTCCGGGTTTACGGTGGATTTACTGGTATAGAAACTCAAAGAAATCAGAGAAACTGGATCAGCAACGAAACCATTCTTAGCGGAGATATCAACCAGGACAACCAGCCCGACAGCAACGCCTTTACTATTGTATATTTTGATAATGTAGATAGCACGACCGTTATTGATGGATTTACCATTCGGGACGGATCTGCCAATGATGAGCTGGCCGGAGCGGAGTCTCCGGGGCGTAGTGGAGCTGGAATCTACAACAACGGAACCATTCACTCTACTCCCACTATCCGGAATTGTAAATTTATAGATCACTTCGCAGACGCGCACGGGGCGGCCATTTATAATGATGGTCGTAACGGGGGAAGTGCCAATCCCACCATTGTTGATTGTTCTTTTATTGGAAATTATGCTATTCGAAGTGGTGGAGCCGTTTTTAATAACGGAGGCCATTTGCAGGGAGAATCCAGTCCGGTCATCAATCATTGTTTCTTTCAGGATAATACGTCTATCTTCGGCGGAGCCATGTATAATAATGGATTTGATGGCGTTTCCGCTCCCCGAATTCTCAATTCTATCTTTACAGAGAATACAGGAACCAGTATTGCCGGAGCTGTTTATAGCTTTGCCAAGGACTCGCTTGGTCTCGTCGCCCCCGTTTTTGCCAACTGTTTATTCGTGGATAATTATGGAAAATCGTCCGGTGCAGTTTACACACTAGCCAGCGGTGGTAAAGGAAGACCACTCCTTTTTAATTGCGTATTTTATGAAAATTCAGCCAACACCGGAGGAGCAGTTTATTGTAATGAATCTGAGATAGGGGATATGGAAGTGACGATGTACAATAATATATTTTTTGGAAATACTGCCAATCATAATTCGCTCTTTCACATGAGTGGCAGTGGTACACCAACCATGAAATTATTCAATTCAATGGTGGACGTGGCTGATTGTGAAAGTATTGCTCAAGTAGGTGAGGAAGATTCTTTGCTTTGTGGGGCGGGCATTATTTATGATCAGAATCCACTTTTTGTCGATCCTGCTAATTTTGATTTCAGACTTCAACCCGGTTCTCCCGCTATCAATGCCGGAGATAATCAGATTGTGATTGATAATAATGTCTTTCTTGATCTGGATAGCTTAATCAGAATTGTGGATGAACAGGTTGATCTGGGAGCTTTTGAATTGAACAATAATGTGTACGTTCCAACTAATTTTACCCAGCAACCGCTTTCTCTGAATACGTGTGAAGGTGAAGATGTATTTTTTAACACCCAGACTAGCGGTACCAGTCCGGTGAGCTATCAGTGGTTTCAAAATGATCAGCCGGTATCTGGCGCCGATCAGGAAGACTTTTTTATTAACAACATAAGCGTAAGCGATACGGGAAGTTATTATTTGGAAATTATTACTGCCAATGGTGATATTTTAACCAGTGATACAGCCTCGCTCACAGCGCTGCCAGTAGAGACGCCGTCCCTGGTGATTTTAGCATCTGAGGAAAATATATGTGCCAATACCACGGTTAATTTCATCATTAATAATATTGAATTTGAAGGAGAAAATCCTACCTACCAATGGCTTAGAAATGACGATGAAGTAGGAGTGAATCAACCATTTTACACAACGCAGTCGCTTTCGGATGGAGATGAAATACGATGTGTACTTACTTCGTCCAGAGCCTGTGTAACCACTGACCTGGTTTTTTCCAACAGTATTTACATGGATGTAGAAGACATAGTAGTTCCAACTATTGACATCACTTCAAATGAGGTTGAAATTTGCGCGGGAGAGACGGTAACTTTTAATGCCAATATTAGCAATGGTGGAAATATGCCACAAATAGAATGGCTGAAAAACGGAGCGGTCATCAATCAAAATACTACCACCATTACCTTGAATGATCTAAGTAGCAATGATGTTGTGGAAGCAAAAATTGTTTCCTCTGAATTCTGTGCTGCGTCGCAACCAGTATTTTCCAATGAGATAAGCGTAATGGTAATCGAACCGGATACCATGAATATCAGTATTACAGCCAGTAGTCAGAATATTTGTGAGGGATCGTCGGTCATATTTACCTCAACTATTGAAAACGCCGGATCAGATCCCGTCTACCGGTGGTTAATTAACGGACAGGAATTTGGTGCAAACGAACCAACTATTACTGTTAATGAATTGAGTGATAACGATCAGGTGAGTTGCGAAATTACATCTTCTGAATCTTGTTTGTTGGAAAATATGGTGGTGTCCGAACCGGTCGAAGTAACGGTAGCTCCGCTCCTCGAATTATCTGCGGGAATCACAGCCGATCAGACAGAAATCTGTGCGGGAGAGGGGATCACGTTT
>CAKZUV010000204.1 GCA_937921555.1 uncultured Saprospiraceae bacterium
AACTTTTTGTATTTTTACGTCATGTTAAAGGCATATAAATATCGACTTTTTCCAACTCAAGAACAATCAGATTTGCTTGCTAAGCATTTTGGTCACTGTCGGTTTATTTATAATTACTTTCTGGGAAAATCTATTACCGAATTTAGAGAAAATAATCGTCCTTGGAATCGTTTTGAATATCAAAGCGAAATTCCAAAAATGAAAAAAACGAATCAACCCTGGTTAAAGGAAGTTAACAGTTTATCACTTCAGGCAAGTTTGAAAAATTTGGACACTTCTTTCAAGAATTTTTTCAATCAGAAATTAAAGGCAAAGTTTCCATCCTTTAAATCCAGGCGAAGTAAACAAAGCTTTTCGGTACCTCAAAATATTAGAATTGAAAAAGGGAAATTAATTATTCCAAAGTTTTTAGAAGGAATCAGGATCTGTTTTCATCGCAGAACGAGCGGTAAAATTCGTAGTGCTACGCTAAGTCGTACCGCAGATGGAATTCACTATGTTTCAATTTTATGTGAAACAGAAATTCAGACACTTCCCAAAACTGGAAAGACAATTGGCATTGATCTGGGCTTGAGGACCTTAGCTACACTAAGCGACGGACTGACTTTTGAAAATCATAGAACCATCAATGAATTCGAAAAGAAATTAGCGCAAGCGCAACGGCACTTAAGTCGTAAAACCAAAGGCAGCAATCGACGTGAAAAACAAAGGTTGAAAGTTGCCAGGTTGTATCGTAAGATTTCAAATATTCGAAATGACTACACACATAAAATGACCAGGTATTTAGTGGAAAATTATGATGTTATTTGTATGGAAGACCTGAATACTCAGGGAATGTTGCGTAATCACAAATTAGCGAAGCATATTTCTAATGCTGCCTGGGGTCGAATTAAGGAACAGCTAAAGTATAAATCTGAATGGTATGGAAAATCCACGATTCTGGTTGGCCGTTACTTTGCGTCCTCGAAGTTGGATTATGAATGTGGTCACAAAAACGAAATAAGCTTATCTGATCGTAAATTTACGTGTCAGAGCTGCGGAAGGATGATAGATCGGGATTTGAATGCTGCGAAAAATATCCACCGTGAGGGTTTAAAGCTATATTCTACCGGGACGGTAGAAAACAAGCGTGGAGCGATTGTAAGTCATTCTTTATAGCATGCAGATTGCGATGAAACGCTGAAAAATCAAAACTCCCTTTTGGGATGATTTTGATGCCCCGTACCCTTGGGTCGGGGTAGTTCACTGAAAATACAAAAAAAGCGACATACCTTTAAAAAGGTATATCGCTTGACAAAACTTCGATTATGAATATTTTTATTCTTCCTCTTCGATATCGAAGATAAAAGTAAGTTTTCCACACTGTTTAGCCGGAGCGGTATAGTCTCTTTCAAAACGATATTCAGAAGCGACTTTTCTGGCTTTCCGCAGAACAGATTTACTTTTGATAGTAGAAAGTTCTTCGTTTAATTCTGAAAAAACTACTTTTCCACTGGGGTTTACACAAAGGTTAATCACGATCTTTCCGGTCTCGGTGGTAATCTTTTTTACATCTGCCCTTTTGACTACCCGTCGTCCAAAAATACCATCTCCGGAGAAGTCCATTCCATTATCACCCTCGTCAGCAACACCATCTGTTTTTGAGTCTCCACTTTCTGAACTACCCGTTTTTCCTTCACCCGCTCCACTGGTACTGCCACTGGTTTCATTACCTGATCCGGAAGCAGAAGCTGGCTTTGCTTCGGTTGGTTTTTCGGCGGAAGTTTCCTTGGTTGGCTCGGCCTTTTTCTCTGGTTTTTTAACAGGCACTTCCGGAATTTCTTCTACTATTTCCGGTGGCGCTTCTACCGGCTTATCCGCTACGGTCGGCTTGGTTTTTACGGGCACTTCAGATTTTTCGTCGGTCAGGACGGGCTTTTTTTCAGCTACGGGAACGGGCGTTGGTTTTGGCTTTGGTGTTTCCTTTACTTCCACTTTTTCCACGACTTCTTTCGTTGGGCCATTTGCTTCTTTACTTTTTTTGGTAGAAGATTTTTTGGCGGCACTCTTAAAATCTCTGAAGTCAACGACCACTGCCGTCATTTCCGGCTCGGGTGGCGTAATATTCATAAAAGGAAATAATAACAGCGCTAATAATCCAACGTGAATCATGGTCGTAATTCGCTTGCTGCGTCTCTTGCTTTCTTTCGCTTTGATTGTTTCTATAGTACTGGTCATAATAAGGAGTTTTAATACTTTCATCCTGATACAATATATCAGGTCATTCAATGCATCATAGACCCGTGAGAAGCAGAAAGGTTAAATCCAACACCTGTTTTTTTAGTTAAAAAACTATTAAGGATTTTTTGATTTTAAACATGCTCTTAATCGAATACGGGGAAAAGACTGCGAATAATCGGTCAGGCGCTGCGCTTACTCATTTCCACCTGAAACAACTGATTCTTACCCCGATATTGCCTTTGTATTCACCCAGGTGTGGATATTGAAATTCTAAAGTTGCTTGTTATTGGTAGTTGCTATTTAACTTTTTTTACAGGGTAGTCCTTCTGTTTAAGGGCACGGTTAAGGAAAGTAAACAAGCGCTAATAACCAAAAGTAAACAGCCTTTAAAAACCCTTAAAATATTTTTATTATGAATTTATTAAAAGAAAGAATCATCATCGCAATTGCCTTATTAATTTTTGGGCAATTAGCAGTCTCCGGACAGCAATATACCTGTTCTGCTTCGGCGGGCATTTCTTACCTTGTTACGGCTGCTTCTGGTCTGAGTATGCGGGCCGAACCCGATTTACGCTCCGTAAAAATCAAGGCGGTACCTTACGGAAAAGAGGTCGTAGTTTGTCCCGAATTTGCGGGCCCCGCCGAGCAAATTGAAGGAACCGAAGGTACTTGGTTGCGCACGTATTACCGGGGAGAAGAAGGATATATGTTCAGTGGTTTTATGGAAGCACAACCGGAGGTAAAAGTCGTATTGCCCGAAAGCTGGCTGGACGATGGCCGGGAAAAAATATATCAAGGTCTGTACCGTACCGAAGCGGGTGACGGTTTTACAGAAGAAAGTTTTGAAATCCGTCCGGTGGAGATGATCACAGATACGATACAGATCATCGGAGAGGAACCTTACACCTATCAGCGAATCGCGGTCGATGACCGTCCGGTCTTTTTATTTTCGGGTATCGAAACAGATCAGCACCGGCCCGTAAAAGGTAAGCAGTTAAATCATAAATTTCTCTACCCCGGAGAATCTGCTTCGATTACCCTCGATAATGGTCACTATCATGTCTATGCGAAAGGTCGCGTCCTGGAGAATAAAACGGGGGAGGATATTAATCCCATTTCGATGATTAAAAATTACGAATTGCACGTTCGACGCAGCGGACACGACGGAGACCGGGAGGATCAGGTGATCTATAAAATGGATATTTCCTCCTGGTATATGGATGGCTATCAGGGTGGGATTTTTATCCACTGGATGGGAGACCTGGATGAGGATGGCGAACTGGATTTGTTACTTTCAAAATCAGAAAATCCGGAATGCTGGGATATTATTTTCTTTCTGTCTTCGAAAGCCGAACATGGTCATTTTTTTAAGCAGGTGACGAAGTACCAGGAGTGTGGAGGATGTTGAGGTTGGTTGAAATGTTGAAGCGCTGCGCTGGTTCTCTTTTGCCGGTAGGCCAGCAGACAAATCATCGAAATATTGATCTACTATTTTTAGGAAAGTAATCGGTCGTAAGGATAAACATCAGGTTTTTATAGATTGTAGGTCGGACCCGTTACCAATTGGTGGCGGGTCTTTTTTTGTTGTGCAGCATTTTTTGGAATATGATTTTGATTTGTATCTTTGAGGAATGGCTGATCCGTTAGCGGTTGGCTTTTTTAAATCCGTTAGCTGGTTGGAACAGGTTAACTGTTTATTTTCTCTTTACGCATTTCGCGATCGAGAGAAGCCAATAGCCAACACTAACCAACCACAAGCAAACATGGCCTTAATAAAAACAGTTCGGGATTGTACCCCTGCTTTTGGTAACAATTGTTATTTGGCAGAAAACGCAACTATTGTTGGAGACGTTACGATGGGAGACGATTGCAGTGTCTGGTTTCAGGCGGTGATCCGGGGGGATGTACACTGGATTCGGATTGGAAACAGTGTCAATATTCAGGACGGTGCAATTATTCATGCTACCTATCAGAAAGCACCGACGCTGATTGGTAATAATGTTTCGATTGGTCACCGGGCCATTGTTCACGGCTGTACGGTCGAAGACAATGTGTTGATCGGGATGGGTGCGATTGTAATGGACAAGGCGGTGGTGCAGGCCAATTGTCTGATTGCGGCGGGTGCGGTGGTCAAGGAAAATACGATCTGTGAGTCCGGTTATATTTATGCGGGCGTTCCCGCCAAAAAAGTAAAAAAACTTTCTACGGAAATTTTTGAAGGTACGGTGTTGCGGATTGCAGACGCATATAAGATGTATGCGAGTTGGTTCACCGGTGTTTGATTTGAAATGTTTTTATTCGAATTTTTTTTAAAAAAACAAGCAGCGTTCTTTTGTGGTCCGGCGTTTTACTGATGACTTTTATAGAAGTACCTGGAAATAGTAAGCCCCTGTATTTCCTGCTTCACATTCTACCGGTTAATTTGAGCAAACCTATTTTTTATAGCCCCATTAAGATTTATTGTCGGATCTTTTAGTTTTACCACACTAACTGTGGAACTTTTATTCCTTGATTATACATTGATATAACGGGAAACCTATAACCTATTTTAAGTCCTGAAAGATCCCAAAACCCGATCCCTTCTTACGCAGTTGTTGTTCAAGGCAGCAATGGGTAGGAGGGGTCTTTTTGTTATTGGCCTGTTTATGCATTCTAACGCTGACACTTGATTCAATTTATTTATTAAACCAAAGTGGTGATTGATCACTGGCATCGCCGTTGTAATTAATGGTAATTTCACTACCGGCTTCGATGGGCAAGATACTTTCAATGACAATTGATTCGTCTTCCTCGATGGCAGTAAACTGAGCGTTCGGCGTATAACTGTGATTATACAGCGAGCCGTAACCAAGCGCAATGGCGGCCCGTTTTTCATCCGTTCCCCAAAGAAAATAATAATCGTGTAAAAAGGTTTCGTGAATTTTTTTCTTATCCGATTCACTAATAATGATCACCGGACAAACTTCAATCACACTACCTACGGGAAGATCTTCTCCGACGAAGACACCACGACCACCGAGCGGGCTGTGGGTGATAAAAAGTGATGGGATGTGTTGCATGGTAGAAGGTGTGTTGTATAAAGATAGATAGAATTTTAAAGTTCAAAATGTCTTTTGTGCTGCATATTTATTTAAATATAGTATAATCGATATGTTTTATCAAGTTTTATGATTTTTCAACCTTGACCATCTCCCTAAAATCTTCTACCTTTCCCAAAAAAATATGTTCTGGAAAAAGAAACCTGCCTTTATCGTCCCCGAATTAACTGACGCCAATTTTAGCGAAACCGTTGTGAACGCCGGGGTTCCTGTACTGGTAGATTTTTACGCAGACTGGTGCGGACCTTGTAAAGTGCTCGCTCCGATTATCAGCGAACTGGCTCGAGAATACGATGGCAAAGCCCTGGTCGTAAAAGTAAACACGCAAAACAATCCGGCCCTCAGTCAGCACTATAAAATAAAATCTATTCCTACCCTCATGGTTTTCAATAAAGGAAATTTTCAGGAACGCTTTCAGGGATTGGTACCCAAACCAAATCTGGAAGAAATTCTGGACGAGTATATCGCGGGAACTGATGAAGATGGTCGACTGGTGGAGGCGTAATAAGTCAATCTCCTGGTTATTTATTTTGTAAATTTGTCTAGGAATGTTAAATAAATAAAGTACGATTCTATACTTCCTCTTTTTGCCTCACTCTGCCTCAACAAAATGGTCATTATACACAGCATAACTCCCATTTTGCTTCTTTGATTGAGGCAAAAATAGTTCGCCTAGAATCTGCAC
>CAKZUV010000205.1 GCA_937921555.1 uncultured Saprospiraceae bacterium
AAACTAGGAAAACAGAAAAATTGAGACACATTTAATAAAAATAATATTCATATTTGATTTACGATAAAAGATTTACACGTTAAAGAATCTCTGCGTTCTCTGCTCCTCTGCGCGAAAATCACTTTTTAGAGTGGGCTCAACGATTAAACAAATAAACAAATAAACAATCAAAAGCATCTACTACTTAAAAACCACGCCCCCTTTCATCACAAAATCCACTCTCAAAACCGACTGAATATCCTCCACCGGATTGCCATCCGTTGCGATAATATCTGCGTATTTTCCGGGCTTAATGGAGCCCAGTAATTCTTGTTGATTCAGCAGTTCGGCGGAATAAATGGTAGCGGACCGTAACGCCTCCATAACGGGCATTCCGGCCTCGGTCATATAAATAAATTCGTTGGCATTTTCTCCGTGTGGGAACACGCCCGCATCCGTCCCAAAAGCAATTTTCACCCCGTGCGCATACGCCTTTTTGAAGGTATTCTGAATCATCGGACCAATCTCGCGGGCCTTCGGAACAATAATGTTAGGATAGTAACCGGGCTCTTCCGCTTTTTTAGCAACGTATTTCCCGGCGGCAATCGTCGGTACGTACCAGGTTCCCATTTTAATCATCAGATCCATGGTTTCCGTACTCATTTTAGTGCCGTGTTCGATGGAGGTAATGCCCGCAGCAACGGCCCGGCGCATACCCTCGTCTCCGTGCGCGTGGGCGGCAGTCGTCATTCCATAATCTTTTGCGGTCACGACGATGGCCCTGAGTTCTTCGTCCGATAATTGAGGGCCTTGTCCGTCTTTTGCTACACTTAATACACCACCCGTAGCGGTTACTTTGATAACGTCTGCTCCGTTTTTATAACGCTGACGAACTGCTTTCCGTACATCTTCAATACTGTTCACGACGCCTTCTTTTGGACCGGGATCGCCCATCAAAGACCGGCGGAATCCGTTGGTGGGATCAGCGTGGCCACCCGTAGTCGCAAGGCTTTTTTCGGCGGTAAAAATTCTGGGACCAACCACATCGCCCCGGTTAATCGCGTTGCGCATAGATACGTTGACACCCGATCCGCCGAGGTCCCGGACGGTCGTAAATCCAGCCTGAATAGTCTTGCGCATATCAACGGTGGCACGCAGGGCCACGTCCGCCTCGTTCATCCGGAATCGTTCTTCGTAGGATCTTTTGGAAGGATGACTTTCCACATGTATATGCATATCCATCCAGCCCGGCATGACTGTTTTATTTTTTAAATCAATCACTTTTTCATTTTCATCACCAGACTGATAACCGGCTTTTACGGCTACGATTTTATCTTCTTCAATCACAATGGTCTGTTCTTTTTTTACGGTCCCGGACTCAACGTCAATTAATTCCCCACAATGCAAATATGTTTTTTGTGCATTTAAACCCAAGGCAAATAAAATAGTACCGGAAGCGATTAATATTATTTTTAAAATGCTCATATTTTTTATTTTTTAGGAATGGTAATGATTATTTCTTTTTTGTATTCAATTTGTAAACACACATCAGACAGCTTAGGATTTTCCAGTAGAAATACAGCTAACGGCTCGATGAGGTGAATAGCAATTGCCCGTTGTAGAGGCCGTGCACCGTACCGGTGATCGTACCCAACGCTGGCAATAAATGCGATGACAGCTTCGGAAAACGAAAGCGTGATTTTCCGTTTGAGCAGGCCTTCCCTTTTTTCCAGGGCTTTTAATTCTTTTCGGCAAATTTTTAAAATGCTCCGTTGATCCAGATTATTAAAAAAGACCATTCCGTCAATTCGGTTGACAAACTCGGGACGGAATTTTTTTTCAATCGCCGCCTGGTACATTTTTTCATCAGAGCCTTCGGAAAACCCAATTGCCTTGACATTACTGGCACCAAGGTTGGAGGTCATGATGATAATCGAATTTCTAAAATTTGTGATCCGGCCAAAATTATCCACCATCATTCCCTCGTCCAGTACGGTCATCAAGGCATCAAAAATTGCCGGATGGGCTTTTTCTACTTCGTCGAGCAAGAGCACCGAAAAAGGCCGCTCCCGAATATTTTTCACCAACGCACCAACTTCGTCTCCCGAACCAATAAATTTACTGAGCTGAGCAGGATGCTGAAATTCACTCATTTCGATCCGTACGAGCGGAGTTTGCTGCTGACCTTTTCCAAAAAAATAATTAGCCAGTGCTTTCGCACTCGCCGTTTTTCCAACTCCGGTAGGTCCAGCAAACAATAAAGTCTGAATGGGTTTGTACGGATTATTCAGCCCCGCTTTAAAAACTTTGACAATACCCGCCAATTGATCAAGAACTTGTGGTTGTCCGATAATCTGGCTGCTAAAGTAATCATGTAATTCTTCGGTATTCAGCCGGAGGTCATCGCGCAAAAATAACTCAGGCATTCCCGTCTGTTCGATAAACTGATTCAGAATATCGCGCCGGGTAATTCTGCGGGCTGCTTTCAGACGGGCTTCGCTGATAGCTTTGGCGAGAAATTTTATTCCCTTACCGGGAAATTTTTCATAAGGTGCGTAGCGATACAACAGACGATAAATTTCGGATAACGCCTCTTCGGAAATTTTGATGGACATTTGCTGTTCCACGTAATCAGCAAACTGACGGAAGACCGACTGTACTTTTGGTTTTGGTAATTCCTTGATGGTGACCAGCTGAAAATTTTCGACAAATCCGGGGAGGCGTTTACGAATGCTTTCCAGTTCGGTAAGGGTTACTTCTCCGATGAGTGTCAATTTACCACTTTGTAAAAAGTCCTGTAAAAAGGCTGCGACACTTACTTCGGGAGAAGAACCACCAAGCTGTAGTAACCTGACTACATCGAGTATATACAGTGTACCATTTACACTGGTAAGATCCTGAATTATGGCTTCACATTTCTCCTGCCATTCGCCCAGATATTTTGCATTCGCCACAAAACGCTGTGCCCGCATCTCCCAGAAAGTCCGGTCACCAATGGGACTATTAGGAGCACTTAGTTTGCGAATTACCAATCGCAAAGCGGCAGACTTTCCAACACCCGACTCACCAATGACCAGTACATTGGTCTTTCCGACAACGATTTTATCCATGATCTCATTTACCTGCTCTTCCAGTTCCCAGGCAGCATCCGGTAATTGTTGTCTGGTTTTGTTACGGCGCGGAGCAGGAAGTTTAACGGCAAGCTGATCGAGGTATTTCAGATGCAGGTCCTGCATAAACTCCGGCCTCCTGACTACCTGTTTCTCTATGATTCGAAATTTGATAAAATCTACCTGAGGCAACTCCAAAGAAAGGTAATGGTATAATTCGTCCGGTGCGTAGCCATTGAAAATACTGACGCAAAAATGGGTAAAAATGGCTTTAAACTGTTTTGGATCATAATAATAAAAAACTTCTTCCAGCGCTGGAAGATAGCATTCAAAATGTCCTTGGCCGGTATCTCCATAGATGGCTAATACGGGAACCTTAATGGTTTCGCTGAGGGGGTAATTTCCAGAACTATCTTTGTAGGAAGGTCGAATGCTGACCTCAAATACCTTTGTTTTGGGTGACAGAATATCAAACGAAGGGTAATGACCTGTTTTTTTATAATCTTTTTGCAGAAAATCCAGAAATTTACTTTTGAGCGTTTTAAGGTCCCGTTCCACCAACTGGTGTCCGGCGCCGGGAATCATTCCGATCACCTGAGCAGAAGGAAAACT
>CAKZUV010000206.1 GCA_937921555.1 uncultured Saprospiraceae bacterium
TGGATTGTTATGATAATTATTGGCGTAGTCACCGGTATATAACTCAATCCGGTCAGCATTGACGGCTTTAGCACCGGCAACCATTTTTTCATCGGCGTTGACAAAAATAGAAACCCGAATACCGTTTGCTTGCAGTTGAGCGGTTATATCTTTCAGAAAATCCGCATTCTGTACGGTATCCCAGCCCCGGTCGGAGGTCAGTACACCGGGGGCATCGGGGACCAGGGTGCACTGATGCGGGCGATTGGCAAGTACCAACTCCATGAATTTTGGGTTGGGATTTCCTTCGATGTTAAATTCGGTGGTGACGATTTCTTTCAGCAGCGGGACGTCTGCGTAACGGATATGCCGTTCGTCCGGGCGTGGATGTACGGTGATTCCCTGTGCTCCGTAGGCTTCACAGTCTTTGGCGACTTGTACTAAATCGGGTAAGTTTCCTCCACGGGCATTCCGCAGGAGGGCGATCTTGTTGACGTTGACGCTCAGGTGAGTTATGTTAGTTTCCAAACTGTATTATTTTAATATCCTAGGTATAAAAACGCAGAAAGGTAGAATATGCTGCCTGGACGACAAAATTTGATCAGATTGTATTGAAATTCTTTTAGAGCATGTTTAAATTTCTACAAAGCATTTTTATAAAAAAACCCGAACATCAGGTCCTCCTGATGTCCGGGTTTCACTATTGTTGGTTGTCTCTGGATTAAATCCTCGGACTAACCCAAATTAACAATTGCAGCAGTCGTTCTGGGATAAGTTGATATTTCTATCAACATCCCGCTGTGGTAAAGGCCATACGTCATCACAAGCTTCGTAACCAAAAGGCGCCAGAACGTCCAATGCTCTTCCCTTTCGACGCAAGTCAATTAAACGGAAAGGACCTTCAAAAGCAAATTCAGTGAAACGTTCTTTCAGAATCGCATCGACAAAATTATTGCTGTTTAATTCAATATCATCCAGACCAGCTCTGGACCGAACCTGATTGAACCAGTCACTTGCCAGGTCAAAATCTCCTTGTTCTGCTGCTGCTTCTGCGGCAATTAGGACCATTTCAGCGTGACGGACAAAATAAATAGGATCGGTAGCAGTACCAGAAATACCGGCAGAAAAAGAAGGGTATTTTAATCCGAACGGAGTAGTTGCAGTAACGGTATCAACGGATACGGCAAAACGTGCGTCTCCCGGTTCAAAAGCACCAATTAAGGCGGTAGTTGGCCCGATAGAGTAACGGCCACCAAAATCAGAAGGCCCGTAGAAAAAGTTCAGTGTATTACCATCCGTGGCGGTAAATCCAAGGGAGTAAATCTGATCCGAAAGATAAGGAACAGTGGTAAGATCAAAATCTTCTCCACCCAAAACGCCTACAGCTTGGCTGTAAGCATCACTCCAGTTACTATTGTATAAATCTACTCTGGCCAGTAGTGCATCTGCTGCCTGCTTACTAGCCTGTTGTGGTCCAGTAGCTGCCAGTATATCCCGGCTTGCTTCACCCAGATCAGTCCGGATCTGTGTATAAATATCCGCCTGAGAAGAGACAGATACGTTTAATATATCTCCTACTTCTGCGGTAGGCATCAGAATAAGTGGCACATCTCTCCACAACGTGGTAAGGTGCAAGTAACAATGTGCACGAATGAATTTCGCTTGCCCAACAATGTTGGCACGGGCCTCTTCTGTAAAAGATTCGTCTTCTACCAGAGGAATTCGCTGAATCACACCATTAGCTACGTTGATGGCATCGTATAAGTCGGTAAACACGGTAGCCATCGTCCCGTTAGCAGGTAACACATTTAAATTTCCAAATTCAAGACGCGTTGGAAATGTTCCAGTAGCATTGGCCTCGTCGGAGAAAAACTGAGCCAGAGCCAGCCATCCGTCAAAAACCAGATCTCCATCCTGAATTTCGTCATAAATACCATTCAAAGCAGCATTGGCCGAAGCCTCATTCAGAATCGCTGCCTCAGCAGGTAATGAGTTAATTGGTGTTGGATCATCCAAATCTGCACAGGCTACTACGGAGCAACCAACAGTCAGAAGAAACAAAAATTTATATATTGATTTCATATTTCTTAATTTTAATAATTACAATAATTTTAGAATCCAAGATTAACCCCAAAAGTCAGTGATCTGGCCTGTGGGAAAGTTAAAAAGTCAGTACCCAGGGCAGTATTACCACCATCAAAAATGTTTACTTCAGGATCATACCAACTGTAGTCAGTTAAGGTCCAAAGGTTGTAACCGGACACGTAAATTTTCAGGCTAGAGATGCCAATATCGCTTAATAGACTTTTGGGCACTTGATAACCTAATGTCAGCGTCTTCAGACGAATGTAGTCACCACTTTCAACAAACCGATCAGAATCCTGACGATTTCCATTAGGATCATTTCTGATGAGTCGCGGAATATCCGTTTGGTCACCTTCCTGCTGCCAGCGGTTGTCCCATGCTCTCTTGGTCGGTGCAAAAACACTGTTCATACCTTCGGCGAAAGCTAAATTATTGTTGTATACATCATTTCCTATAGCAAACTGGAAGAAGAAATTCAAGTCAAAACCTTTGTAAGAAAGATTGTTCATGATACCTCCCGTAAAATCGGGTAATGCTTTTCCAATATAAGTCCGGTCATTGTCATTGATGATACCATCTGGTGGTAAGTCATCGGCTGTTCCCAGAATGTTATCCGGACCAGCACCACCAGAAATATCGGCAAATTGCAAGTCCCCAGGAGCCGCGTTAGGCTGTGTAGGAGCTGCATCAATTTCCGCTTGGTTCTGGAAAATTCCAACTACCTGACGACCAAAAAATGCACCCAGTGGCTGTCCTTCTGCTACCCGGTTGGCAAATCCTGAATCAAACGGGATTCCATCTACCAGTTTTACTACTTCGTTTTTCAGATAACCTACCGTAAAGGTAGTGGACCAGTTAAATCCTGACTTCTCAAAGTTAACGGTATTGATCGAAATATCTACTCCGGTATTTCTTACTTCTCCTACGTTTTCGATAACTGTTGTAAATCCTGAAGTGGTAGGAATCGGCCGGTTTAGCAGCAGGTCGTCGGTATTTTTGATATAAAAATCGACGGACCCAGAAATGCGGTTATCGACGATACCAAAATCAAGTCCAATGTTAGTCTGAGTAGTTGTTTCCCATTTCAAGTCAGGGTTACCTAATTGAGTAGGTACGATACCCGGTGAATCAAGATAGTTAGCACCACCACCAAAGAGCTGACGAGATATAAAGTTATCGATATTATTGTTACCGGTCTGTCCCCAACCTACTCTTAATTTTAACTGAGATAAAACATTACTACTTGGGAAGAGATCATCTGCTACACTCCACGCTGCGGAAACACCAGGGAAATATCCCCACTGGTTGTTTACAAATCGCGAAGATCCATCCGCACGGAAAGTACCCGTCAAGTAGTATTTTCCTTTATAGTTATAATTAACACTACCGAAGAAAGATCGTAGATTATCACCTGTTCGGCTACCATTGGTAGTCAAAGGAGATGCACCGGATGTTAATCCGGTAAATTCATCGGTAGGAAAATCTACGGCCTCGGTAAAAGAAAATTGAATTTCATCTTCCTGGAAACTCGTTCCACCTACGACCTGCAGGTCACCACCACCCACTATTTTATCATATTTCAGAAAATATTCGTGTATAAATCTTCGGTTTACCGCCGTAGCGTAAACTGCACGTCCGGTATTTGAGGACTGTAATACACTTGGCTCAAAGATATCTTCCGTCTGATCGAATAAATCTACTCCTACCCGGCCATTTACAGAAAATCCATCTACTAATTCAAATCCGGCATTGACCGAACCAATCAAACGACCACGGGTAATGGTGTTGTCATATTCTGTTACAGCAGCAACGGCATTTTCAATACCAAAAGCACCACCATAAGATCCGTCTTCGTTAAAAATCGGTACTACCGGAGGTATCAGAATGGATGCACCGAGGGCACCAAAGATGTTGTTATCATTCTGAATCTGATCTGTTTTAGATAATGCATAACTTATATTCATACCAAGGTTTAAACGATCACTCGCCTTCTGAGTAAGGTTAAGTCTTCCGGAGTAACGCTCAAAACCCGAATTTCTCATAATTCCTTCTTCTCCACTATAACCGATAGAACCGTAGTATTGTGTATTCTGATTTCCACCAGAAATATTGGCACTTATTTTTCTTAATGCTCCGTTGGTAAAAATCTCGTCCTGCCAGTTAGTGTTGGCGTCTCCTACCGGTCCCAGAAGATTGTCCTGGATACTCTGCCAGGATCTTTCAAGACCCAAGACGTCCAGTAATGGACCCCATAGTTCTACGGAATAATCCTGATATTCCTGACCAGTGATTGTGTTAATCTTATTTGGTAACCACTGGTTTCCGTAAGATGCGTTTAATCCAATTTTCGCGTTACCGTCTTTACTTCCTTTTCTGGTAGTAATCAATACTACTCCGTTGGCAGCCCGGGAACCATAAATGGCGGCAGAAGCAGCATCTTTCAATACTTCGATAGACTGAATGTCTTCAGGGTTTAAATCAGATAAGACACTGATATTACTTCCACCAATTTCTTCCTGAGAAAAATCTACATTATCACCAGAAATCAATGGTACTCCATCAATAACGTATAAAGGCTGGTTAGATGCAGTGATCGAGGTTCTACCCCGGATATTTACATCAATACCACCTCCCGGCTTACCGGAGTTCTTTGTAACGGTCACCCCGGCTGCCCGTCCCTGGAGGGCCGTTTCAAAACTAGGCAACTGGACGTTTTCGATGTCTTTTGTATTAACTGAAGATACAGAACCCGTAATATCCTTACGTTTTTGCGTACCATAACCAATTACCACTACATCTTCCAATCCAATCGCATCAATACTCATGGTTACATCCATGATATTAGATGCGCCAATTGCCATGGTTTTTGTCGCAAATCCAGTGTAGCTGTAAACGAGATTGGTTACTCCATCGGGAACAGTCAGAGAATATTTACCTTCAATATCCGTTACGGTACCTACCGTGGTACCTTCTGCCAGTACGGTGGCTCCGATCAATGGTTCATTATCCCCATCGATAATCATTCCCGTCACTGTTCGCTGCGCGGTCACGAAGGAAGCACAGAAGAATAGGAGGGAGAAAATCCATAAATGTTTTTTCATTCTAATTCAATTAAGGTTAAAAAAAATGTTTATAAAATTATTCAGCCAAAAGGCT
>CAKZUV010000207.1 GCA_937921555.1 uncultured Saprospiraceae bacterium
GAATTTTATCATTATCAAAAACTCCTGGACCGCATCCGAAAACCCGGATGTCAAAGCGATTAATGGTACAGATTCTATATTAAAAAAGTCAGCAGATTTTTCAAAAAATGCTTTCAAATCTACGAACGATTGCGGGGCATAGGTAGTGAGTGGTTCCTGAGATTGCACGAGGGTTCCGATGGCACGGCCCGTTCCGAAAGGTACCCGTTTGGAAATCCGGGGAGAAGGAATTACCCGCGTGGATCGCAGTTCATTAAAATGACCAAGGGAAATAAATTTGTGTAAAAAATAAAAATCTTCTCCGGCCTTTCTACGGTTCATCCCACCCTGCTGCTGGTAAGCATCCGCACGGACCGCCATCGAGGAACCAATCGTTTGAAACGCATAAGGGAATCCCGCGAACCGCTGGGCGTGGATGTAGTATCTCAGATGTAATTCGTATTGAATGATCGCCTGATAAACATCTTCATCAAACTCATCTCCTTTGATCGGATGCTCAAAATAAATGCTGCAACCCTGCAGTTCCGGTCGTTGTAAAAAATGTTTTTCGAGTGCGACCAGATAGTTTTTGTCACAACTGGAATCGGCGTCGTAACAGCTGATAATTCCTTTTTGATTTTTAATTTGTGTAAACCGATACACCGCTTCGTCCAGACCAATCTTCCGGGCCAGCCCTACACCAGCGTGTTTTACGGGCAGGTTTGTATGATATAAAATATGAAATTTTAAGACAGCACTGGAATGGGTCAATCCCCATTTACAGGCTTGCTGATACATTCTTTGGTTTTCTTTTTTGGCCGTTTTGTTGTCTTCTTCCGAGTCGTTAAGCACAACGATAATTTCTACGGCGCAGCGGGGGGCGTCACAGTTGGCCAGGGATTGCAGACTGGTGAGTAATTCTTTTTCTCTGTACGCTGGAATAACCACTATTATATTAAGATCCGGATGGGGAGTCCCGAAGATTTGGGCGGGGAAAAGGGCGGACTTTTTCAGATAGGGAGTCATTTATGGATTGGTGGATGTGTGGATTGGTGGATTGGTGGATGTGCGGATTTTTTGATTTTTTGATATGCGGATTATTTTCCCAAATGACAGCGAGGTGAAAAATCGTAAAATCTCCCCTCCGGAGCCGGAGTAAAATTTTGAGATTTTTTGCCGGTTTTCCTTTTGACAATTAATTTTTTGATGTGCGGATTGATTATTAGGTTATGGATTCCTTAATTAGTCAGCTGTTGTATATACGGTTACACGGATCACCGATCTACTGATGAGCTTGCTCTAAAAAGTGTTTTTCGCGCAGAGGAGCAGAGAACGCAGAGATTCTTTAACGTGTAAATCTTTTATCGTAAATCAAATATGAATATTATTTTTATTAAATATGTCTCAATTTTTCTGTTTTCCTAGTTTTTAGAGCAGGCTCAACGAATAAACGATTAAACCAATAAATCCGCCAAAAAAAATGAATATACTTAGTCTTAAAAACGTCGTTAAAACTTACCAGGACCACATCGCCGTCAACAATATCAGTTTTGATATGCCCGAAGGATGTATATTCGGTCTTTTGGGTCCCAATGGAGCCGGAAAAAGTTCTATGATCCGGATCATCACGACGATTACCCAGGCAGATTCCGGGACTGTATTTCTGAACGGAGAGCCGCTGAACAGTTCTCATCCTTCCCAGATTGGCTACATGCCCGAAGAGCGGGGACTTTACAAAAAAATGGAAGTGGGCGACCACCTGATGTATCTGGCACAACTGAAAGGACTTTCCAAATCCGACGCTAAACAAGCGATTGATCAGTGGTTTGAAAAATTTGGTATTCAGGACTGGTGGAATAAAAAAGTGGAAGAACTATCCAAAGGGATGCAACAAAAAATCCAGTTTATTTCTACGGTCATTCATAAACCGAAACTACTGATTCTCGACGAACCATTTTCTGGTCTCGACCCAATCAACGCCAATCTGATCAAGGATGAGATTTACGAAATGAAAAAACAAGGTATCAGTATTATTTTTTCTACGCACCGGATGGAGCAGGTAGAAGAAATCTGTGAACACATCGTTCTGATCAATAAAGGAAAAAATGTTTTGCAGGGAACGGTCAAAGATGTCAAAGATCAGTATAAAGAAAATAAATTTGAATTTAAATACGAAGGAACACTTCCCGCTGATTTTAACGAGCATGGCAACGTCGTAAAAGAAACGCCGGGCAGTGTAATCATTCAATTGCGGGAAGAAGAATCCTCCAATGATTTTTTAAATTATTTGCTGCGGAATAATGTCAGGATTCAAAGCTTTAACGAAATCCTTCCAACCCTGAACGAAATTTTCATCCGTAAAGTAGGCGCTGTGAATATTGCGGAATCTTAGTAGTTGGTTATCGGTTATCGGTTAATGATCGTTGGTTGCATTGACTAAACAAATAAACAACAAAAAATAAAAAAACATTATGAATAAACTCTGGCTCATCATTCAGCGGGAATATCTGACCCGTGTAAAAAAACGCTCCTTTATATTAGCGACCATTCTGACGCCACTGGCCTTTGGTCTGTTTATGGTCATCGTATCCTTTATTTTTGCTTACGAAAGCGACGACCTGCAACGGATTGCCGTGCTGGATAAAGAAGAAATTCTGGGTGCCATCAGTGATGAAAGTAATTTGATTTTTAAGTTTGAAGATGCGTCGTTAGAAAAAATGAAAAAGACGTACGCAGAAAAAAACTACGACGGCATCATGGTGATTCCGCCCCTGAAAAATCTCCAGGATACACGGCTGACCGTTTTCTATTATTCGGAGGATCCGTTGGGGCTGGATATGCGTCTTCTCATTGAAAATAAATTACAAAAAAGCATTCGTAAATATAAAATATCGGCGCTCAACCTCGACGCCAAAGAACTGGAATCGCTGGACACCAAAGTATCCATCAACCCGGAACCGATCGATGATTCCAAAGCGGACGTCTCACCGATGGCCGCCGGTGTGGGTGCTGCGATTGGTGGCATCATGGGTTTTATCATGTACATGGCTGTTTTCATTTACGGGAATATGGTGATGCGTTCGGTGATGGAAGAAAAAACCAGCCGGATCGTAGAAGTAATGATTTCGAGTGTCAAACCTTTCCAGCTCATGATGGGAAAAATAATCGGCGTAGGGGGGGTCGGATTGACGCAGTTGATTATCTGGGCCATTCTGATTCCAATCATTTCGATGGTGGTGCAGGGTATCTTTGGTTTTGATATGGACAGCTCCGCCGAAATGAGTTCCGCCGCTGCACAGATTGATCCGGACGATATGCAGGCGATGGCCGCGCAGATTATAGCAGAAATCAAAGCCCTCAACTGGTGGGGAATTTTCCCGTTGTTTTTGTTTTATTTCCTTGGTGGATATTTTCTGTACGCTTCTTTGTTTGCGGCGGTCGGTTCGGCCATCGGAGACGATCTGGGAGAAGGACAGTCGCTGACTTTACCGATTACCATTCCCGTTATTCTGGCGCTGTACATCATGATGGTAGTCGTCAGATCACCGCAAAGTAGTCTGGCCACCTGGTCTTCTATCTTTCCGTTTTTCTCTCCGATTGTAATGCCATCGCGGTTGGCGTTTAGTCCTCCGCTGTGGGAAGTAATTGTGTCGATGCTGGTGCTCGTAGTGACCTCTTTATTTTTTGTGTGGCTGTCGGCCAGAATCTATCGCATCGGAATTTTGATGTACGGAAAGAAAGCGTCCTTTAAGGAATTGGGAAAATGGTTGTTTTATAAGAGTTGAAACGCTTTGCTTGTTGAAACGCTTCGCTTGTTGAAACGCTTCGCTTGTTGAA
>CAKZUV010000208.1 GCA_937921555.1 uncultured Saprospiraceae bacterium
ACAGACTCTTACGATCCCATCATCAAAAAACTGAGCCTCGTCCACCCCCACTACGCTTACCCCATCTGAAAGCTGTAAAAGTTTACTGGAATGATCCACGGGAATGGACAGAATAGAATTGGCATCGTGAGAAACCACTTCATTTTTATCGTAGCGGGTATCTATTTTGGGTTTAAAAATTTCTACTTTCTGGTTCGCAATTTTAGCCCGTTTGAGGCGACGAATCAGTTCTTCCGTTTTACCCGAAAACATAGAGCCGCAGATCACTTCGATCCAGCCACTACGTTGTCCTTTAAAATGTGGTTCTAAAAACATATTGATGATTATTCCGTATTTTTGTTAAAATGCTTTCACTGCTGAACGATTATAAGAGCTTGTCTAAACTTCCATTAATTGGCTACAATTGGCAAATTTTATTCTGAATTTCGTTAAAAAGCCTCGCCGATGCTAAGGCATCGCCTGTGTTTTTTGCCTTATTCAAAACAAAATTTTCTCAATTTCGCACAATCATGAAAATTTGGACAAGCTCTAAGAGCATGTTTAAATTTCTATTACCAGATAATTTTTTTGATCTTTACTTATGAGAATTCTAAATATCATTCCTGCGGCTGTTCTCTTGCTATTATTTTGTTCTGGTTGCCAGGACGAAAAAAATACAGGTCCGCTTTTTTCCCTCAAAGACAACCAGTCCATTGGGGTCGATTTTTCTAATAACCTGACCGCTACTCCCGAATTTAACGTTTATAAATACCGTAATTTTTACAACGGTGGCGGGGTAGGACTTGGTGATGTCAACAACGATGGCCTGATCGATGTCTACCTGATTGCCAACCAGTCGGCTAATAAACTCTACTTGAATAAAGGCAATTTTGAATTCGAAGATATTACCGAGAAGGCGGGAGTTGGCGGACAAAAATCCTGGTCTACCGGGGTTACCTTTGTTGATATCAATGCCGATGGTTTTTTGGATATTTACGTCTGTAATTCGGGAGATATCAAGGGAGATAATAAAGAAAACGAACTTTTTATCAATCAGGGCGATATGACTTTCGTCGAATCCGCCGCAGACTACCATCTCAATGATAAAGGCTATACGACCCACGCCAACTTTTTTGACTACGACCGGGATGGAGACCTCGATGTGTATATTCTCAATAACTCCTACCAGGCGATTGGTAGTTTTAATTTGAAAAAAAATGAACGCCCCAAACGTGATCTTCTGGGAGGCGATAAGTTGATGGAAAACCGCGACGGAAAATTTTATGATGTTAGCGAAGCAGCCGGCATCTACGGTAGTGTCATTGGCTTCGGACTTGGAATTACCATCAGTGATTTTAACAACGACCACTGGCCGGATATTTTTATTTCCAATGATTTTTTTGAAAGAGATTATCTCTACGTCAATCAGCAAGACGGAACGTTTAAAGAAGACCTCGAACAACAAATGAAATCTACCAGTGCTGCCTCAATGGGGGCGGATGCTGCCGATATAGACAATGATGGTAACGCCGACCTTTTTGTGACGGATATGCTTCCCTACGAATACGAACGACTTAAAACAGTCACCACTTTTGAAGACTGGAATAAATACCAGTATAATGTTAAGAATGGTTACCATCATCAGTTTAACCGTAACGTTTTACAAAGAAATAACGGCAATAATTCTTTTAGTGAAATCTCCCGGTTATCCGGTGTGGAAGCCTCCGACTGGAGTTGGGGGGCACTGTTCTTTGACATGGACAACGATGGCCTCAAAGATCTTTTTGTGGCAACGGGAATTTTTAAAGACCTGACCAATCAGGATTATCTGGCTTACATCGCCAACGAAACGGTGATGAAAGCCATCGTGACCGAAGAAGGGGTAAATTACAAAGAACTGATCGACATTATTCCCTCCAACCCGGTAGAAAATCATGCCTATAAAAATACCGGCGGATTGAATTTTGAGAAATTTACCGATAGTGGTTTATGGCAGGCCGGCTTTTCAAATGGGTCTGCCTACGGAGATTTGGATAACGACGGAGACCTTGATCTGGTCGTCAACAACGTCAACAGTTCCTGTTACTTTTTCGAAAATAATAACTCATCGGAGACCAACCATTTTATAAAAATAGAACTGGCTGGAAATGCCAAAAATCAGTTTGGATTCGGAGCGACCATCCGGGTAACGGACGGCGATAAATTATACCAATACGAAAATATTCCGGCCCGTGGCTTCCAGTCGAGCATGGATTACCGGCCGAATATCGGAGTAGGAACGGCAGAAACGGTAGACGTGGAGGTCCGCTGGCCTTCGGGGATCGTCAGCCGGTTGGAAAATGTACCGACCAATCAAATCCTGAAAGTTAAAGAAGCCGACGGAAAAAAAGAAGAACCATTATCCACCACAAAAGATAAAATTTTCCGGGAAATAGCTACTCCGTTTTCTTACGTAAAAAAAGAAAATAATTTTGTAGACTTTAACCGGGAGCGACTTGTTTATCATATGCGTAGCAACGAAGGTGGCAAAGCGGGACAAGGTGATCTCAACGGTGACGGAATGCTTGATCTGGTTTTACCGGGTGCCAAAGGATTTGAGACGGAGCTTTATTTTGGGAACCCCGATGGAAGTTTTAAAAAACTGGAAGGCGTCAGTGATTTGTCTAAAATAAAAGAGGCAGAGCATACAAAAGCCGTTCTGCTGGACGTGGATGGTGATCAGGATCTGGATGTATTTTTGGTGAGCGGTGGGGTAGAGCTTTCACCCTTTTCGACTTATCTGTATGATCATTTGTTGCTGAATCAGGGCAATGGAATTTTTCAATTGTCGGAGCAGAAATTTCCTGGTGCAAATATAAAGATCAGCACCGGTGCCGTTGCCCACGGGGACATAGATGGCGACGGAGATGAGGATCTGTTTTTGGGCGAACGAATTAAAATCGGTAAGTTTGGAATGCCCGGTTCCGGATATTTGTTGTTGAACGATGGAGAGGGCAATTATACGGATGTTACCAAAGATATGGCCCCCGGATTAATGGACGCCGGGATGATGACCGATGCCAGGTTCTCCAATTTGGACGGTGATCCGGATTTGGAGTTGATCGTGGCGGGAGAGTTTATGGATATTCAAATTTATAAACAAGAGAATGGCATTTACAAAAAAGTTGCCATTGGCGTAGATATTCCCTTAAATGGCTGGTGGAATACTTTGCAATTAGTAGATATCGATCAGGACGGTGACCTGGATATTCTGGCGGGTAACCTCGGAGAAAATAGTCGGTTTTCCGCTTCCGTAGAGCATCCGCTCAAATTGTATTTTTCTGATTTTGATCGCAATGGGATGCCGGAAGGTGTGATGAGTTTTAACGCCGAAAATGACAAAGATTATCCTTACGCACTTCGTCATATTTTGATCGATCAGATGAAAAGTCTGAAAAAACGATTCCCCGATTTTGAATCTTTTAAGGCTGCGGATATGACCAATATATTTACTCCCGAAGAACTCAGTGAAGCAAAAGTATTAATAACGGATCAATTGAAAACGGTATTGTTAATCAATAATGGCGGATTTAAATTTACCGCAGCAGATTTGCCCAGGGAAGTTCAGTTCAGCCCGGTATACGCAACGGCTGCGGGCGATTTTGACCGGGACGGTGATCTGGATTTGTTATTCGGTGGCAACCTCTTCCGGGTATTGCCGGAAATGGGAATTTACGACGGTAGCTACGGACAGTTTATTGAAAATATCGGTGATGGGAAATTCGTTTACCACAAAGATGGAAGCGGTCTAACCGTCAAGGGAGAAATCCGGGATTTTGTGGTAACCCCCAGATCAATTCTGGTGAATATAAGCAGTGACAGCTTACGGGCCTTCAGCTACTAAGAGGGTGTTCAATTAACGGTGTTTGTTTCATGGTTTTGCTCCTATATTTTTTATAATCTACATGAAAAATTGTTAATCAGTTAATTAGTTATTGGTCACTTAATACTCAATGAAGACATATTATTTTAAACACAGTTGATTGAACAGTCCCTATTAATGACTTGGATGCCTTAACTGCCTCTAAAAAACCCAAAACTCAAAACCCAAAACCCAAAACTCAAAACCCAAAACTCAAAACCCAAAACTCAAAACTCAAAACTCAACGACCCAACCATGAAACCAACCATCATACTCTCTATCCTCCTCCTTCTGACTGCCTGTCAAGGCGATGCTCCGCAAAGTCCCGGCAATGAGTCCTCCGGCGATACTCCGGCCATATTTAACGAACGAACGGCGGCGGCAACCGGTATTGACTTTACCAATCGCCTCAACCCGACACCGGCCATGAATATTCTGGAATATCTGTATTATTACAACGGTGGTGGCGTAGCAGTTGGAGACATCAACAACGATGGACTCGAAGACGTCATTCTAACGGCCAATCAATCCGCCGATCAGTTGTATCTGAATCAGGGAGATTTAAAATTTAAAAATATCACCGAAGAAAGTGGAATTGCGGCAGTCAATAACTGGTCCTCGGGAGTGACGATGGACGATGTGAATGGCGATGGTTTACTGGATATTTATATTTGTAAAGTCAGCCCGGTTTCTCAAAATAAAACACATAACCTTCTTTATATCAATAAGGGTGACTTGACGTTTGAGGAACGTGCCGCTGATTACGGACTTGACTTTTCCGGTTATTCCACCAACGCTTCTTTTTTTGATTATGATGGGGACGGCGATCTGGATGTTTATCTGCTCAACCATTCGGTACACTCCGTGCGCAGTTACGGAAAGATTGACCAGCGTAAGGTACGAGATGATCTGGCCGGGGACCGTTTCTACGAAAATCAACTCAACGAAACTGCCGGAAAATTTGTCGAAGTAACGGCTGCGGCTGGTATCTACAGTTCCGCGCTGGGATATGGACTGGGGGTGGTGACCGAAGATTTTAATCAGGATGGAAAAACGGACATTTACGTTGGAAACGATTTCCACGAAAATGATTTTTTATATCTAAACAATGGCGACAAGACCTTTACGGAATCCTTTAAAAAATATTTTAACCACAGTTCAAAATTTACCATGGGCGTAGATGCTGCTGATCTGAATAACGATGGCAGGATTGATGTTTTTACCACCGATATGTTGCCCTTCGATAAAACGGTGGCCATGAAGTCGGGCGGAGAAGACACGGATCAGATTTTTGAAATTAGAAATGAGTTTGGTTTTGAAGATCAGTACGCACGCAATCATTTACAAATACAAAACGCGGATCAACATTTTTCTGATATTGCGCTGATGACGAATACCTACGCGACGGATTGGAGTTGGTCTTGTCTGTTACAGGATTTTGACAATAACGGGCTCAAAGATATTTTTATCACCAACGGAATTCTCAACCGTCCCAATGATCTGGATTATATCAACTATATTAACCAACAAGCTGATTTTATTCAACGTGGTTTGGACGAACAGGGATTGGCCACGGTGATGGAAAACATGCCGTCCGATCCGCTGAAAAATGTACTTTTTCGTCAGGAAACACCGCTGCGGTTTTCGGAGCTCAATACCTCTTTTGTAGGCAAACCCGGATTTTCTAACGGAGCCGCCTACGCAGATTTTGATCAGGATGGGGACTTGGATGTTTTGGTGAATAATATCAATCAGGAAGCCAGTCTGCTGGAAAATAAAGCGGGCAATCAGCAAAACTATATTAGTTTTAAACTGGCAGATAAAAATTCCGGTAAGACCGTAAAAGGGACCAAAGTAAAAGTGAAAACAACAAATGGAATTAAAGAATTTTCATTGTCAAATACCCGGGGTTATCAGTCTTCGAGTACCCATCAGATTTATGTTGGTTTGGGTACGGAAGACGCGGTAGAAACCGTTCAGGTGATTTGGCCGGATGCCACGCAATCCATTTTTACCAATCTGAAAATTAATCAGTTGCACGTGCTGGAAAAAGATAACAACACAACGCAATACCAGTATCCGTCGAAGGTCGCAACGGCTGCAACGACCGCTCCGTTCAGTAAACATTTGGAAAATGATTTTTCTGATTATAAAATAGAAAGTCTGATTCCCGAGAAATTATCGCGGGAAGGCCCTGCCGTTGTTTATGCAGATTTTAATCAGGATGGAATAAAAGATTTATTCCGAGGAGGTGCTCAGTTTCAGGCACCCGAAATTTATCTGGGAACCGGAAAAACTTTCAAGAAATTAGCGAATAAAGATTTTGACCGGGATACCAAATACGAAGATGTGGACGCAGCCACCATCGATTTTGACGGTGACGGCGATCTGGATTTGTACGTGGTTAGTGGCGGTGGTGTCCACAAGGAATTGTCCAAAGAACTCGAAGACCGCCTCTACCTCAACGACGGAAAAGGAAATCTGAAAAGGCTGCCTTTATCGCTGCCCCACACCAATGGCGGGACCGTCGCTACGGGAGATTTCGACGGAGATGGCTTTGCGGATATCTTTGTTGGTGGTCGCTCAATGCCCGGTTATTACGGACTTTCCCCGTTCAGTTTTATACTACGAAATAAAGGCGGATTCGGTTTGGAGATTGTAAAAAAAGAACGCTATGGAATGGTGACCGATAGTGAATGGGCCGATTACGATCAGGATGGAGACCTGGATTTGGTACTCTGTGGAGACTGGATGCCGATTAGTATCATCGAAAATCAGGGAGACGGAAATCTTGTTTATCGTTCCAAAGATTTAGGATTACTCAACACAGGAGGATTATGGAACAACATTTATCTCCACGATTTTAACGGAGATGGCAGACTGGATATTTTGGCTGGAAACGCCGGAGAAAATTTTAAGTGGAAGGCAAGTCCGGAAAATCCCGTTAAGTTATTTGTGGGGGATTTTGATAAAAACGAACAGCCGGAACCATTGATCTTTTCATATTTTTTTGGTGAAAATATGCCCTTTGCCGGCCTGGACAAACTAAAAATGCAGATTCCCCTTATCCGCAAGCAATTCCAAACCTACGTCGATTTTTCCAAAGTTGAAAAGGCGGAAGACCTGACGCTCTACGATCCGGAACAAATAGCCGATCAGCGGGAAATCCGGGAATTACGATCTATGCTTTTCCTGTCCGAAGGACAAAAGTATTCCGCCATCCCTTTACCCGACGTAGCACAATGGAGCAGCATTCAGGACTTTACGGTCACGGATCAGAACGAAATTATTTTTGTTGGCAACCATCATGAGTTGCTCACCGAATTTGGTAAGAGCATGGGCAATAGTGGTGGGAAATTTACCGGGTTTGATTCGGATAAAAAAGCCTTTGGCAAATACACGCCACTGGCCCTGCCCGCCGGGATCAATACCCGCCGCATTATTCCGTTGGAATCAGGCGGATATTTTGTTGCAGTCAACCACGGAAAAGGATTTTTTGTAGAGTAGTGATACGAAGTAAAACCGAATAATCGTTGGGACTTAATCCTTTTGTATCTGGCCCCAGTTAAGCGCATACGAATGCTATTCCACGTCTCTTAGTTTTAAAAAAATCGTATTTTAGCAATAGAAGCTGTTTAAGAATGTTCACAAAAGGTGAGGGTAAGTGCTTGATTGTCAAGACGAAGCAAATTTTGAGGTTCGTAGCCAAAGCTACGGTGCCGAAAAATTTGTGAAGTATTGGCGGTCAATGACTTAGCCGTAACC
>CAKZUV010000209.1 GCA_937921555.1 uncultured Saprospiraceae bacterium
CCGCTTAACATGACGACCAATCAAAAGCCAGAACATTAATTGACCTCTATCTCTCAACCAGACAGACCTACAAACACAATCCTCTCAGTTCAGGTAGGAACGCAGGAAACACCTCAAACCCAACCTGGGTGCTCAGATTCATTACCCACACCTCTCTCAGAGATCACCTAAAAGCCAATTAAGCAGTAAACCCCTAAAAGCCTCCAGAACCACCAAACCCGGAAAATAAAAGCAAAGGGAACAACAACCCGCCAGAACAGCCGGTCAAATGATAAGAATACAGCCCTGAAATCCAAAAATAAATAACCCCCAAATTATAACAATGCTCCCCTTCATTTCCGCGCTATCCAGCACCCAAAAGCAGTACAAAGCATCCAGAGAAAACAGGCAAAATGTGTCAGGAATGTGTCAGGATCAAAAAAAAAGCCAGTCAAACTGACTGGCTTAATTTGTCGTAACTAATTGATAATCAGCCACTTAGACGGTGTCGGGGTGGCAGGATTCGAACCTGCGGCCCCCTGCTCCCAAAGCAGGTGCGCTAACCGGACTGCGCTACACCCCGAATATTCACTTTAAAAGCGAATAATTGATTTAATTTATTGGCGGAGGAGGCGGGATTCGAACCCGCGGTACCTGTTTCCAAGTACGTCGATTTAGCAAACCGGTGGATTCAGCCACTCTCCCACTCCTCCGAGTGTTTTTATTTAACCGGAATTTATCAAAATTCGTTCCCGGTGTCTATTGTATACCGCTTTTGGTCTACAAGGTTACACCTTTTTGGCTTAAAATAAAAGCTGCTTTTCTACAGCGGCACAAATGTATAAATTGACAACCAATAAATCAAGTATTTCGGACAAAATATCTCCTTTTAAAGCATAAATATACCCTTTCTTTATAGTTTTATACATTCTCGCATCAACTACAGCGCTATTGGCAGTATCACCGACATTTTTTGCTACCTTCCTGATGTTTCTTCTTCCTGAGTTTGGAATTTCTTTTTGTATCTTTATCATCCACATAACCCCTCTTTTGCGTAAGTATATAACGCATGCTACTCCCCTTTTACGGACTGAATTTATTTAAAATCGCCTGAATCAGAAGATTCATATAGGTATTTGTCTTAACCCTCAACCATGCTGCTCCTTCGTTACCTCTTCGCTGTGTTGTTTTCATTCCTGCTCTTCGCAGGCACTTTTCCGCCTCCTCCGGAGAATTGTTCCAACCAACGGGATGATGATCTGGATGGCCTCATCGACTGTTTTGATCCCGATTGCGATTGCAACGACGATTGCCTCGACTTCTACTACAGCGGCTGCGAACCCGAATGTACATTTGTACCCAACTGCGAAAACATTGCGCTCGAAAATTTTTGGACCAGCCAGGCCAACGTCGGAAACTACCCGGTGGTCGTCGTTGGAGACCTGGACGCCGACGGACTGCCCGAGGTGGTTACCCACTGGATCAACCGCGACTCACTCTTTATTATCAATGGACAAAATGGCGCTACCAAACACGCTATTCATCTGCCAACCACAATAGATGGCGGAATGGCTCCTGCTCTCGGAGATATTGATTTGGATGGAAAAGGAGAAATTATTTTAGTCGGAAATGACCGTCATATTTATTGTTTTGAACACAATGGTGAACTCAAATATGCAACAACGGATACCGTTGGCTACGGCGCAGGCTATCGCTGGTCTATCGTCAACCTGGCCGACGTCAACTATGACGGTTCCGTAGAAATTATTATTGGTAATCAAATCTATAATGCCCTCGATGGTTCTTTGCTGGCTACAGGTGGAAAAATGCGCTCCGACGGACATCATCCGGCCCGGGACGCGGGTGCCATTCCTTATTTTTTCCCTTCTCCGGTCGTCGTTGATGCGCTGCCCGATGACCATTGTCCGAATTGTACCGGACTGGAAATTATTGCAGGTAATCAGGTGCTTTCTGTTAATTTGGACAGTGGTACCATTCAGGTGGAAGTCCAGGTAGATACTTCTTACTCAGATGGCTATACCAGTATTGCTGATTTCGATCTGGACGGTGACCTGGATGCGATCATTCAGGGAAAACTTGACACCCAGAATACCGTATATGTATGGGATGTGCAGACGCCCGTGGTGATGCACGAATTCCCCCTGTTTACCAACGTGGGGGGGGGAGCTTCCAGACCTAACATTGCAGATCTCGATGGCGATGGCTTACCCGAAATAAGCTTTGTTAGTCGTGATAATTTTTACGCATTAGATAATGACTTTTCTATCCTCTGGACGCGGCCGATCTTTGATCCTTCGGCGGTGACCGTATCCAGTGTTTTTGATTTTTGTGGCAACGGGGCTGCGGAAGTAATATACCGGGATCAGGATAGCCTCTATATTTTTGATGGCCCGACGGGCAATGTTGAGTTTCAAACACCTTGCAAATCCGCTACGCACGTTGAGATGCCGGTCATTGTCGACGTCGATGCCGACGGCCAAACGGAAATACTCATTTCCTGTGGACCCAACGCGGTGAATGGCAATATTATCGCTTTTAAATCCGCCAATACTCCCTGGAGTAAGTCCCGACCGGTCTGGAATCAACACGCTTTTATTAATACCAATATAAATGATGATCTGAGCATTCCCATCCAACAACAAAATCCAAACATTGTCGGCGATAGTATTGTAATGAATACTTTTTTAAACCAATATAGCAATCCTTTTTTTCCGCTTCCGGACCTGGAAGTAACGTCAGTCACTCATACCTGTTCCGACGATGACATCACGGTTAATTTTCAAATATGCAACGTCGGAGATGCGCCGATTACGGACGAATTTTCAATCTCGGCGTACGATGGCAATCCTGCTATTGATTTTTCTAACCATATTAATACATTTAATTCAAATGAATTATTGGATATTGGACAATGTACTTCCATCAGCTTTCAGACTGGTTCTCCTGCCAGCGGTTCTGTTTTTGTGGTAGCAAATGATGACCAGTCGCTGACTACGCCTTTCAACGTTGAAGATTTATTTGCTGTCACTGACTTAGAGGAATGTAATTACACAAATAATATTCTGGGCACTTTCGTGCAAAACTCAAATACCGTAAATATTATAGACACGCTTATTTGCGTAAACGATAGTATTTTCATTGAAAATATAGCACTGGGTGCTAACGCAGATACGACTTTTATTTTTTCCAATAGCAGGAACTGCGACTCTCTCGTTCGTTATGTGGTAACTGCTTTTCCAGTTCCTCTAAGCTCTGAGGAAAGAACAATTTGTCCCGATGACTCCATCGACATCTTTGGTAATCTTACCAATACGCCCGGCATTTATCAGCAACTGAATACTGGAATAAATGGCTGCGATTCCATCGCCGAAATCGTTCTCTTCCACCAGTCTGTCCCCGCTATCAGTTTTATAAAAACCAATAGTTGTGAAGGACAGGCAAATGGCGATATCCAGGCCACGGTTTCCGGAGGTACTCCACCCTATTCTTTTAACTGGAATACCGGAGCAGCAACAAATAACCTCACCGATATAGGCCCCGGATTTTATGACTTGACCGTTACCGATTTTTTGGGATGTACCTCGTCGGCTACCGTGGAATTAGACGTTCAGATGATCGCTCCACCCGACTGGCTCATTACCCCCGTAAATTGTCCCGGAGAAGAGAATGGTCGTTTGTTTTTAAACAATATAACTTCAGGATTCAGCTATGCAATTTTTCCGGATGTGTTTCAGAATACCCCGCTGTTCGGTGATTTAGGAACGGGAGATTATCTCCTTACGGTACGGGATTCGGTGGGTTGTTTAAACGAATTTCCTTTTATAATTCCGGAGGCGGAAATAACTCAGGTGGAGGTATCAGAAGATCGGATAATCACACTGGGCGATGAAATCGTGCTCCATTCTTTTGTAATTGGCGAAAATTCAGATAGTGTTGCTTATGAATGGTCTCCCGGAGAACAGCTTAGTTGTACGGATTGTCCCGATCCGGTAGCCACGCCTTTTTTTGATACAGAATACCAACTGACCATTACCGACCGCCGGGGTTGTACAGACACCGCCAGTGTTTTGATTACGGTAAACCGGGACAGAGCCGTTTATATTCCCAATGCATTCTCTCCCAACGCAGACGGGATTAACGATTATTTTTTCATTCGCACAGACCAAAGTGTGGCGCGTATCCGGTCTCTACGGATTTACAATCGCTGGGGAGCGGTCGTCTACGAACAATTTCAGTTCCCGCCCAACGATACGGCTTTTGGCTGGAACGGAAATTTCAAAAATCAGCCGCTTAATTCCGGAGTTTATGTGTACGTAGCTGTAATAGAATTTGTGGATCAAACCACTCAGCAGTACAGTGGAGATATAACTTTGTTCAGGTAATCACTCGTTCGATTCCGCTTTATTGCCGCCCTTGATCGGAACCATCAGCCCCATCAGGATACCAATTCCCTCCTGAAAATTGGAAGTATCTCCCAGATCAAGATCTACCAATCCCAGATCATAGTTTAAACGAACAAACATTCGCTTAAAGCGGGGTAATTCCAGTTCCAGTCCGACACCAAGGTGTACGCCCATATTAAACCGGCGGATACCGTTTACCGCAAAATCAAGGTCTATTTTTTCAAAATTAAAATCATCCAGTTTTCTGAGAATTCCTGCTTTCAGACCGTAGGCAAAATAGGGGCCTCCAAACACACCAGCACGCAGATGTTTAAAGGGTATAAAATACTGGTATTCCACCGGCAGTACCAGATAGGAAATATGTCCGGCCAGATATTCATGATCCGGATTTAAATTTTGTTGAGGGAGATTGGAAGGTTTGTCGGTCAACCCTATTTGTATTCTTAAAGCACTAAAATCAGAATAGTCTTTCTGTAATTGTAATCCGGCATTTATGCCCTGACTTTTTAATCCAAAAAAACCGCCGCCACCAATTCCGATACGAACTTGTGCGGATAAAACAACAGGTAGCAAAAATAAAAGAAGCGTAAATTTTAAGAAGGTATAGTTGGGTGTCATTTTCGTTGGTGGCATAAGTGAAGAAAGCTGGCTCCAGAAATGACTTAAACGCAAAAAGGTATACCTAAAGTTTATAGATTATAAATTTAACGCAACTATTTTGGGGAATTATTGCGCTATTTGTATCCCGGTATACGGACAGTACGCCTTTTTTAACTAAAATGAACAGAAAAGAAGCTCCCCGAGGCAAGCTGTCGGGGTTATCGCTCAAAGCTTAACACCGTTAATCGGTAAATTTGTTAATCAGGCCCGCTAACGTGTTCATCCGAGACAGGGGATTGTTCCATAATGCTGCTTTCCCGAATTACTAACCCGACCGGAAACCTCTCTACTTCATCAACACACTCGCCTTGCGTTGTGCAACCGAACCCCGCGAAACCCACGCCCAATCCGGAAATACTTTTTCAGCAATTCGCATCAGCGGATAAGGAGCCAACACAATGATTCCACCTAACACTGCATCTAAAAAGAAATGGTTACCGGTAATCACAATCATCCAAAGAACAAAAATCGGATAGATAAACAGACCAATCCGCACCCAGTTATTTTTTGACAAAATAAGGGTAACCACCGCTATCAACAACGAATTACCAAAGTGCATCGATGGCATCGCCGCGTACTGATTGAATAATTTAGACAGATTTCCTTTGTAAAGATTGATGTCGCTGACCGACAGTAAGGTATCCACAAATCCTATCTCATTCAGCATTCGCGGTGGCGCACAGGGAAAACCAATAAATATAAAAAGGGTAACGATATTCGCCAGCAAAAACCCATTCCGGATAAAGAAATAGTAAGGTCGCTTATAATGGTATAACCAGATAAAAAAGATGATGGTCGAAGGTAAATGCACCCGCATATAAAACTGATTGACCGCTTTGATCATGAGTTTATAATCCAGAAAATATTGTTGAATCGGAATTTCGTAGAAAATCCCTAACATCTTCTCCCATTCAATCACCCGGTAAGCATTGGCAAAAGCGGTCTGCTCGTCCCCGATCGCAATCCAACGCGAGATCTTATAGAAGACCATAAAAATCACAAAAATGAGAATCTCCCGGTAACCTGGCAGATTTTCCTTCTTAAATTTAAAATGGGGCATTAGTTCTTTGATGCTCATAATTTCTATACTATGTTAAACTCGTAAGGGGCTGTAACCAAAAGAGGCGCAAAATACGCTACTTCGCTCAAAACCACTAAGGTTATTGCTGTTTTATTACTGAACTTTGATTAAGGTATGTTTTTTGTCCGCTGTAAGTAATTGATACTTTCGTCAAATTTGCTCGTATTTTACCAATTTTTTTATGAAAAATATCTTGTGTCTCTTTTTTCTGATCTGCTCAGTTTCGCTTTCGGCGCAATCGGTCAGAGGACTCTACGTCAATGATTTTGTCGATATTATCGGAGATGCCGCCGCCGAAAACGAATTGCTGGAATTTGCGCAGCAATACGGCTTTAACTACCTCCTCTGCTATAATCTCTACTTTATTCATTCCCAAAAATTTGATCTGACCAATGCCGCCTCCGCTCAACCACTCGCCGATTTTATGCGACGGGCCCGCAGAGATTACGGAATTCAAAGTTTTGGAGCCGTCGGTGAATCTGCCCGCTCCTTTGAGCGTTTGGAAATCTACAACCAGCTTTATCCCGATGCCGCCGCCCGCTTCGACGTTTTTAATCTGGAATTTGAGTTCTGGAACCAGCACATGATCGACAAATATTACTGCGATACGTATCTGTCCGAACATCAACTTCCCTGCGATACCGCCGGTGCTTTTACTTATTATCACCAGCAATTGGTACAAATAAAGGCGCAGGCAACTCGTTCCGGCGCCCTGACCGAAGTGTATATCGGCAAACCGACACCGGGCCAGTGCAAAAAAATTGGTGCACTTTGCGATCGGGTTTTGGTCCATTATTACCGTTCTTCTCCATTATACAGCGATGGAAACAGTATTTTTAACTACCTCTCCTATCGCCTTCCTGCCCTCGCGCCCACTGAAGGAAGCCTGGATATTTTGCCTATTTTCGGCGCAGGCCCCAAATTTATGGGAAAATGGATCGGGCAAAATTCGCTGTCCGAAGCCTTTTCTATCTATATGGACGGACAAAATGCCTGGAACCCTAAGAACGAAACCTGGAAAAATCACATAAATATTGCCGGCGCACAATGGTATCGATATACCGACCTGCGTGTGGACTTGGCGGAGGCTACTCCGGCTACCGTGCCTGCGGCCAGTGACAGGGCTGATTTTACGGATATTCCGACCGACTTTGTCATCCTTCCGGGAAGTATTGATTCGCAAATTGTGATTCCAAAAATCCAGTCCGGACCAGCTACGCTGCAATTACTGGATCAGACCGGAAAAATTATTCATAAAAGTACGAATGTCAGTCAGCCAACGGTCAGATTAAAGACAAAGCAGATTGCACCGGGCGTCTATTTTCTTTCGCTTTTACAGGAAAGTATTACCCGGCATTTCAGAATGGTGATACAGCGGTAACTGAAGAGGCCAAATTTGTTATTAATTTTAAACTGCCTGCTTTCGCCCCCGGTCTAACGCCACCAGACTCCACCAGAAGAAAAAAAGGAGACTCGGTCGATTGCTTTTCAGATTTTTTAAAATAGAATGCTCAAAAAATTCGTATAATCCAACGACGACCGATCGCAATCCGATTGCAGATATCCGGTCGTAGGTCCGCAATAATTTGGTATCCATCGTGGGATATTTTTTTTGTAAAATTAATAAATTACGAATGGCGGTTCGACGCTTTTCCAGAAAAATACCGGCCTCATCCAGCCCGGAATGTATCAGTTGATTATCCAGATGTTTTACGTCAATCCCTGCTTTTTTCAACGACCAGCCGTACAGCGTATCTTCGTGTCCATATTGAGTAATGGTATTATCGAATTTTATTTTATTAAAAACCGCTTTCGGTACCACGAAATTAAAAGAGCTGAATCCATGATGCGGATGAAGTGCCCGTCGCACGGCCGGTACTACTTCGCGTTTACTCCCCACCAACCAATGTAATGCTTTCCCTTTTGGTGCTACGTCCGCGTAAGCGGTACCTCCGACCAGGACCGTATCGGGCGCTGAATTTTCAATATATTTTTTTAAAAAATCTTTGTGAGCAGGATAGCTATCACAATCTAAAAATAACAAGTAGGGATATTTTGCGAGCGTTCCGAGTCGATTCCGGATAGCCGAACGTCCCAGATTCTTTGGGAGATTTCCGTAAGTGACCTCCGGAATATCGGCAATAGATTGGTTCTCCTTTTTTATTACTTCCGGTGATCCATCGTCCAAAACAATCAGTTCAAAGGGTATGTCCAGCATGCGCCCCTGCCGGACCAGCTCGGATACCAGACGAACGACCGTTTCTGCGTATACAGGAATTAAAATAGATAACATGCCATAAAAGTAAAGGGTCTTGAACAGGTTATCAAATTTATTTTTTATTTTGGGATTTAATTTTCAAGCTGCTAAAAATTTCAACTATGCTCAAATCTATTTCACTTCCCATTTTGCTAATCACCCTGCTGTTTGCTACCAGTTGCAGCGACCAGCAAATAAAAAATGAGGTCATCAAATTAAAGACCCAAAATGAGCAGCTTAGATTAAAACTTGACGACGCAACGCTAGATGCAGCAAAACCGGGATTTATTCATACCGTTTATTTTTATGCCGCTGAAGGCTTGACGGATCAAAGAAAGACCGAGTTTATGACGGGTCTCGCGGAATTGGCTAAAGTCCCTTCTATCCAAAAAATTTACTACGGACCTCCAGCGGGAACGGACCGGGAAGTGGTGGATAACGATTATCTGGTCGCCTGGATTTGTCACTTTAATTCCGCCGAGGATCACGATGCCTATCAGGAAGATCCTGCTCATTTAAAATTTATCGAAGATTATCAGGATGTCTGGGAGAAGGTTTTGGTTTATGATAATTTACTGGTGGACTCGAAATAGGTAGGTTTACTAAATTATTTCGAATCGGAGTAGATTCACAAGTATCCTGGCAGATAGTTTCGAGTAAAGTTTGGTAAACCTACCGTACCAATATATTATCCTAACTCCCTCCCATACTACAAGCCGCCGTCACCGTCGGAATCGGTCCCGCCGCAATATCGTTGAATTTTCCCTGCACATTTATTAACTTATCAAAACCCCGCGCCCGCAGAATAGATCCGGCAATAGTAGACCGGTAACCGCTGCCACATTGCAGATAATATTCCTTCCCGGCATCTACCTCACTCATCTTTTCATTCACAAAATCCAGCGGAAAACTTTGTGCAGTCACCACATGGGCCGCTGCGTATTCTCCCGGTTTGCGTACATCCAGTAAATTTAAATTTTCATTATAAAGTGTGGCAAAAGTATCGACGTCAATCGTTTCAAGGGTATCGACTTCCTTGCTGGCTGCCTCCCACGCCGGGAAACCACCTGCCAGATGTCCCACCACGTTATCGTAGCCTACCCGGGCCAGACGCTTAACAGCCTCTTCCTCTTTTCCCTGTTCGGTGATTAACAAAATCGGTTGTTTCAGATCAGGAATCAGCGCCCCAACCCAGGGTGCAAAGCTTCCCTGCAATCCAATAAAAATAGAATTTGGAATAAAGCCTTTGACAAAAATCGTTTTATCCCGGACGTCCAGCAGCAACGCCTGTGTCTCGTTGGCAATCTTTTCAAAGTCATCGGGCGACAACGCCTGCGCACCCCGAGCCATGACCGTATCAATAGATTCGTAGCCCATCTTATTGAGTTTTGCGTTGGCCGAAAAATATACCGGAGGAGGCAGCAGACCATCGGTCACCGCTTCGATAAATTCGGACTTGGTCATATCCGCCCGTAAAGCGTAATTTGTTTGTTTTTGATTACCCAGTGTATCCCACGTTTCTTTACTCATACTTTTTCCACAGGCAGAGCCGGCACCGTGTGCCGGATAAACCAATACGTGATCCGGTAAGGGCATAATTTTATTACGCAAACTGTCAAACAGCCAGCCCGCCAAATCTTCTGCGGTCAGATGTCCTTTTTTCTGCGCCAGATCCGGACGACCTACATCACCGATAAAAAGCGTATCTCCCGAAAATATCGCGTAGGGTTCCCCCGCTTCGTCTTTTAATAAATAGGTGGTACTTTCCGGTGTGTGCCCCGGTGTATGTAAAACGGTAATCGTCACTTTGCCCAGCTTAAAGACTTCACCGTCTTTTGCCAGGTGTTTGGTATAACCCGTTTCTGCTTCCGGTCCGTAAATAATTTTTGCGCCTGTTTTTTTGGCCAAATCCAGGTGACCCGAAACAAAATCAGCGTGAAAGTGGGTTTCAAATATGTATTTAATGGCAGCACCATTAGACTTCGCTTTCGCAATGTAAGGGCCCGTTTCCCGCAAAGGGTCAATAATCGCGGCTTGACCGTCACTCTCAATGTAATAGGCACCCTGCGCTAAACATCCTGTATATATTTGCTCGACTTTCATAATATTTGAATTTTTATACAAAAATAAGGAATACGAGGTAATATCCACTAAAGTTATCCGATTTTATCAATGAAGCTGTTCCATCCCGTCTTCTACCCCGTAATTTTACAACATCACCCCTTCAGAAAAGTTTTACTAGTGCCTTGGGCAGTAAGTTAGTGGGTATATGGAGTGTTGGTATTTTTCGACTGATCGAAGCAGAAAATCCGGAGTTATGCCGTAGCATAATGAGGAATTTTCTAAAGAAGAGCAGATGAAAAATAACCAGTCCATGTACTCAATTAATTTATGCCCGAGGCACTAGGCCCCTGATTCCCATATTCTATTGATAAATCGCCATAAATCCGGCAGCATCTACTTCTCCGGCCGATTTAATCCGGTAGCGTTTCTGATCCGCAAAATCCTGCACGTAGGGATGTTGAAAATCTGCAAAAATATCTCCTTCTACTTTTCTTACTTCTACGAAAGCTTTTCCCAGCACCAGTCCTATTTCACCCGGATCTGCGAAAAAGTATTCCTTCAACAACGGAAGAATCGACCGATCAAAAACTTTTCTTAAATCTGCTAAATTATCTACCTGTAAAAAATAAGCATGTCCAATACAATGCGCGGCATCCAGCAAAAGAGTGATCCGGTCGTTGATTGCTTTTAATAATAATTCCAGATGAATTCCGTCCATCAGGGGTTGCTGATTCAATTGACTGATCACCGCCGGATCGGGCAAAACGGCTTCAAAGGCAAATCGCCGACGGAGCGCAAAATCCAGATTCTCAATACTCCGGTCCGCCGTATTCATGGTGGCCAACAAATATAAGTTGGGTGGAGCACTGAACATTGTTTTAGAATAAGGGAGTACCAAATGCAGGGCTTCCGGTGCGCCTTCTCTTTTATTCGGTTCGATCAACGAGATCAATTCACCAAATACACTGGCAATGTTGGCACGGTTTATTTCGTCAATAATAAGTACAAATCGTTCGGCGGTTTGCTTGGCTATTTCAGAAAAATGCGCCATGGAAATATCGGGTAAGATATCGGCCATATTTTCCGGATTGCCCAGTGAACTGGTCTCCACATACTGCTGTTCAAAATCGCGCAGAGACGCCAGGACAATCAGATAGTCTTCGGCGTTGGATACGTTGGCGCTGCTGCGGACGACCGACAACGGATCCGTCAGTTCACTGGCATCCAGCGCCTGAAATTCGTAGTAAATTTTTTCCAGTTTTTTTCGGGAAACCGAAGCAATTCCAAAAAATTTTTCTTTCCGGACTTTCAAATTTCCAGTCCGCTCAATCCGGTGTAAAAATAATTTACTCCCTCCCGGCCCCGGAAAATTTTCGAAGGCATCCGTTTTCAAATATTCCAAAAAAGATTTGTAGAGTGGCTTAAATTCTACCAGTTGATGTGGTGCCGGAATGGCTTCCATGATGTCGTCCACCAGTTCTTGTCTGGCTTCGAGCGCGATGTGTTTAAAAATTCCGTTTTGAATTTCGTACCGGATCTGTCCTTTTTCGGTGATCGGTTTAATGCCTTCTACAAAATCTTCGTAGGTAAAAGACTGGTGGAAAGTAACAAAATAAATTAGTCCTTCCTCCACGTATTCCTGGTAGCGCTGCTGCCGGTCGGCCCGGGATTCCAGGGCGAGTTCTGCGAGGGTACGGTGTTCGATGATGGCCAGCGCATGATCAATTGTTCTGTAAGTTTTTCCGGTGCCTGGTGGTCCGTGCAAAATGAGATTCAGCGGGTGTACCGCCGTCAGTCCTTCGATGTAGTCCGGGATGGATTCTTCCACCAGATTTTCGCGTTGGGCCATTCCGGCGATCAGTTCGTACTGACGTTTGGTCGCTTTGTAGGTGACCCCGGACAAACCTCCGTAAAACTTATCGAACTCCTTATTTTCCGTCAGGAATTCTTTGGTAACGGGTCTGTTCCACAGGTTATATTCAACTTTTATTTTTACATTTTCTCCGGAAGATACGGGTTGCAGATAGAAAGTTTTTTGCTCTTCGGAGACTTTCCACGTACCTACTTCTGACTGCACTTCTGCCAGTCCGTAAACGCCGGCATTCGCTCCCGTTTTCCATAAAATTACTTTATCCCCCCTTTTTATTTTTTTCCGGTGCGCTTTCACCGGAAAGGTATGGACCGCATCCATTCTCAGGGCCGGCCCCAGCAAAAATTGTTGCTCGTGGGCCTGAAACAGCCAGTAGTTTGTGTTCTCCTTCTTTTTCATAAAACAATGATAGGAAATTATTTTTTAAAAGCGATTGGCAATTTACTTTTCACTTATCGCACTTGTCTGATTTTAGCAAAATAAATTCTTCTTCGTACCTTTGCCCACTAATTCTTTAATTATTATGAACGAAATTATTGCCACCTTCGACCCTATCCATACCGGACTGTCCAAAGATTTACTATTTTTTGGAATATTAACCCTTGTGCTGCTTGTTGGAATAATTATCGGCAGCCGGGTAAAAGTGAAACAGGAACAACGGCATTATAAAAATATCTTTTCCATGCTGGCATTTTTTGTAATGTTAATCTGCGGAGGTGCTACTTTTTTTACCTGGTTAACTACCGTTAAACTTACCCCGGTCGTCATGCGTGCGCAGGATATGGATACGCCCTACGGAACGGTCGAATATACCAACATTAGAAATGCTTATTATCATCAGGATAAACAAACGGCAAGGTATGCGGAGGATAAGGTGATTAGAGAAACACAGTTTTTGATTATCGACGAAATCAATCGAAAATCTCACGCCCTCAGCGAAGAAAATTATGATATTGATGAAATATTTGCCACATTGAAAAAACAAGTGAAAAAGTAAAAATCGTGTATCAATTTTCAAATAATTTTAACCCTTTCATTTGAATAACTTTCCTGATCTATACTGGCTGTTTGGATTATCCGCCGCGTTTTTAATTGGGATGGCGAAAGCTGGAATAAAAGGTTTGGGACCATTCTACGTGCTGCTCATGTCTCAGGTTTTTGGCAGCAAAGCCTCTACGGGCATCATCGTTCCTTTATTCGTTATCGGCGATCTGTTTGCGGTGATTTATTACAACCGCCATACCCGCTGGAGCTATCTCTGGAAATTGCTGCCCTGGATGGCATTAGGTGTTTTGCTGGGCAGCTGGTTTGGGAAAGATCTGCCCGAAGCGGTCTTCCGGCAAATGATGGCTACGCTGATTTTGGTCACCGTCATCGGTCTTTTTTGGTGGGATCGCCGTAAAAACCAGCCTATTCCCACCCAGTGGTGGTTCGCCGCTGCGATCGGAATTATTGCCGGTGTCACTACCATGGTCGGTAACCTCGCAGGCGCTTTTACCACCATCTTTTTTCTAGCCGTCCGGCTGCCCAAAAATGAATTTATCGGAACGGCGGCATGGTTGTATTTTATTATCAATTTATTAAAACTTTTTCTTCATGCCTTCTCCTGGGAAACGGTCAATCCCGCTTCCTTAAAAATTGATTTATATCTGCTGCCTGCAACCATTCTGGGAATTATCACCGGTGTTTTTCTGGTAAAAAAAATAAAAGATGACGATTACCGGAAATTCATCTTACTGGTTACCGGCATCGGCGCACTGTGGGTTTTGTGGAAGGGTTGAGAAAAAAGATTTGAACATAAAAAAGCAAGTAACTACCATCCGGTAGCCACTTGCTTAAATTCACAAAAAAAATCTGTTTGATGAAAATTCCGGTAAAAGAATTTTCAGCACAGTCTCATAGTATGTAGTATCTTATCGGTGTATCTGTACGTAACCGGAGAACCTGTTGCCATTACCGTCATCCAGCAGGTAGAAATAAGTACCATCCGGCAGGACTTGTTCCGTCCACGTTCCGTTCCAAAGTGTGTTCTCGTCGTACTGACCGCTTTCGTTAAAACCGTAGGCATCTTTACGATAAACCTGATTTCCCCAGCGATTGAAAACACAAAGTGAGTTATTCGGGAAATTTCTTAATCCCTGAATCATAAATACATCATTTACACCGTCATTGTTGGGTGAAAATCCATTATGGATAATCAGTTCCTGCAACGTATCACATTCAACGAAGATCGTCACCGTAGACGTATCACAACCCGAAGCATTACAAAGCCCGTAGGTCAGCATATCCGGAATGTTATCATTACAATATCCTGCAAACGGGGTGTAAGTCAGCAATCCAGTTTCAGGATTCAGGAAGGCCGAACCATTATCCGGACCATCGACAATGAAGAAAGTATCAATCGGTTGATTACCCGCATCATCATTGTTAACCACTACTACATCTACCGAAAATTCGATAACCGTATTGGCGGTATCCGGATTTGCCGTCGGTGGCGAAACCTGATCAGAAATCGTGTTGAAAATAAAGGTCGTCGTATCACACATTCCAAGATCATCACACAGCACGATACAGGCCGTATCCATTCCTACTTCTATTCCAGTTACTTCAATGCAGGTAAATCCATCCAGGAAGTTTACACTCGTTGAAGTTCCCGACGCATCGGTGCAAATATTGTCAATATCGATTATATTTCCAGCCAGATCAAACGTATCCAGACAAATCGTATCCGTAATACCGATAACCAAATCTGTTAAGATTGTATCCGGATTAGGACAGATCGCGGTGATCGCTACGGTATCCATACAACCATCCGGTCGTTCAAAGATCACTTCGTGGAATCCTGCGGCTAACGCCAGATTGGTTCCACCGCCGACCATCATATCTACCGTTTCTAATACAACAAAACTATTGGTCACCAGGTGACGGATATTCAACGTACCGTAAGTGTTATCAGCATTCGCTCCGGTCAGTGTTTCTGCTACCTGATCGTAGATCCAGTTGCTGCCGGCATCCCATAATCGCATGGAATCCGCCAACGCGTTCAGATCCTCAAACTGACCGCTGAACATCATTCCGTTCACCGTCCATTCTTCCAGATTATAAGAACTACTACCCGGTACATTTTCTGTTTCGTAGATCAGCACGGTATCAGCTCCACAAGCCGTTAACATCGTTCCGTAGGGCATTCCGTTATCCGTAATTGTGAATCGAATGGCGTCGTTGATCGGGACCGGAACGCAAGCAATAGCATCTTCGTTGCAATCGTCCAAAAGCAGCATCTGACTGGCTACGCTGATAAAGTCAGGGCAATCCGGTGCGGGCGTACAATCCACCTGAACGTCAATCGTATCTGCACAACCGCTGATGTCATCCGTTACAATCACTACGTGGAAACCAGTATCCAGCAGCATCGCTGTTCCATTGGCCCGTAAAATTGGACTCGGTGATACGGTTGATAATGGCATTCCATTTTCACTGATTATCAAGTCTCCGTAGGTGTTCAATTCAGCACCTCCGGTAATCAGCAATCCGCTGTAATTCCAGTTACCCGTCGGGTCGATCACATTCATACTATCCGCTAAAACAGCCGGGTCGGTAAAAGTAAGCGGACCAAAAGCGATCCCGTTGATCATCCAGTTATCCATCTGATAAGTACCTGTATTATTAAAGGACACGGTCAGATAACTTTGAATAGAATCAAAATCACAGCCCGCAAATCCATTCGTATAAACAGCTCCGTTATCCGTAATGGTATAATTGGTAATATCTGCCGGTAAAACCGAAATACACAGTTCCGTAGAGTCGGCACAGTCTCCGGCGTCCAGAGTCAGCATATCATCCATAAAATATTCCGGACAATCGTTACACTCGGCGTTTATATAAATTGTATCAATACAACCATCGGTCGTATTCTCAAATATCAATTCGTGGAATCCTACCGATAATGGCAGCGATACCTTACTTGGTGTTGGTTGTAAATCAGCCGGTGATACAGCTACGACGATTCCAAACTGAACAATCGTAATGGCACCATAATCACGGGTCAGATCCCCTCCGTCAATACTGAAATTGTTAGAGATAAACCAGTTTCCGTTGGGATCCCATACGTTCATTGAATCTACCAGTTGTGGAATGGTATTGAAATCCATATTGAAAGTCTGACCGTCCACGATCCACGAATCCAGCGTATAAGGTCCGTTATTCCCCTGTCCAGGGAAATTATCATAATTGTAAATAATTAACGAGTCAAAATCACATCCCTCAATTTGCTGTGTATAAGGATTTCCGTTATCGGAAACATTATAATTAATAAATTCAGTTAGTAAAATCGGGGTACAATAGAAAGCCATTTCGTCGCAGTCCGCTGCTGCTACGGTTACCGTATCCGCCGCAAATAACGGAGGACACATACAGGTCAGTTCAACGTTGACCGTATCTTCACAACCTGTAGCTATTTCTCTGAAAATCACTTCGTGTGTTCCCGCTCCGAAAGACAATTCAATATCTACGGGTTGATTCCGCTGTTGTGGATTCATAATACCCGGTGCGCCGGAAATAACTTCCGTCAGATCAATTCTACTATACATATCAGTATTGAGAACGTGGCGAATCTCGTTGTTCGCGGGTACGTGTATCCAGTTGCCCGTTGGATCCCAGACGTTCATGGAATCTTTGAGTGATTCCATGTCCGCTACGGTAGCTGAAAAACTATTTCCGTTCACCGTCCAGTTATCAATTGTATAAGGCCCCGTCAATCCGGCACCCGGCAATCCGCTGTAATCGTAGTAGGTAAGCGTATCAATCCGACAAGCCTGAATACCACCAGCGTAGGGATTTCCATTATCAAAAATACTGTATTGGTTTAAATCTGCCAGATCAATGTTGACACAGATGGTTCCGTTGTCATTACAATCCGCCAGGGTAATCATTTCATTTTCTAAAGTAATAAAGTCCGGACAATTTTCTGTTTGCACCTGAATAAACATGACCGTTGTATCACAAGCTCCAAACTCATCACAGGCCACTAGACAAAGGGTATCTGTTCCTACAAATCCAGCATCTGGTGTATAGGTGATACAAGAACTTCCGTCTAAGTTAGCCGTTCCGTTCGACGGTGTCTGACACAAAGCTAGCGTCGCAAAATTACCAACCAGGTCTGACGTATCTGCGCATAAAGTTGCAGTCGTTGTTTCAAATGGGGTCACCTCAAATAAGGTATCCGGTTGAATGGTTCCCTGTACTGCTAACGTTAGTGTATCCTGGCAACAAGTACTGGTATTGTTAAAAGCAATTTCGTAAATACCTATTCCACCCAGATTAATTTCCATACCTGGTGTCGCTAAAGTATCTACGGTACATCCGGTAATCGGATCGGTGTAGAGTGCTCCGTTAACGGTAATTTCGTAACTCATCGTATCATCAATAGATACTGGAATACAAACCGTCGGTGCCCGTCCATCTGCAACTAACAAGGTATCGTTGCTGAATAAAACCGGACAAGAGATCGCGTCCTGTGTCAGTGTAACCAACTGTGGGGCAGTCAGACAAGTACTGTCTGCGTTAGCAATCAGCACATCATAGTTACCGGAAGTAAGATTACTAAACGTATTATTGGTTGAGAAAGTCATCCCGCCATCAATACTGTATTGTAAAGGTGCTTGTCCTCCACTGGCCGTTATCTGAATGCTTCCGTCCATCGCATCGCAGGCGGAAGGATCAACACTGTTTACCATGTCCACCACTGGTTGTGGATTGACAAATACGATAACACTATCCATTCCGCTACAGGTTCCGGTCACATTGAGATAATAGGTGGTCGTTTCCGTAGGTGTCGCTACGGGTGTCGGACTTCCCGGATTATCAAGGGTTGCGGTTGGTGACCACAAATAAATATCACCACCCATCGTTGCATTTAAGGTCGTTGAAAACCCTTCACAGATGCTGACGTTTGGTCCGGCATCTATCACGGGACATCCCTGGAAGAATCCGGCGTCAATATCGTTATTTGGAGCCGAGGCATCGAACGTAAAGATTTGCGTACTTCCCGTAGCATTGATATCACTATCCAAACCTTCCGTTGTGGTCGCAACATCCTGCGGAGAAGTAGCATACGTATTACCTGCGGTATTTGTCGTCACATCGAAGATTACATAGTAATTACCCGCTGGAATATTATTGAAAATATAGGCACCATTGGCATCGGTGGTCGTCGTTCCGATTTCAATATCCATATCATTGAATAAAGTAACCGTTACCCCTTCAATACCCAACTCACCCATTTCCTGAATTCCATTTTCATTTGTATCTTCAAATACAAAGTCTCCAATAGAATTTGTTAACACAAATCCGGCGTCGATATCGTTATTTGGTGCTAAAGCATCAAACGTAAACGTCATCGTGTTGTTTGTTATTTGATCCACAACATCACTATCCGCGTCATCCGATGTTTGCCCCGGAGGCGAGTTTACAAATGTGTTACCCGCCGTATTAGTGGTTTCATCAAAATTCACATAATAATCGCCCGCTGGAATATTGTCAAAATTATATGCACCGTTGGCATCGGTTGTCGTCGTAGCGACTTCATTATCCATATCGTCAAATAAAGTAACTGTTACACCTTCGATACCCGGCTCACCCATATCTTGAATTCCGTCTCCATTTACATCCTGGAAAACAAAATCTCCGATAGAGTTGGTCGGTACCGTTGGCTGGAAGAATCCCGCATCGATATCTTCATTTGGTGCTAAAGCGTCGAACGTGAACGTTACGGTATTTCCACTGGCGTCAATATCACTGTCTGCATTATCCGCGCCCGCATCCATTGACGTAGGAACAAAAGTAGTTCCTCCCGTATTCGTTGTCGCATCAAAACTAACACTGTAATCTCCTGCCGCTACTCCTGTGAATTCGTAGGCACCCGTGGCGTCCGTCATCGTCGTAGCGATTGGCATTCCCGTGTCGTCATTTAACGTTACCGTTACGCCTTCAATTCCGGGTTCTCCAGCATCCTGTACACCGTTTTCATTTATATCTTCGAATACAAAATCTCCAATTGTATTCGTCGGTACCATCGGCTGGAAAAATCCGGCATCAATATCCTCATTTGGTGCGCTTGGATCGAACGTAAACGTTACTGTATTTCCGCTTCCGTCGATATCACTGTCTATATTATCCGCGCCCGCATCCATTGACGTAGGAACAAATGTATTGCCTCCGGTATTCGTTGTAGG
>CAKZUV010000210.1 GCA_937921555.1 uncultured Saprospiraceae bacterium
CAACTCCCCTCCCTCAATTCGCTACAAATTTGGCCATTGGCTGTTGCCAGAAAGTTTGTCCCGCCACTGTAACCCGGGAGATTGGAATAGTCTGGTCTGCTCCGTTTATTTCATTTCTGTATCCCACAAAATCGAGCGTGGCTTTTCTATACAGCAAATTATTTCTGAATTTTTCAAAATCAAAATCCTTTTTTGTTTCCCGACGGATAACATAAATATGCTCGTCATTGCTTAGGTTTACCAGGACTTTACCAGTATTCGCATCTTCGGAAACCCGGACTACTTTTCCAGTAACAGATTTTACATTTTGCAGCGCGGAAGCTGGAACCGGGCGCAGGGCCAGTAGCAGAAAACACCCCGCAAAGGTAAGTACGGCAATGAATAGATTTGTTTTTAAGGGCATAACAAGTTTGTTGTTTGGGTTTGCAATCTTTAGAATCTTCCTAAAGGTAAGTAAAGAACCACAAAAAAGATACAATTGTTTATCTTTTATTTCAGATAAAACCCTATTTTCCTTATTTTATTTTAAGAATGCGAATAAATTCGATTTAAATACTTACTAAAATGTCCGCTGTCAACATTTACATAGTAGCGCCAACAAAAAAAACGCAGAGAACTGAATCTCTGCGTTTTCTTTTTCGCTAAAGCGTTTTTTTATAAAAAGGCTTTCTGGAATTAGTCCACCATCTTCATAAATCTTTCCGTAAATATTTCGCTTCCCGCCTGTACACGAACCACGTAGTATCCTTTTTGCAGGTTAGAAATATCGAGCGTCTTGGTATTCAGACTACCATCGAAATTGCTCATCAAAACGGTACGGCCCATCATATCGTAGATACCGATCTGGTTATTATCTCCGGTCGTTTCAGCAAGTTCAACCGTAATTTCCGCAATCGCCGCGGAAGGATTGATAACAATCTTTCCGTTGCGCTTAACTTCTACCACGCGAATTTCACTGTATTCGAAAGCACCGTCGAAATCTACCTGCTTGAGGCGGTAGTAGTTCGTACCCATCGCAGGTGTCGTGTGCGTATAGCTGTACTCCTGCTTCAATTGCGTGGTACCATTTCCGGTTACTTCGTCGATGGCGCGGAAATTCGCTCCGTCGATGCTGTGCTCGATATCGAAGTGGGAGTTGTTTAGTTCGGATGCGGTGGTCCAGGTGAGGGAAACTTCTTTTTGGTTAGGAATTGCAATAAATGAAGTTAATTCTACCGGAGTTGGGACAAGAGGAGTTCCACAGATTGTGAAATCATCAAAAGCAATTGTTTCACCTCCCGAATTCAATCCAACGGAAACTGTAAGAACTAGAGTAGTTCCCGTTCCAGTAATAGGACTTGAAAATAATTGTGCGGCATTTGTCAATAAGGTAGAACCAATTTGTGCATCTTGATTGAATCCAGAGCCTGCAGCATCAACGTCAATTAAAATTTGAGAAGCTCCACCATCAATAGAACCTACGACAGTAACATCATCGGTATCATCAAAACCACCTATTTCAGGTTGTGCAAACAATCCTGAGAAGGTCAAATTTGTAAAATTCGCAATATTAAATTGTAATGTAAATACTTGCGGACTATTACCTGTTCCTCCGTTATCATCAACATCCTCTGCAGCAAAAAAACTACCATTAAACCCTGATTCGCTTCCAGAGATATCTGACCCATCAGTTACACCGAAATGATCACTCGTACCATCATTAAAAAAACCAGAATTCATATCTGGTGTAAGATTGTCCGTTGTTGAGAAATCTTCAAGCCCAACTAATTCACTGCCTGCCGGACATTGTGCCACTATAAAGGAAGCAAAAAATGAGGAAGCTAAAAACAAAAGTAAAATCTTTTTCATAATATAAGTTTTTGTTAAAAAGTTTAAAAGCGGATTACAGGATAGATCCTTAAATATCCTCTATATGGTTATTTCCACAAAAATAGGAAGATAACAAAAGGGATGCCCCTTCGTGATATTAGTTTAACATTAATTTTGTTTCACTTGGAAAAAAACATTGCTTTTGGAAGCAGGATGATTGAGTACAATTATTCGGTGAGATACCGTAAAGTTAATTTTTTTTTCACCAATTGTAAGGAAATGAAGCGTTTTTTTCACAAAAAATCTAACAAAGTTGATTTGTTGAACACAAGAATCGTTTAGTGGTTAATAACGATTAATTTACAAAATCACCCGTTCGTGCCCTTTTGATTCGTAGAGCGTAATCATAAAAACCAGTACAAAAACACATTCAAATATTTCCCATTTTTTCCCGTGATCGATAAATAGAATGAGCAGAACACTGCCCATTAAAATCAGCGTCTGATTCCATTTCGGAATGGGAACCCCCAGACGCCGGGTCCAGTTCCCAATCCACGCTACCCTTTTGGTCAGCAGCCGGAAAAATAAGTAATAGATGGCAATCCCGATCGAGAGACCAAAAGAAAAAATCCACTGATTGACACTGAATCCACCGTAGGTCAGATTGTGAATACCAACTTCGTATTGCTTATTGTGCTTTTGAAAAAAGACGGGTGTATCAAAACCAATAATCCGTTGTCCCCAGGATATTTCTTCCGCAAATCCAAACCAAAGGGTCAACCCAAAAATTACGTGAAACATTTTCCACCAGATTCCTTTGTTCTTTTTATACTTAAAAAAATGGTAAAAAATAAAACTTCCTCCCAGCAATAGCAGCAACGCGGTCAGATTTTCTAACACTCCATCTTCTAAAATTAAATACTCCAATAATTCCCGGTCAAAAACCTGAGCATACCCGCTGATAAGCATGATGATTATCGCCATCCCCGTCAACAGATAAACCGGCCATTTAGGTAAAGAAGTAGTACCGGAGAAATCGTTCATAATTATTTTTCGCTTTTGGTAATTAGCCATTCATTAACCATTAGTACTCATCAATTGCGATGGAGCGAAATGGCTAGGATGTTCAATTTATCCTTTGGACTTTGAAAATTTCTTTTTCCATTTTTTACATCAAATTTGAAATTTCACAATAATTTCCCGGAATAAATGCTTCCAATAATGACCGAAATCTTTCCTGCTTAATGAAGTTTCCGACCTTGAGTTTTTTTCCATTCGGTGCATTAATAAAATTTCTTAAAACGAATACTGTATGAGCTAAACAACACTTAATTAAAATCAAATAATTGATAATCAATGACTTAAACTTTAAAGACAAAACTCAAAAGCGAGTTTATTCGGTTTGATATTTTATTAGAAGTGCCGAATTCGAAAAATGCGACAGGCGGCAGATTTTTTTGTTTCGTTTTTTTTTCTGCCAAAAAAAATGAATAGAAAGAAAAAGAAGAAACTAAAATTTCTGGAAAAACTTAAATTAAAAAATACAGTAACTTTATTTCGTTAATTGAAGACGCTGACCAATAGCGAAAAGCAAATAGCATATACCACCTATTCAATCAAAACTCAAATTGTTCGTACGTCGCCATTCCCGGCTGACTTAAAGAAATAATCACCAACTGCGAATAATCGTCCTCTGCGTAATCGGTAAAAACATTTTTTCCAATCAGTGTGTTTGCCAGTTGTGGAATGGTATTCGAATGGCCCGCAACCACGACATTTTGTTTATTAAAAACGGAAAGATCCGTAAACAGATCTTTTTGGCTGACTGGATCATAAGACTGTACCGCCAGATTTTTGGCCTTGGCCAGCGGGGCTACTGTGGCTTGCGTTCGCTTATAATCGGTACTCATGACCTGATCAATTTTAAGGTCATTCAGTAGTGCCGCCAGTTTGGCGGCACGCGCCATCCCAGCCTGTGTCAGATCAGGGTCCGGACCATCCGACTTTTTTTCTGCGTGGCGAACCAGAAAGTAGGTACTCTGTTTTTCGTCGGTCAATCCCGGAATATCAATGACGGTACCATTAGCAGTCACCGCTTTCTGATCTTTAAATCCAATGAGGTTCCGGGCGCTGATCTTTGCTGGACGTTTCGTTTCCATTTCCTTTTGGGCACCGTCAGCGGTCTTCGGTTCCGTTTTACAGGCGCTGAACAGGAACAAACAACCAAGAATAAAGACAAAAAAGCGGATCATTTATTTAACTTTAACAGGTTCAAAAATATTCAGATTTACTTGTTTTTTGAGCAGGTCTTCAAAATTATCTCTCTCCCGGATCAGGTGGGCCTTGCCCTCGTGCACCATCACTTCCGCCGGACGGTAACGGGAATTATAATTGCTCGCCATCATGGAGCAGTAGGCGCCGGCATTTTTAAAACATAAAATATCTCCTTCCTGCACTTCGCTCAATCGCCGGTTTACACCGAAGGTGTCCGTTTCGCAGATATATCCGACAACAGTATAAATACGATTTTTACCGGAAGTTTTACTTATATTGATAATTTCGTGATACGCATCGTAAAACATCGGACGGATCAGATGATTCAAGCCCGAATCGACGCCCGCAAAAACGGTGGAAGTAGTTTGTTTTACTACGTTTACTTTTACAAAAAAGTAGCCCGACTGACTGACCAGGAATTTTCCGGGTTCAAACATCAGGGTTAATTCTCTCCCGTATTTTTCTGAGAATGCGTTAAAGCGTTCGGACAATTGTTCGCCCAAATCTTCGATATCCGTCGCAATTCCGCCTTCTTTGTAAGGCACTTTAAATCCGGAACCAAAGTCAATATATTTTAAATCTTTAAATTCCTGGGCCACCTGAAAAAGAATTTCAGCACCTTGTAAAAATACGCCCGCATCCAGAATGTCCGAACCGGTATGCATGTGGATACCCTCGACTTTCAGTCCCATTGCCTTTACCAGGCGGAGTACCAACGGCATCTGATGCACAGAAATACCGAATTTGGAATCAATGTGTCCAACCGAAATTTTGGAAGAACCGCCGGCCATAATGTGCGGATTTATCCGGATACAAACGGGCACTTCCGGATAGGCCTGACCGAATTCTTCGAGAATACTGGTATTATCAATATTTATTTTGACGCCTTCTTTCACCGCCATTCCGATCTCTTCCATCGAGACGCAATTGGGCGTATAAATAATATCTTCCGGAGCAAATCCGGCTTTTAATCCCATCCATACTTCCTGAATAGAGACCGTATCTAATCCAGATCCCAGCGATTTAAAATATTTCAGAACGTTAATATTGGTCAAAGCTTTGCAGGCATAATTCAGTTTTAGTTTGGGAACCGAAAAGGCGTTATACAATTTTTCATATTGTCGTTTCATGATCGCGGTATCATAAACGTACAACGGACAACCGTACTGTTCTACCAGATCCAATGGATTCACTCCATCACTTAACTCGTATTGATGATTTTTTAATATCATAATAAAATATAATAAACGTTAGATAATTTTTGGTTTCTAAGTTGGTTAAACAACTCCAAAGATTTCATTTTTTTACCCAAAAACAATGCTTTTATAGGTAATTTTCAATAAAAATCGTTTTTTTTTACTAACTAACCCACCAAAAGACAACTTATTTATCATCTATGCGGATAGAAGTCGTTAAATATGGTCTTACCTTATACATCGAAAACTAATTCAGTGACAGAACAAGAACTCATAGCCGCTTGTCAGCGTCGAGATCGTACCGCCCAAAAATACCTGTTTGACCGTTACTCGGCCAAAATGTACGGTATCTGCAAGCGCTATGTGAAAGACCATCAGGAGGCGGAGGATGTCCTGATTGATGGGATGTTTAAGGTCTTGACCAAGATCGATGATTTCCGGGGAGCGGGTAGTTTTGAGGGTTGGATCAGACGGATTATGGTCAACCAGTCTCTGATGTTTCTCCGTAAACGCAACGAACTGAAATTCGCCCAGGAGATAGATAATCTTGAACTGATGTCAAATATCAGCGTAGAGGATGATCTGGCCGCAAAGGAAATTCTCGCCCTGCTCGACCAACTCCCAACTGGCTACCGGACGGTTTTTAATCTCTACGTAGTAGAGGGCTATAAGCACCGCGAAATCGCCGAAGAACTTGGCATCAGTATCAATACCAGTAAATCTCAGTTGATTCTGGCCAAAAAGAAAATGAAGGCACTCATTATCAGTAATCACCAAAAATTATAAGGGATGCCAAATGACACACATAACTGTATAGTCCAGATATTTAATTTTTTAACTTCAATTTCAAACTCAACTTCAACCTCAAAAGCAGCTAAATGAACAACCATACTTTTTAAAGAGAAATTAACGCTATCATAAAAAAATCTAGTGCCGAAAACACTATTAGTTTTAAATACTATTTAAATGGAGAATAAAGATCCACTTTTTGAAAATATTCGTCGCAACTCCTCTAAAATTGAGCAGGTACCTTCCAGGGATGCCTGGACCAAACTGGAGGCACGGCTGGACAAATACGAACGGCCCGCAGCACGTCGCCGAAGGTTGCCCGGAAGAAATATGCTGTCTGTTGCCGCCTCGGTTTTGTTGCTGGTCGGGCTGGTTTTTGTCATCAGTCAGACGATACTGAAACCGGACAATGTTATGGCAATGAAAAAACGCCAGGCGATGCCACATCAGGTGGAAGATTTGCCACTACTGGTTTCTAATCAGGATATCAATTCTCCTCAGATGGTCGAGTACCAACGGAAAATTAATGCAAACCCGAGGGGAATTATTAAGGAAGGAGGCTATCACAAAAAATTGGTAGCACAGACTATAAATCGTGGCCAACAGATCAGTTCCGAAAACGATAAACACGCAACGAGCCAATACGTAGTGACGATGGACAATTTTGACTGGATTCTGGGAACCTGGAAATCCACTACGCCCAACGGCATTTCAACGGAAATCTGGCGGATAACCGGACCGGGATATTTTAGCGGAACGGGTCGTTTTACAAATCCGGAAAACACCTCCGTTTTTACGGAAGAGATGGAATTATTTGAAAAAAACAACATCATTTATTTCACGGCCACAACCCAATCTGCCGGAGAAAAAGTAAGGTACCGGTTACAATCACTGGAAAATAATCAGGCCGTTTTTTACAATGACCAGGTTGAGTTTCCCAGCCATGTAATGATGATCAGAAATGGTGCTGGTGGCTTTACAATAACTTTTAAAAACATTCCTCCCGTCGTTATTCCTGATAAAAATATATTGTTAAACAATCAGCGGAATACCCTAAAAGAAAAGGAAATTACCAGAACAATGGAGCAGAAAATATGAGTCCGTGATCAATAAAATGAGCATAAAAAAAATCCCCAAGACGAAACGTTTTGGGGATTTTTTTATTGGAATATTGCTGTTTACGAATTCCAGTAGTTAACGGTTGTTCCCGGAAAATCGAGTACAATCTGATCTCGCAGATAATTAACTTCGTCTACGTTTTTTGGATTTACTAAGAGGATAATTTTTCCTGCTTCGATTTCACGATTGTATAATTTGGCGTAATCTTCCGGCACTCCGATATTGGTCAGCGCACCAATCAACGCACCCGTTGCTCCGGCCGCTCCTGCTCCTGTCAGCGCACCGATGATCGGTCCCGCTACTACGATTCCCAAACCGGGAATGACTGCAGTAGTCCCCAAAGTTAGCAGTGCACCGGCAATAGCGCCGAGTGTTCCACCTACACCTGATCCAATTGCAATGTTTTCGGCTGTTGTATTTCCGACTGTTTCTACCGGAGCTACTCCGGAAAAAGCGTGTTCTCTGGTCGCTTCGCTCATCAATAAACTGATTTCATCTTCTTCGTATCCGCGTACCCTCAGGTTATTGTACGCCATTTCTGCATTATCTGCATTCGAAAAAATAAAACCGGTTGTTCCATAAAGAGAATCTTTCGTGCTTTTCATAAAAAATTTGATTTTAGTTGTTATTTAATAATGTTCTCATTATTGAAAAGAATGAAGCGAAAGATTGTTCAGTAAAAACATATAAAAACAAAAATATGGTATTAATTAGCACGATATTGTTTACACAGGTCAAATATTTTCTAACATAAAAACAAAACACCGGATACGAAGCATAAAATGCTGTATGGATAAACGTTTAATCAATTTTTTATTGCTCAAAAATCCAGTTTAAATCACCTCTGCGACCACGAAGATGCTTCCACAAATCAGCACTACATCTCCTGCTTCCGATTTACGTTTCGCTGCCGCCAATCCTCTTCTCACTGAAGTATATGCTTTGCCCTTTAAACCGTGTTGCACCGCTGCTTCCCGTAGTTTTACTGCGTCAAAACCCCTCGGTATATCCGCTTTGACAAAATAAAAAATCGCATCGTCCGGCAAGTACGGAAACACTTTATTTACATCTTTATCACTTACTGTACCGAAGACGATGTGCAGTTTCTGATAAGGAACATTTGCCAGTTTCCGGTGGGGAAATATATTTTTTAGTCCCGCTTCGTTATGAGCACTTTCAGCAATAATCAGCGGGTTTTCGCCGAGCTGCTGCCAGCGTCCCAGAAAGGTCGTAGCTTTTTTTAGATCACGAAATCCTTTCTTGATGATTGACAAATCGATGGGTAAAAATAGGGAGTTTTTAATTGAATTTAAAACATCCAGGGTCATCAACGCGGTTCCGATGTTACTGGCCTGGTACGAGCCGTGAATATTAACCGGGAGTTTATCTGCGAGAACTACTCCATTCTTTTTGATGGTATAAAAACTGTTTTTCACCGTAGCTTTTTCCAGGATAACTTCGTAGTTTTTTGGATCATTAGCGAGATACAAAGGTGCTTTTTCAGCGCTGGCTTTTTGCTTGAAAACGCTAAACACTTCCGGCTGCTTTTCTCCGATGACGACGGGCACATTGGACTTAATGATTCCGGCCTTCTCCGCTGCAATTTTCGGTAGCGTATCTCCCAGAAACTGCTGATGGTCAAAGCTGATATTGGTAATCACCGAAACCAGCGGAGTGATAATATTGGTAGAATCCAGTCTGCCTCCCAACCCCGTTTCGATGATGGCAATATCTACCTGTTCCGCCGCAAAATAATCGAACGCCAGCGCCACGGTAATCTCAAAAAAAGAAGGGCCAATTTTTTTAATTTCAGTTTGGTGATCCGCCACGAACCGGACGACCTTTTTTTTGGGAATATAAAGCCCATTAATTTTTATCCGTTCTCTGAAGTCCCGGTAATGCGGAGAAGTGTATAAGCCAACTTTTAGTCCGGCGGCTTGCAGTACACTCCCGATCAAGTGTGCCGTCGAACCTTTTCCATTCGTACCGGCCAGATGGATGGTTCGTATTTTTTTATGGGGATTACCGAGTTGATCGCAAAGCAACAGAATATTTCCCAAATCTTTTTTAAAAGCGGCCGGTCCCGTGCGCTGAAACATCGGTAACTGCGTATAGAGATAATCGAGGGTCTCCTGGTAATTCATAGATGAAAATAGTTGAGTAGCGTAAAACTAAAAAACCCGGAGCGTAAACTCCGGGAATTCTTAAAATTTTATCAAATCATCAGTTGTCTCTACTGCACTCTGAAATTAATTTTTATCGTTCCGCACTGAGACTCCCGATCCGTTTTATCAAATTTATATCCTTCGGCACCTTTCACGGCTTTTGCAATCAAACTTGCGTTGGAAGTCGTTGATCCGGACTGTGTATATCGGGCACTGGTTACGTTCCCGTCGGCATCCACACAAACCTTTACGTTGACCGTTCCGGTATTTTGCGAACGATCTTCAATTCTGGGTTTCTGAACAATCTTCCGGCCCGAAATTCCTCCACCTAACACGCCACTCCCGGTACTGATTCCGTCCAGTTTGCCATTCTCAACTCCGTCGGGCTGACCTTCGTTGCCAGGTTTATTGCCTGAGCCACCCCCGGAATTGCTACCTGCCGTCCGGCCAATATTCCGGTATCTGTCCGCTTCGGCTGCTTTGGCGTCGGCGATTCGCTTAGCCTCGGCAGCTTTGGCATCCGCAATTCTTTTTGCTTCCGCTTTGGCCTTTGCGATTTCATCCTGTCTGGCTTTTTCTTCTGCCTCGGCTGCCCGGCGGGCATCCCGTAACTTCTTTTCTGCCGCCTCCTTTGCTTTTACTTTTTCCGCCGCAATCGCCCGCTCTCTGGAATTCTTATCCGTCTGAACTTCCTTCTTTGGCTTTTTTACCGGAGCAGGTTTTTCCTTAGGCTGCACCTCTTTTTTTTCAGGCTTTTCTTCTTTGACCGGTTCCCTCGGTTCCGACGCTTCGGCAGGTTCCGACGGTTTGGAGACGGGAGGTGCGGTGGCGATGTCACCACCAGTTTCTCCGGCGTCAACTTGTCCGAATAAAATAGCTACACCGGCTTGTCCGGGAGGCGGATCAGGCGGATGCAGAAAAGGAAATATTACAATAATAAGCAGCAAAAGGTGAATCACCCCACTGGTGATCGCTCCTCTCCGCTGATCTTCTTTTTCCTGATGACTAACTGCTAAATAAGACATAGTACGTAGTTTATGTTCTTAATCTTTCTCACTTCTTTGACTTTACATAATCGTAAAGGTTAATATTTTAACGTAATAATAACCAGATTTCTTTTGATTTTAGTGAGAAGAAAGAAAAATTTACTGATTTTTTTAGAAATAAAGCTCCCCGAGGCAAGCCGTCGGGGTATCGCTCAAGGCTAAACACCGTTATCGGTAAATTAGTTAATCAGTCCCGCTAACGTATTCATTCAAGGCAGAGACTCGGAGAATTCTCTTAGGAATGGCAAATTTTAGATTAAAAATTTAAAACGTTTGCTCTTTACCTGCCCGGAAAATTCTTTTCAGATTTAGTTGTTCATCCAGTAATAAAATATCGGCTATTTTTCCAATGGCAAGCTGCCCGTGTTCTAAGTCACCCAGAAAACCGGCGGGAAAAGTACTGGCCATTTTTATCGCCTGCGGAATCGGCGTCTGTACGTATCGAATCATATTCCGGACTGATTGCAACAGAGATACTCCTGATCCCATCAGTTGCATCTGTGCATTTTGGTAAGCACCTTCTTTATGGGTGATTGTTTGTCCATCATACTCAAAAGTGGTCTCCGGCATTCCCATAAAAGTAGCATCTGAAATCAACAAGAGACGCGCTTTTTTCAACCGTTGAGCCAGTCCGATCATCGAATAATCTACGTGGATACCGTCGGCAATAATCGTTGCAAAAACCCGCTCATCCATCAGCGTTGCGCCGGTCAGTCCCGGACTGCGGTGGTGTATCCCGGACATGGCGTTATAGAGATGGGTTGTCAAACGGATACCCCGGTCGAAGAATGCTTGGGCCTCCCCGGCAGTAGCGTTACTATGACCCGCAGCAATTTGAATACCCGTGGCCAGTAATTCATCCAGTTCTTCGGGTAAAAACTGTTCGGGAGCAATGGTGATAAGTTTGATAACCTTTTTCCCAGCCTTGATAATTTCTCTTACATTTTTCATTTCCGGGCGGCGGATAACGTCCGGGTTGTGGCCACCTTTTTGCGCCGGATGAAGCCACGGACCTTCCAGATGCAACCCCAGACATCCCGTGTTTTTGCGGGACATCACATTTTGGGTTACAGCAATGGCTTTCAGGATATCGTCGTGTCTCAGAGTGGGTACCGTCATCAAATATCGGGTCGTCCCTGCCTTTAAATGCAGGGTATCGATGGTCTCAAAATCCTGTTCCGAAAAATTTTCCGAAAATAGTTTTCCACCCGCCCCGTACAATTGTAAATCCACCAAACCGGGAGCGAGATAACACCCCTGACAATCTATTTTGTGAGTGGTGTTTTTTAACGGTGGATAAATTGATAAATCCCCTATTCTGTCTTCGAGAATGGTCAGATATAACTCACCGGATTTGCGTTGATTTCCCGGAAGGCGAAAATTTTCTAACAGCAGGTTCATAGTATGTTTTGTGAATTACGCTACATGATTTACTTTTTAGCCCTTTATTCGCATTATAAATTTCATTCAAAAATCACCTGATTTTAAAAACAGCGTTAAGCGCTTGTCTAAACAGTACCGGAATTCAGAAAAGCTTTTGACACGACAATTTCCTTACTTCCCGGAGTGTAAGCGTAGAATCCCTCGCCGGACTTACGTCCCATTTTCCCGGCCATCACCATGTTTACCAATAGAGGACAGGGAGCATATTTTGGGTTTCCAAAACCGTCGTGCAGCACCCGGCAAATCGCCAGTACGGTATCCAGTCCGATGAAGTCAGCGAGTTGTAACGGTCCCATCGGATGTGCCATTCCCAGCTTCATAACGGTATCA
>CAKZUV010000211.1 GCA_937921555.1 uncultured Saprospiraceae bacterium
CGGCAGAATGGAGCAGCAGTTTTGCGGATGTCGGAGCAACGCCCGGTAGCAGAAATAGTATTTTCGATCAAAGTAATGCTGATAATAATGGCCCGGAATTAACCAAAGTGTATCTGGACCGGGATTTTCCCAATCAGGTTACTTTGAGTTTTGATCAGGCACTCGATGAAACGACCGCAGTTGATTTGACCGGTTACGGATTAACGCCAACTGATCTTTCTGTTATCAATGCTACACTGGTTCCACCTCTTTTTACGGAAGTAAATATCCTGTTGAATGGCACCCCGGCTGCTCAAACAATTTATACGATAGCCACCGATATTGCCAGTTGTAAAAATAATTTTGCTTCGCTCGACCAATCCGGAAGATTTGCCATTCCCGAAGAAATCGCCCCCGGAGATTTGGTGCTGAATGAGGTATTGGTTAATCCTTTTACGGGCGGAAGCCGGTTTATAGAGCTTTATAACAAGAGTGACAAAGTAGTAGACATTCAGGACTTATTTCTGGCTAAAAGAATTGATGCCGATGCCCTGGGCTTCGACGAACCAGTAGAAACACCCTGCCTGTTTTTCCCCGACGAATATATCGTCCTGACACCCGATCCGGCTGATATTCTGGCACGCTACGAGGTAGAAAATCCAAATGCACTGGTGGAAACCGGAGTACCCAGCTACGACGACGACGAAGATCAGATTGTCTTATTGACGCTGGAATCAGTGGTCGTAGATGAACTTGCGTATACCCGCGAATTTTACAACGCCCTACTCGATGACCGGAACGGGGTATCGCTGGAACGGATCAACCAGAACGAAGCAACTCAAAATACCGGAAACTGGGCTTCCGCCGCAGAAACAGCCGGATTTGCGACTCCTACTTTTCAGAATTCTCAATTTTTTGAAAGAACCGGAACCGTCAGCGAAGACAAATTTATTTCAATAGATGAAACAACGATTTCTCCGGATGGAGATGGATTTCAGGATGCCCTGATCATTGCTTATCAGACGCCGGATCCTGGTTTTTTAGCCAATGTCAGAATTTACGACGCACGCGGGCGACTGATCAAAAGGCTCAATCAACAAACCCTGATTGCAGCTCAGGGCAGTCTGAAATGGGACGGCAGCACGGATGACGAGGAAAAGGCATCTATTGGAATTTACGTGCTGGTGGCGGAATTTACGCACCCCGACGGAAGAGTACAAACCGACAAGGAGACCATCGTAGTTGCCGGAAGATTAGAATAAAGAATCGAGTTAAAGAGAAAGCATATTGTTGTACTTTTTTTTATTCGATATTTCAAAGCTTTCACGGAACCTTAATTTTGTTTAAATTTGCTATGAAATTGACGATTATCTATCGAATTTCATGCTTTACTACCCTATTCTACCCAACATCTACACGTTAATCCCCCAAAAGCTTTGTTCCAATTGACCCCTAAAATATTTTTTACACTGTTAATTTCAAGCTTATTATATTAAAATAATTTAATATATACATTGCTATGGTTACTAAAATTCTCAATTATCGCTACATTCAGGTAATCATCTCGGCATTTATTGTGCTGGGGGCTATATTTTGTATATTCACCCCTAACTATTATTTGTTTAAGATGGGGAGTGAATTTGCGATTCAGATCATGCTGGGTTATTTGGTCGGCGGTTTTGTTTTTCTATATTTTCAACAACCCAAGCTCACCTTTACCAGCCTTGCTTGTTGTGCCGGTTTGTGTTTGTTTTTAAAACATTCTACTAATACCGAAATGAAGGCTCCAGTCATCACGGACTCAGAGATCGTTAACATTGCCCATTTCAATCTTTCTTCCACCGCCTCGGACTACGGAGAAACCATTAAACGCATCATTGAATCGGACGCAGATCTGGTATCTATCCAGGAATTAACCCCAGATTGGTTACCAGTACTAAACGCTGAACTCTCCGAAATATATCCTTATTCTTCCAGCATTGTCCGGATGGATCCATTTGGTATAGCCGTATTATCCAAACGTCCCATGTTGAATCTGGATACCTTTTATTATGAAAATATTCCAAATCTAGCGGGAACGCTTACCTGTGAAAAAGGACAAAAGGCCTTGCAATTTATTGCTGCGCACACAACGCCTCCGCTCTACCAAAAGGCACATACCCGGATGCAACAGCATCTGGAAGTAATTGGCCGGTACATCAACAAGATCGACCTGCCAGTTGTTACTATTGGAGATTTTTACGCACCTCCCTGGTGCCGGGAAATACAGGACTTGAAATACGCCGCCGGCCTGAATGACAGCCGCAGAACTGCCAAACTAATTGTGTCACAGCTCTTCGAGAATCCCGTTGATTATATTCTGCATTCTGATCAGTTGACTTGTATTAATTTTGAATCAATTTCTAACAAAGCGGCGGAACATATTGGCATTAAAGGAGCTTATCAGTTCAATTCTCCAATCGAACAGTAACTTTTTTTGTCTGCCACGACTGTGTTGACCGTTTAATCTTACATGATGTCTACCCTGAAAAAGAGAATTGACAGTTTTCGCTTTGCGTTCAAAGGACTGGCGGACTTGTTTATCTCACAGCCTAACGCCCGTATTCACGGAGTTGCCGCTATTGTAGCCGTTACATTGGGCGCCATCCTGGGACTCTCAAAAATAGAATGGTGTTTGATTGTAATAAGTATTTTCGGGGTTGTAGCAGCCGAAGCATTTAATACCGCGCTGGAATATCTCACAGATTTGGTTTCCCCCGAATATCATTTATTAGCAGGAAAAACCAAAGATGTTGCAGCGGCTGGGGTACTATTAACGGCGATGGGTGCGTTCATCATTGGCATAATTATTTTTACACCTAAAATCCTGTCTTTCTTTTAATAAACAGCTTTTGGTGCTGCAAATCATAAATGATGAATATCCGACTCTTTCTTTGTTATTTTTTAATTTTCATATTGAATAATGTACCACTTCTTGCTCAGGAACAACTGGGTTTGAGAACAGATAATTTCAGCGGTGTCAACGGTACGGTTTTAAATCCAGCGTCCAATCTTACTTCTCCTTTTCGATTTGATATCAACTTGATTAGTGCCGGTTTTTTTGTGGATAATAATTATGGTCATATCCGTAATACTCACCTCTTTCATTTTATTAAAAACAGTCAGGATCAGGAAAATCTCATTAACGCAGTGTACGCCCCCAACGATATCCGCACGGAAGATTCGTGGTTACTTTTTGACTATTTTGATAATGAAAAACTCAAGTATGCGTCAGCTTCTATGCATCTCATGGGGCCTTCCTTCAGCATCAAACTGAATAACGGGTATTCATTCAGTTTTATCTCTGCCCTGCGGGGGGCAGGTTCTGCTCACCGGGTACCCTCTAACACCGGTTTTTATCATATTGACCGGACTCCTTTTGGAGAAGCGATTGATATTGTGCCCATCAATGCGGCGGGAATGGTCTGGAGTGAATTCGGGATTAATTTTGCGCCCGCTTTCTACACGTATAATGGTAAGTTCAGTATCGGAGTCACCGCAAAATATCTCAACGGTTACGAAGGAGCCTTTGTAGAAACACCCCGTACATTACAAATCACTCAGTTTCCGGGCGATAGTTTACTGGTGGAAAATGGCCTGATAAATTTTGGGTTTACTGATTCCAATACCAATACCGACATTGATCCATCTGTTCAAAAAAATGGTCAGGGCTTTGGTTTTGACATAGGAGCCGTTATGACAATTGAGGGAGAAGAAGACGGTTATATCTGGCGTCTCGGAGCCAGTATTTTAGATATCGGAAGAATAAATTTCTCTGAAAATGCCCAACTGCATCAGATCGATCAGCCCGCCGATTCGTTGCTGGGATTACTGCCTATCAATGATTACAGTGGTGCTACCGATGTGACCGATTACGTTGATCTTCTCAGCAGTCAAACGCTTGGCAATTCACTGGCTTCCAGAACGGGCAACTCCTTTTATATCGGTCTTCCTACGGCGCTCAGTCTCCAGGCAGACTATCAATTCTATCCTGACTTTTATGTAAATGCCACGCTGGTACAACGGCTGAAATTTAACGCACAAACAATTGGCCGGGACAATATTCTCGCAATTTCGCCCCGCTATAGTTCAAGGTGGATTTCAGGTTCTTTGTCCTTATTGTTACGTAATTATCAGCAACTCAGAACCGGATTCTCACTGCGGCTGGCCTGGGTTTTTATCGGATCAGATAATCTGGGCAGTTGGATCGGAAAATCTACTTTCACGGGAACCGATATTTTCTTTGGTATAAAAATCAATCCCTTCCGTACCGGACCCTGGAATTTCTCTTCCCGCAGAGGTAAAGGGACAAAATGTTATGATTTTTAACTTTTTTTCGCTCAAATCCAGTTCACTTCTATCTATACTTGGAATAATCCTTGCTTTATTATTATATGAAGCCTTTTAACGTAAAGTTGTTATATGCTTTTGACCTGCATACCATGAAAATCTAACTGCAAAAACACTTTTATGGCAAATTTAATGTCACATTTTCAAAGAAAAATGACACAAAATAACTCGCCAATAAAGTAATTTATGATTCATAAGTAACATGATATGTATTTACTAAAAAATATGACCCGATTATTATTAATAGTAGCTGTTTTCGCGCTTCTTCCCCTTTCGGAAATGATGGCACATGGATTTGGGATTGGTCCGAATACGGGAGATCCGGTTATCGAAAATAAAAAATCGGTGAACAAAGTACCGATGCGTCTGACCCGAAAATTTAAAAGAGATGCGGCACGTCTGGCGCTGCGCATTGAAGCGAGCAAAGAAGATCTCCGGTACCAGAATATCGTAATTCCAAAATCCAACGTGGAAAACATCTACGAAATTCTGACTAATATTTACATGAAAAATGAGACCGCACAGTCTATTTCTAAATGTAATGTGCATACTTTTCCAAATCCGTCCATTGATCATCTGGTGATTATTTTTGACCGGGAAATCGAATGGGCCGAGCCGCTGCTGGATGGTATCAGTGAAACCGACAGTGACGATTTCAACGCTTTACTGGAAGATTATGACCTCATTATCGACAAACACGTACAGTGGGATGACGAGAACGACGCCATCACCCTGCGCTCCCGCGAGCCATTAAATATGTCCGCACTGGCCAACGAATTTTACAATATCGAAGGCGTAAAATCCATCGACCTGGGAATTCCTAAAATTGGCGGAAACGATATTAATATTCAAAGAATCAACGAAGGGTGGGAAGTTCAATATATCCTGCGTTTTGGCTCCTATATCAGTGGAAAAGGAAAAGTACACATCTGGACTTATAATGCCATGGATGATGGAAATGTACATTTTGTCAATGAAAGTGGTGATCCGGTACCCGAATGGATGCGGTGTCACTTCAGTCCCGTTCCGCTGGCCCAGTCCAATGTTTTTAATGGATAAAAATTGAAAAATAAAATCTAAAAAGCGTTTGTGATTCCATACTGGATTACAAACGCTTTTTTGTTTTTTAGCATAAAATTCCGAAATGACCCGGCATTCGCGCCGTTTATGTCTTGATAATTAATTAAATTGCGGAGATCAGCACCTTTCTTAAAAATTTACAATTGGAACACTACAAAGATACCTATCAATATCAGGGACTGCGCAAAAAGTTAGTAGAAGAACTCAAGCAGAAAGGCATCAAGGATGAGGCAGTACTACGGGCTTTTGAAAAAATTCCCCGTCATTTCTTTTTTGAAAAAGCTTTTTCCGAATGGGCCTATCAGAATAAGGCCTTTCCAATTGGTAACGGACAAACGATTTCACAACCGTACACCGTTGCTTTTCAAACTGAATTGCTGGCGGTAAAAAAAAGAGAAACGGTCATGGAAATCGGGACCGGATCGGGATTTCAGGCAGCAGTGCTTGCGACGCTGGGCGCCCGGGTCTACACCATCGAACGACACGAAACGCTGCATAGATCCGCCAAACAACGGCTCAAAAAAATGGGCTACGCCGGTATCCGGTTTTATTTTAAAGACGGTTACAAAGGCTTACCAGAGTTTGCGCCGTTCGACAAAATACTGGTTACGGCTGCTGCTCCGAAAATTCCGGAAGCGCTGAAAATGCAGTTAAAAATTAACGGAAAACTCGTTATTCCAGTTGGTGACGCAACAGGTCAAAAAATGCTGTTGATCACCCGCGTGGACCAACAGCATTTTGAAGAAAAAGAACTGGGAAATTTTAAATTCGTCCCTTTTCTGAAAGGAATTTCCCGAAAATAAGAGACTTTAACCCGGTACTACTCATTCGCCTCAATCAACTTTTCTTCCTTTCGCAGTTCTGGTTTTCACCGATACCTTCCGTACCTTTTTCAGATCTACCATCAACGCAGCATACGCACTCGACGAAGGCGTATAAAAAGGTTTACCGTCATAAGTCACCGTTCCCCGGTTGCGGTTCCATTCCGAAGCCAGCAGGATATAACGATTTCCGGCCTTGGGATTAGGTCCGAACATCAGAAAGCGGTCATCACTTGTTTCGAAACTAACGGCAAAACGTTTTTCTTTAGGCATAAAAACAAGCACTCCGGGCGTTTTCTTACGAATAACAATTTCTTCAACCCTCCGTCCGTCCACCATCTTTATTTCTCCCCCTTCAATCCTCGAATTACCGGTAGAAGCCTCGCGACGCAGCACAACATCGTCCGAAAGATAAAATTGTACCTGCTTTAGTTCATCTTCGGTCCAATTATTGCTATCATATAATTGCTGAGTAAACGGAGAAAGCCGGGGACTACAGCCAACCACAACAAATAAACTACCAAGAAGAAAGATTATATACGATACTTGTTTCATAACTTTAATGGGTTTTGTGAAAAATTTATTATTGATATTATAACAGAATATGTAGCATTTTTCACTTCCTTATACCACTCTTTAACGATACCTTAACGACCAGATTTGTTCGCTAAGGAAGGTAGAAATTACACACAATCACCAAAATAAAGTCACCATGATGAGAAAACACTTTATGCCATCAAAGGTATTACTAAAATCCATTTTTTGTACGCTTTCGCTCGTTTTTGTATCCATTTACTCAAACGCGGAAGTGACCTACGCCTTGCCACTTTCAGGCGCAGAATTTCAAATCGGAAATATGCTGGAATGGTCAACTGCACAGGAATTGAATAATGAAAGATTTATTATTCAGCGATCTTTGGACGGAATCAGCTACGAAGATATTGGCCGGGTAGATGCTGCCGGACTCAGCAACGCAGAAACGCCTTACCATTTTATGGATATCGGGATCAACGATCAAAAAGCTTACTACCGGCTCAAGCAGATTGATGAGGACGGAACTGCCAGTTATTCTCAGATTGCCCTGGTCAACAAAAAGATGGAAAATAAATTTATGGTCATGTCCATGAGCAGTCCAGAAACGGTTAAACAGTTTGAAATTGCCATCGACTTTTCGGAAGCAGGCGTGATCGAATATCAGCTTTGCTCCATGAGCGGAGAAAAGATCAAAGAGGTAGAACAATCCGTCAGCCCGGGACTTAACAGCTTATTTTTTAATTTGGAAAACGAGCATGAAGGTATTTACAGAATAAGTATCAAAATGGGCGAAGAAGAGGAAAGTCTGGTAATCAGAAAAGTACTCGATGAAGTAAAAAGCAAGCCAAATGTTGCTAGTAAAAATGATCAGATGGGCGGATAATCCCCCGCTTTTGATTGATCGTTTAAAGCTCCGCAAATTCTTATTTGCCGGGGCTTTTTTATGCCATCCTTCTCCGATCCCGGAAAAAATTAGTCAGCAATACTTTTGATTCTTCCATCATTATCCCAAATTCTACCTTCGTTTTAGGATGCAGCATTTTCTTACCAAACTGCATAAACCCTTTTCTATCGTCGCTCGCACCGTATACCAGCCGGTCCAGCTGAGCCCAAGCCAGAGCACCCGCGCACATCGGACAAGGTTCGAGGGTAACGTACAGGGTGCAGTCCTCCAGATACTTATTGCCCAGATGAGCAGCAGCGGCCGTCAAAGCGATGATCTCGGCGTGGGCGGTCACGTCGGTTAGCTGCTC
>CAKZUV010000212.1 GCA_937921555.1 uncultured Saprospiraceae bacterium
AAACAAATAAACGCGCGAAGTGCTTCAACGGAGTACCGATAAAAAATCCCAAAATTTTACCCCGACCCCAAGGGGAGATTTTGCGATTTTTTATCTTGTTGAATAAACAAATAAACGCGCGAAGTGCTTCAACGGAGTACCGATAAAAAATCCCAAAATTTTACCCCGACCCCAAGGGGAGATTTTGCGATTTTTTATCTTGTTGAATAAACAAATAAACGCGCGAAGTGCTTCAACGGATGACCGATAAAAAAATCCCAAAATTTTACCCCGACCCCAAGGGGAGATTTTGCGATTTTTTATCTTGTTGAATAAACAAATAAATGACTCAACAAGCGAAGCGATTCAACAAGCGAAGCGACTCAACAAGCAAAGCGACTCAACAAGCAAAGCGCCTCAACAAGCAAAGCGCCTCAACCCTTCAACCAACCAACATACTCCTTCACGCCATCTTCCAGACTGGTAAAAGCTTTTTTATATCCCGCTTTTTTCAATTTACTCATCTCTGCCTGGGTGAAATACTGGTACGTTTTCCGCAGATCTTTGGGCATGTCGATATATTCGATATTGGGTTTTACGTCCAGGGCTTTGAAAGTAGCGATTGCCAGATCTTCGAAGCTGCGTGCTTTGCCTGTCCCCAGATTATAGATACCGCTGCTGGCCGTTTTTGATTTTTTATAAAAATACATCAGCACCGCTATGACATCTTTTACAAAAATAAAATCCCGTTTTTGCTGACCGTCGGCAATCTCTTTTTTATGAGATTTAAAAAGTTTTAGCGAGCTGTCTTTTCTGATCTGTGGTACGGCGTGAAAAATAACGGAAGCCATCCGGCCTTTCATGGTTTCGCGGGGACCATAGACGTTAAAGAATTTCATGCCTGCCCAGAAAGGAGGAGTCTTTTTTTGGTTTAAAGCCCAGACGTCGAAATCCTGTTTGGACTGTCCGTAAGGGTTGAGTGGTTTTAATTTTTTGATGCCAGCGTGGTGATCTTTATAGCCCTGATCGCCGTTGCCGTAAGTCGCTGCACTAGAGGCGTAGATGAGTGGAATCTGATGTTGTGTACAAATATTCCAGATCTCTTTCGAATAATCCAGATTCAGTTTTTTAAATATTTTTTTATCTTTTTCGGTGGTATCGGTACGCGCTCCGAGGTGAAAAACAAAATCGATTTGCGACGGCATCTCTTTAAAAATCTGGATAAAAATATCCCGGTGTATCCATTCCTGAATATACTGGCCGGCAAGATTAACTTCCTTTTCTTCTTTATAAAAATCATCCACTGCGACGATCTTTTTTCCCAAACCAAGTTGGTTGAGTTCTTCGATGAGATTACTGCCAATAAAGCCAAGAGCGCCGGTTACTACGATCATAATTTTTTTACACAAAGGTACATAGAATTATTTCCTATAGAAACATTTTTTCATTTTAACTTTGTTATTTTATCAATACCGTAATGTTCAATTCTAATCAAAAGCTGATTAGCTTTACAAATAGAAGCAATCCTTACTTGTCTTATAAAAAACAAAACAGTTCTTTTTTTACAAAGTGAAATAACTTTTCAGAAGATTAGAGAGTTGTAGCAATTAAGAAATATTTCAAAGCGCATTCTAATCATTTACCTATGAAAAAGAAAATCAAATATCTTCTGATTTCGGCACTGATAGCTTCCCAATTTTTTCTTTATAGTCAGTACGAACCATCTTTGGTAGACGAAGAGAGGGTCTTGGAAACCTTAAAGTCGGAGGCAACCATCGATGCGATGTTGTCACTTTTGCGGGGAAACAGACAAGCCAATGAAATTACGCTGCAACAACTGGATGCGACCTGGGAGGATGGTTATCTTCCGATCCTGGTGGACGTTATTTATTTCTCTGACCGGGCGGTTGACACCAAACCTATTGTAAAATTAATTGAGAAAAAAACAGGTAAGCGGTTTGGAAGAGATACTTTTAAATGGCTGGAATGGATCTGGAGCCAGGAACCTAAAATGCTTCCCTATCAGGGAGACTGGATGGCGGAAATCTATAAAAATATTGATCCAAAATTTGAGCGTTATTTTAAAGGACGTACCGAGACCAGTCTGATCCGGCTGGACGAAGTGCGATGGGGTGGGGTGAGGCAGGATGGTATTCCGCCGCTGCGGGGCCCCAAAATGCTGGCAGTAAACGAAGCGGAATATTTAGCGGACAGCGATCTGGTTTTTGGTATTTCAATTAATGGTGACCACCGGGCCTATCCTAAACGGATTCTTGCCTGGCACGAAATGTTTGTAGACGAGATTGGTGGAAAATCGATTACCGGAGTTTATTGTACTTTGTGTGGAACGGTGATCGCTTACGATTCGGAATTTAATGGAAAAAAATATAATCTGGGAACCAGTGGTTTTCTGTATCGTTCTAATAAGGTGATGTATGACAAAGCGACTCAATCCTTATGGAATACCATCGAAGGTAAGCCGGTCATCGGTCCGCTGGCAGGTAGTGATATTGTGCTGGAAAGTTATTCGGTGGTGACGACAACCTGGGGGGAATGGAAAAAATTACATCCTTCGACGACCGTTCTGTCGCTTGATACAGGACATGATCGTGATTACGGGGAAGGAGTCGCTTATCAGGATTATTTTTCGACAGATGAACTGATGTTTAATGTTCCGGAATTAGACTATCGTCTGGATAATAAGGACGAGGTGCTGATCGTCAGAGCTGAAAAATATACCGAAGATCCGCTGGCAATTTCTGCCCGGTTTTTAGCACGGCACCGGGTCTATCATGATCAGATTGGAGATACAAAATTTGTGGTGCTGACCGATAAGTCGGGAGCCAACCGGGTCTTCGAATCAGGTGATCACAAGTTTAAAAAAATAAAGGATAATACCGTCAGAGATAAGGATGGAATGATCTGGCAAATAACGGAAGAGACCCTGACCGCATCCGATGGTACCACGCTCAACCGGTTACCCTACCACCGGATTTTTTGGTTTGCCTGGTACAACACTTATCAAAATACCCGGTTGGTGAAGTAACAGATTATTTTGCCAGCCGGGAACTTTTTAAAAAAGAATAAAGTTTTCTCCAGGAAAAAGTGGAAAAATCAACGAAGCACTGGGCAAGTTTAACCGATCTCCTTAAGACCTGGAAAGGGAGTGGCTCGAAGCGTGGGCAAATGAACAACTTCCAGCGCTGAAAATCGAAAACTAAAAAGTCAAAACGGACAGTTATTTATTAGACTTAATGCCAAATTACTTTGGAATAAAGTCTATTCCACGTCCTTTAATTTACGGTGAATTTAATAAAAAAAGCCTCGCCAACTGACAAGACTTTTTTAATTTTTAAAAATTTACATTTTAAACGCAACAAACTACTTACGCTTCCTGATAATCTTCCATCGGTGGACAAGTACAAATCAACGTCCGGTCACCGTGCGCATTGTTTACCCGCGCGATGTGTGGCCAGAATTTAAATCCATCCCGTAAGTAGGGGAGTGGATACGCGGCTTTTTCGCGGGAGTACGGCAAGGTCCACTCATCACTGGTAATCACGCCGAGCGTATGTGGCGCATTGACCAGCACATTAACATCTTCTGCCGCCTCACCTCTCGCAATCTCGTCGATCTCTTTTCGAATACTTTTCATCGCATCGCAGAAACGATCCAGTTCGTCCTTGCTTTCGCTTTCGGTAGGTTCGATCATGATCGTTCCCGCTACGGGGAAAGACAAAGTCGGTGCGTGAAAACCGTAGTCAATCAATCGCTTGGCCACATCCTCCGCACTGATGTGTAACGCCTTGAATTGTCGTAAATCCAGGATCAGCTCGTGGGCCACGCGGTCGTGTTCCCCCGTATACAAAACCGGAAAATCATTTTCTAATTCCGCCTTAATATAATTGGCGTTCAGTATCGCGTATCGGGTCGCATCAAGTACGCCCTGCCGTCCAAGCATTTTGATATACGCATAACTAATCAGCAAAATACTGGCACTACCCCAGGGCGCGGAAGAGACCGCCGTGGTTGCTTTTTGACCACCCGTTTTTACCAGTCGGTGACCCGGTAAGTACGGAGCCAGTTTATCATTTACACAAATCGGACCCATGCCCGGACCACCACCACCATGTGGAATACTAAACGTTTTATGCAAATTCAGGTGGCAGACATCGGCGTCAATCGCACCGGGACTGGTCAGTCCAACCTGCGCGTTCATATTCGCACCGTCCATATAAACCAGTCCGCCATTTTTATGGGTAATGGCACAAATTTCTTTAATTGCCGTTTCAAAAACACCGTGGGTCGAAGGATACGTTACCATCAGTGCTGCCAGATTGTCTTTGTGCAGTTCCGCTTTTTCTTTCAGGTCGGCTACGACAATATTGCCCTCGTCGTCACAATTCACTACGACCACTTTCATCCCTGCCATTACCGCACTGGCCGGATTGGTTCCGTGGGCAGAAGAAGGAATAAGGGCGATATTCCGGTGTGCTTCTTTGCGTCCGTGGTGGTAGGCACGAATCGTCATCAGTCCGGTATATTCTCCCTGCGCACCGCTATTGGGCTGGAGCGAACAAGCGGTAAAGCCCGTTGCTTCGCAAAGATATGCTTCCAGCTCTTCGAAAATTTGCTGGTATCCTTTGGTCTGATTCAGTGGCGCAAACGGATGAATATTTGCGAAAGCGGGCCAACTGACCGGAATCAACTGTGTGGCGGCGTTCAGCTTCATCGTACACGATCCGAGCGGAATCATTGAGTGGGTCAATGACAGATCCCGGTTTTCCAGACGCTTGATATAACGCATCATTTTAGTTTCCGTGTGGTAACTGTTAAATACCGGGTGTGTTAAAAATGCTGATTGTCTTTTTAGTTTGTTTGGTAAACTCAGTGTTTTTGAAATACTCCATTTAGTCGCAGGTTTGGCCTTACTGATCGTCTGGAAAATATTAACCAAATCGTTCAAATCCTGATCGCTGACTGTTTCATCCAAACTGACCCGAACCGAATTTTTGGTATAATATAAATTGATCTTCGCTTTTAAGGCCGCCTTTTTAACTTTTTGCTGCTGTGCTTTAGTAGTTGTAATACACAAAGTGTCAAAAAAGTGTTTGTTCGTTTGTGTCAAACCCATTTTAGTGAGTTGCTTGTTCAGTACCTGCGTGTATTGGTGGGTACGCAGCGCAATCGCGTGTACCCCTTTCGGACCATGATAAACCGCGTACATACTGGCCATAATCGCCAGCAATGCCTGCGCCGTACAAATATTGGAAGTAGCTTTTTCACGGCGAATGTGTTGCTCGCGGGTTTGCAGCGCCATCCGCAGCGCCGGGTTTCCGTGGGCGTCGATGGAGACCCCGATAATTCTTCCGGGTATCACTCTTTTAAAATTTTCACGGGTAGCAAAGAAAGCCGCGTGTGGTCCGCCGTAGCCCATCGGTACACCCATTCGCTGGGTATTTCCGACGACCGCATCAGCGCCCCATTCGCCTGGAGGCGTTAACAGTGCCAGACTCAGAATATCCGCAGCGGCGATGATAAAACCATCTTTATCCTGTACTTGCTTAACCAGTTTGCTGTAATCCTCTACACTTCCGTCTTCGCCCGGATATTGCAATAATACGGCGAAGGTCTGATCGGTCATTTTAAATTTTTGGGCATCCCCTACGGTTACCTTAATTCCCAGTGGTTGGGCGCGGGTATGGATAATGTCAAGGGTAGTCGTGAGGGTTTTATCAGAAACAAAAAACTCATTAAATTCATTTTCCTTACTTCTTTTATTGCGTTGCGCAAAAAACATGGCCATTGCTTCGGCGGCGGCAGTTCCTTCGTCGAGCAGGGAAGCATTGGCGATGGGCAGTCCGGTGAGATCACTGACCATGGTCTGAAAATTCAGCAGTGCTTCCAGACGTCCCTGGGCAATCTCGGCCTGATAGGGGGTGTACTGTGTGTACCATCCCGGATTCTGAAAAATATTGCGGGACAATACGGAAGGAGTGATTGTCTGATGGTACCCTTGTCCGATATAAGAACGGAATACCTTGTTTTTGGCAGCCGTTTGTTGCAGTTCGTTAAGAAAAGAAAATTCGGTCATTGCCTCCGGAATAACGGTAAATCCTTTTTTACTACGAATATCAGACGGGATGGTCTGATCGATGAGCTGGTCCAAAGAGTCAACTTTGATGGCTTTTAGCATCGCCTTTTCATCTTCGTTATTAGTACCGATATGTCGGTTTACGAA
>CAKZUV010000213.1 GCA_937921555.1 uncultured Saprospiraceae bacterium
GTCGAAGATCCTGGTAGTTTGCCCGCCGGACAATACAATGTAACAGTTACGGATGGAAATAACTGTGTAGCGGATCCATTTAATATTGCCGTTACCAGTCCGAATGCTCCGCAAATAGAATTTGCGTCTACGGATATAACCTGTAACGGTGCGAGTGATGGTACGATTGATCTGATGGTAAATGGTGGCACCGGTGATGTTACCATTACCTGGGCTAATTCAACCATTGAAGGAACTTCTGCTGATAACCTGCCTCCTGGAGTTTATGAAATTATCGCAGAGGACGAAGCAGGATGTACTTTCCCGGTTAACATTACCATCGCTGAACCAGTGTTACTGGAAGCATTCGTGGTAGATCCGCAGTCCAGCACACTTTGTAATGGTAGTGCAGACGGGTCGATCGAACTGACCGTTCAGGGTGGTACGGGAGCTTACGAATACCAGTGGACCAACGGTGCCGGAAATGTTCAGAATCCGAATAGTCTGCCAGCTGGTCTTTACGAAGTAATCGTGACGGATGACAACGGATGTACCGCCACGGAAAGTGTGACCATCGAAGAACCTGATGCCATTGAAATAATAGCAGATGCTTCGCCGGCAAGTTGTAGCAATACTTCTGACGGTGGAATTCAGATCAACGTGAACGGTGGTACCGGAGATTACACGTACGACTGGGATAATGGATCGACGGAACCAATTCTGGAAGACCTGGCCCCCGGAAATTATACCCTTATTGTGTCCGATCAGAATGGTTGTAATGGTACCATTGATGTAACCATTGAAGCGCCGGCACCGATAGCTGTTAACTTAAATGATGTTTCTGATTTCAGTGGATTTAATACTTCCTGTAGCGAATCCGAAGATGGATTTATCACGGTGAGTGCAACAGGTGGTAACGGTGGATACGCATACGCCTGGACGGATGGAACAAATGGTCCTACCATCTCTGAAATTGGTCAGGGTAGTTATAATGTGATCGTAACGGATCAGGAAGGTTGTACCGGCGAGAATAATTTCCTCCTGGACGGACCCGCACCCATTGTGGTGGATGTAGAAACAGATGAGCCTGATTGTTTCGGTGAAAATAACGGAGTGGTTATTATCAACGGAGTTGAAGGCGGACGATTGCCTTACCGGTACTCTTTGAATAATGGGGATTTTACCACCGCACAATTTTTCGGTAATCTTGGATCAGGAACTTATAGCCTGGCAGTTGAAGATGCCAATGGTTGTACCAATGACACGGAGGTAGTCGTAGATCAGGTAGAGGAATTAACGGTTAGTATTTCCGACGATCCGGTGATTAATATTTCATTAGGAGATTCTATCACATTAAGTCCGCAAACAAGAATCGCGCTGGACAGTAATTTTGTATGGTCTGGTGGTGCTAGTGATACGCTGGACGGGACGCTTCTGGTAGATCGACCATTTAATACGACTGCTTATTCCATTTCGGTAACAGACGAATTTGGTTGTACTGCTACGGACGAAGTATTGGTACAGGTAACCAAGCCAAGGGCTGTTTATATTCCGAACGCCTTTAATCCTAACTCTACCAACGGAAATGAAAGATGGATGATTAGTGGTGGTCAGGATGTAGCAAGGGTACGAAGGTTAGAAATTTATAACCGATGGGGTGAAATAATCTTCTCAGACCGGAATTATCTGCTGTCAGATACGCCAGGCCGTGGAAGCTGGGACGGAACTTTCCGTAGCCGGGAAGTGCAAAGCGGCGTTTATATCTACATCATTGAAGTAGACTTTATTGACGGGCACAGTGAAATGTACAGTGGTGATATTACGCTGTTGCGATAATGAATAAATAAGAAAAACAGTTTTATTTACAAAAACGGTCCTGGTTAAAATCAGGACCGTTTTTTTATTTGATTTCCATCAGTTTTAAGGTTTTAACAACCAATCTTACTTTCATGTAAGCACTGAATTTTTCGGCCTCTGCCGTTTTCTGACGTGCAGATAAATTAGCATCTTCCCGCCATTTGATCAGCAAAACCGGGGTGTTATCCATCGTTGTATCCCGAAGATTAACGATAGCCATATCCTTTGAAATACTATAATTGGCCAACGATGGAAACAGGACGCCAACTTCTTTTTTTATTTGTAAAAGGGTAGTTGTTTCATCCGTCAGACTATCAATTCTATTTTGCATCTGATCGATCATTTGCCTCTGACTAATTTGTGTTTTTTTATTATCAATCACTGCTCTGGAATACTCACTGCGACCCGATTTCAAAAGTTCAATTTCAGCTCTTGATTTATCGTCCTGCAGGAAATTGAGGTTAAATTGATGTGCCCCTCTGGACTCCAATGCCGTCCGGAAGCTGTCAATAGATGCAACGTCATAATATCTGCCGGCAATAATTTTTATATCCGTAGAATCCGTTCCTACAACGGGATCGATTTTATAAAACGCATCTTTAAAGTTTTTTTGTAAATAAGTATTGATAATTTTTTGTTGATTTGCCTTGTGTAGTACGGCAAATAAAATACGTCCGCTTGGAATAATCATTAACAGCGCAAATATACCCAGCACAATCCGCGTTCTCGTTTCTTCTTTTGGGTTCACGTAAGTTTTTAGTGGAAATTTTAAAAACCGGACAATCAGATAAGTTGCCAGTGCTACAAAAGTGGCATTCAAAAAGAACAGATAAAACGAGTTGAGCATAAAGGTCCAGTTGCTGTTAGCGAGTCCGTAACCCGTCACACAGAGCGGAGGCATGAGGGCAGTAGCAATAGCTACGCCCGGAATAGCGTTGGATTTATCTTTTCGGCTACCTGAAATAATTCCCGCTACGCCGCCAAAAAAAGCGACCATTACATCCAAAAGGGTAGGGGCCGTTCTGGCCCGGATTTCTGCGGTCTCCGTCCCGAAAGGAGTCAGCCAAAAATAGAGTGTACTGGTTACCAGAGCGATGACAATGGCTATTCCAAAATGTTTCAAGGCCAGTAATAGCGCATCGTTGTCGTTGATTCCTACCGCTAGTCCGACGCCCAGAATCGGCGACATCAGCGGAGAAATAAGCATCGCTCCGATAATCACCGCCGGAGAATTTAAATCCAGTCCCAGCGACGCAATCATGATAGAACACATCAGCAACCAGACATTCGCGCCGGCCATTTTTTTATTATTCTTAATATTGACGATGGTTCCTTCCCGGTCAAGTCCGGCCCGTAAATCAATCAGGTTGTAAAAAAAATCACCAAAACTGCGCATCACGTCACCAAACTGAGTAGGCTTATGTGTATCTTTATTTTTTAATAATGGATTCTGATCTTTTTCCATAAAGTGAAGTATTTTGAAATGATGGGACGATAACGGAAGTGAAGTGCAACGGTAAAATGAGATAAACTTCCGTAAATATCTCACGATTAGTATACGATTACTGGCTATCCAGCAATCCGTCCGTCATGACTAATTTCCGGTCACTCATATCTGCGAGTTCTTCGTTGTGGGTGACAATGACGAAGGTCTGGTTGAAGTCTTTTCTAAGCTGAAAAATCAATTGGTGTAATTCTTTTGAAGTGCTGGAATCGAGGTTGCCACTCGGCTCGTCGGCAAAAACAATGGCCGGTTCGTTCATCAAGGCACGGGCAACGGCGACCCGTTGCTGTTCTCCGCCGGATAGTTGGGTTGGTTTATGCTTCAGTCGTTTTGACAGACCAAGATAAGACAGTAATTCTTTGGCCCTGGCCTGACTTTCTGCTTCTGATTTATTATTGATAAAAGCGGGGATACAAACATTTTCGAGTGCGGTAAACTCGGGGAGCAGATGATGAAATTGAAAAATAAAACCTACGTTCAAATTCCGGAAAGACGCAATTTTCTTTTCGTTGAGTTTGAAGACTTCCGTGTCCCGGATTTGTAATTCACCCGAATCAGGTTTGTCGAGTGTACCCAGAATGTGTAGCAGCGTTGTTTTACCCGCACCTGATTTTCCGACAAAGGAAACAATCTCTCCTTGCTCAATGGAAACATCCACTCCTTTCAACACCGTTAAGTCGCCGTAGGACTTTTTTATATTTTTGGCTGTCAGCATATTTTTATTTTGAAAACCAAAAATAGGAAATTTTTACTGCATTTTGATTATTTCAATCTCCCCAAATTCTTCGCTAACCTTTAGTTTAATGATCTGGCTTTTGTCCAGTTCAACAATTTGGAAATCGGTTGTCGCACCGTCTACATTTATGTGATCTACCCGGAATGGACAGCCGTAAATTTCCAGCGTATAATTTTTGTAATCGACGCTAAAAATTCCCTGAATATCCTGACTGATGGCAAAACTATCTTTTGTGTTTTCTACCTGAAATGTTTTATCAGCATAAATCTCGTTCTTATAAGCATATCCTTCGCCCTGATCTTCGTAAAGACTGGACTGGTATTTTCCATCCGTATAGAAAACTTTCAGTGTGACCTCTTCGGTTATTTTTTCACCCGTATGCTGACGTACCGGATAGAACGGAATGACAGAACCCGGCTTTGCGTAAACGGGAATAGAGCTGTGATCTACATCAATTTGGATCAATCTGTTTCCGGAATGTCTTTCACCACTAAATAAGTCGTACCAGTCCCCGGCGGGTAGTTGCACCAAATGTGTACGGATATTCGCTTCCATAACCGGACTGACCAGCAAGTCCTGTCCCCAGATAAATTCCGGTCGGTCGGCGTCTTTGGTTTCCGGATAATCGAAAGAAAGCGGACGCAACAATGGCGTTCCATCCTCACAGTATTGCCGGAAGGCGGTATATAAATATCCCAGTAATTGGTAACGCGTTTCAATTGCTTTGCGCGTGTGCACGGTGAATTCTTCGCCGTAGGTCCACGGTTCCTGCCAAAGCTGTTCTTCCTCTTTTATGACATATCCACTGATGATGGCCGCTCCGTCTACGTTGCTCCCCATCGAATGAATCCGGTACAACGGATGAAAAATTCCAAGCTGTAACCAACGGGTCATCAACTCTCCGTCCGGATCACCGTGGAAACCTCCAATGTCGGTACCCACGTAAGAAAAACCACTGATACTCAGGCGCTGGCACTGTACGTTGGCCAGGCGAAGATGATTCCAGCTGGACCGGTTGTCACCCGTCCAGACCGAGGAAAATCGTTGTCCGCCACTATAGGTTGCCCGGGTAATTACGAGCGGTCTTTTTTCCGGTTTTAAATCTTTCAATCCCTGATAAGTAGCCCGCGCCATTTGCATTCCGTAAATGTTGTGCGCTTTGTTATGATCGGTTAACTGACCTTCGTAATCGTGCATTACATTGCCGGGGAAGGTCTTGGCATTTATTTTGAAAACTGCCGGTTCGTTCATGTCATTCCAGAAACCAGCGACTCCCGTATTTACGTAAAGATCGTGGTAGAGCGGGCCCCACCATTCGCGAACTTTTGGGTTGGTATAATCCGGAAAAGCACAAACCGGAGGCCAGACCGGACCCGTCATCAGACGGCCATCGGGCATACGACAATACATATCTTTTTCGAGTCCATCCTGATAAATATCGTTGTTAGGATCTACGCGGATACCCGGATCAATCATGACGACGGTTTGAAAACCATCTTCCTGTAAGTCATTCAAGAGTTTTTCCGGGTTTGGAAAATAGTCGTAATTCCAGGTAAAAACCCGGTATTGATCCATGTAGTCGATGTCGAGATAAATCGCATCACAGGGTATTTTTTTATTCCGGAAATTATTTGCTAGGTCACGCACCCTTTTTTCCGGGTAATAGGACCACCGGCACTGATGAAAGCCCAGACCCCAGATGGGCGCCAGTTCGGGAGTTCCGGTCAGTCGTGTGTAGGTTTTGGCAATCTCGGTGGGCGTGGTATCGTAGATGAAATAATAATTGGCTTCACCACCCTCTGCGGTAATCGAAACGGTATCATCTTTTTTCGAATCAAAATCGAAATGCGTTTTGTAGGTGTTATCGAAAAAAATACCGTAGGCACCCTGCTCGTGGAGTCCATAGTAAAAAGGAATAGTCCGGTAGAGTGGATCGGTGTCCTGATCGTAAGAAAAAGCGTCAGAGTTCCAGTTGACGAAAAAGTGTCCCCGGAGATTGTTGGGTTTTGTTTTATCACCAAAACCTAAAAATCGTTCATCTGTTATCGCTTTTTTTGAAATTTTAATTCGGTCAACACCTTTCAAAATGGTGGTTTTAGTGTAGAAACCATCCGCATCTTCGTTGATTATCCGGCCTTCCAGATCGGTAAATCTGATGGCCATGTTTTCTTTTTTTACGAGACAAATCATTTTTTTGGTACGAATCATATAATGATCTGCCTGCTCAAAAAAAGCGGGATTGATTGCTGCGGCTTTAAATTCCGGATCGAGCGCGTAAGAAAACTCCGGATGAAAAAAGCCGTCGTGACTATAGGTAAGTTGAAATAAACCGGATTCCAGCACATTAATTTTCAGGGTAACGGCATTTTCACAAACAAAAGTAAACCGATTACTTTTTCTGGTCGCTTTAACTATTTTATCGGGTGTATGTTCCTGGTAAACATCCGGATATCGGTCGGTTCCGTCGGCAACGCTGAGTGGTACTTCTACTTCCAGTTCCTGGGTGGTCGGTTCGGGCGTCGCCACTAATTTTTCGACTTGTTCGATTTGTTCGATGTGCTCGGTTTGATTTTTATCCTCAATTGGGTTTTCCATCAGCGAAGGTGAATTTATTAGGTGTTATGAAATGTTAAAGTGTGGAACCGATAAACCTGATTTCTCAGGAGTTCAGAAACTAATGCCCATCCACTGTACGGCATCTACCGTCATCCTGTTTCGTTGAGTTCAAATTATCAGATATGTCGTTTGGAATTCGGTGTATGACCGTACCCGTGACAGTGCGCAGACTGAATTTTGGAATATTTATTTCTATACTGATGGACTGAATCACCGTGTACTTAACGATACAAGCACTTTATTCTGTTTTTCCTTCCGGACGGATAATTCCCAGTTCTTTGGCTCTTTTTTCCCAATTTTTACGGGCCAGCATTTGCATATCATCAGCATTATCCATTTCATCGATAATCTCCAGGCCGAGTAATGTTTCGATTAAATCTTCCATGGATACGATCCCGTTGACGCCACCGAATTCTCCGACGACTAGGGCGATGTGTTCGCGTTTTTCGATCATTTGATTAAAAAGATCCGGAACGGCCATCGTTTCGTTGGTAATCATTAACGGACGCATCAAATCTTTTAGTAACAAACTGTCTTCGTCGTTGACCAATTTAGTGAGTAATTCACTGCGTAAAACAAATCCTGTAACGTTGTCTTTGGCATCTTTATAAATCGGTACTCTGGAAAACCGTAATGGTTTGTATTCCTGGTAAAAATCACGGATGGTCATAGACTCTTCTGCGGCCACCATAACCGTTCGGGGCGTCATGATATTTTTTACAACAATAGAATTAAAGCGTAAGAGATTCCGGATAATTTTTGATTCACTTTTATCAAAAACGCCCTCGCGGTGTCCCAGGTCCGTCATCGCCTGAAAATCGGCACGGCTCAGTACACTTTTATTTTTATCCTTTTTCAGCAATTTGGTAATCCACTGTCCCAGCCAGACCAATGGAAAAAGTGCTTTGATAATAATATCCAGAGAGCGAACGGTAAAGGGCGTTAAGCTTTTCCAGGAATTGGCGCCTAATGTTTTAGGAATTAATTCAGAAAGAATCAAAATCGCCAGGGTCATCAAAACCGGAACGACCACACCAGTGACAATTTCGTTATTGGGCCAGATTTTAGTAGCCGAAGAACCGACACCGATGGCACCCGCCGTATGAGCAATGGTATTCAGGGTAAGAATAGCCGCTAAAGGCCGGTCGATATTATCTTTAAATTCTTTTAGTTTGAGACCAATCGCACCTCCTTCCTGTCGCTTTTGTTCTACGTAAGAGGGAGGAATACTGAGGAGTGCTGCTTCCCAGATGGAACAAAGGAAAGAAAATATGATAGATATGGAGAAGAAAACAATTAAGAGGAACATATATATTGAAGTTAGTGTTTGAAGTTGTTTAAAAACTCTAAAAACGCCTGCGTCATGATCTTTTTCTGTCACTCTTCCCCTTTTTCGTCGTCCGTAGCCCGGCTACGCACTCCAAAAAGAGGGTCGATTGACAAAAAAATCTTCATGCCTCAGTTTCTTTTCGAATTCTTAAACAACTTCATTGATTGTGAGTTGTTTGGCAGGTGCAAAAATAACAAAAAAGGTGAAGCGGATGGCCGCTTCACCTCTTTTGGTGGAATTTAGAATTTCCATCATGAAATAACAGCCTAAACTTTAGCTATCATTTACGGATGCTAATCTAAATAGATACGCTGGAACGGAACAATTACTTCGTCCTTTTCCAAATCGTTTAATTTACGTAGTTGTTCAATGGTGATTCCATACTTTTTGGAAATATAAAAAATGGTATCATCCTCTTTTACTACGTGGAAACGACGCTTGGCACCGTTGGTGTAGGCTACGTTTTCTTCGTTGCCTTTGGCTACCAGGCGATCCTGCGTAATACCGGCATTGTTGTATTCCTGAGGTACATTATCGTAGGCAACTACCCTGGTATCTCCGGCGGGGACGTAAGAAGCAATCTGGTCGGTAGCGGGAACCATCGCCGCTTGCTCGCCGGGCGCAGGACAATCACAAGCCATGATCCGCAATTGTTGGCCGATGTAAATCCGGTCGCCGTCGCCCAGGCCGTTCAGAGAACGTAAGCGATCAACGGTATATCCGTAGCGGGTGGCAATACCATATAGCGTTTCATTTTTGCTAACGGTGTGAATACCCGTGGTGCTGTTGTAGTTATAGTTTGGTGTCGTTGCTGCTCTTTCGGACAATACCACGCTGTTACTGCTGTTAGCTTTGGGATTTACGGTTCGTAATTTTGAACAAGGATAAATCCGGTTGCTGGACAATCCGTTCCACAATCTTAGTTGATTAACCGTCAGACCGTATTGTTTGGAGATTCCGTAGAGCGTTTCGTATCGTTGTACGACGTGGTATCCGTAAGTAGAAGTTTCGCTGCATACATCGCTTTGCTTTACAGGTGTAGTAGCCGGCGGTGTGTACGATGGTGCTGGTGGCGTGTAAGCCGGTGGAGTATACGCAGGCTGTGAAGGTGTCGTCGTAACAATGGTGGAAGGCGGCTGATAAGTCGGACGACTGGTAACCGTACTGGAAACCGGGCCACCAATTAGCTGACCATTGCGATAAGTATTTCCACCACAAGTCAGGTTGGCTACTTCACCGGAACCAAACATGACGTAAAGGCCACGGTCTACATCTTTGTAAACCTGACAATCAGACGTTGTGTAGCTTGGCTGAGACGTGGTATAAGTTCCGGTACTAGGCGTAGTATAAACGGTTCCGGAGCTTGGAGTGGTAGTTACTACCGTGGTATTGTTATTATCGTATTTAGCGTAATCATTGTCGGAAGTCGTGGTTACATCCGCATTGTCCAGGTGATAAAATTTACCACTATAAAAATCCATATCTACGTTGCGGCAAAAAGCACTCAGGTAGCTGTTAATTGACATCCCGTTAATAGAAGTCAGTTTCAGCACTTTATTTTCGGCATCCGTAGCGTTGAATCCTCTTTTTTCTTCTATCACTCCGATTTCAGGAATGATGGTAGAGGAAACGAAATTTTCACCACCACCTTTCAGCGATTTATTAAACTGATATTTTTTAGGACAGTCGTGCGAAACGAGACCTTCGAAAAATACGCTGGAATTAGAGCTTGCCGTAGCGAGGTTGGTCCCGTCGGCAGGTTGGGCGTAATTGTAGGAATAACGACCATCCATCGCCGAAAAGCTGATAGAAGCGGGTGAAATCTGAGAATAAGCGGATAAACCTACCTCGGATACATTGTAACCCGAACCACTTTTTTTAACGATAAAGAGCTGCACCTCTCCGTTGTTGATTTTACGAACCATTCTTTCGTTGATCGAAAAGTCGGCGCAGGATTTTACATTGCTGGGACGTGCCTGGTTGATACGGCTTTCAATCCCTACTTCGAGGATGACCTTTTCGCGGTCATTCATGATGATATGGTAAGCTACGTGCGCATTTCCGGTGGGATTGCTGGTGTAGTGATACTCGTAGCGATCCATACAATTGGCGTCGTAACCCAAATAGTATTTGGTCTGTCCGTTAATGGAATTCGTTCCCAGAATTACGAGCAGGAACAAAAGGAGTTTGAAGGCTTTCATCTTCTATGTTTGTTTGTGTTTCAGTGAAAAAATATAGTAATAATAGAAAAGCGGGACGACCAAAAAGGTTGACACGATTCCATAAAAGTTAAAGAATTAACAAGATCCCCTTACTAATTCGTTGGAAAGGTATCCTAATTCCAGCCGAAAACCAAAGAATTTGTCAACAAATAAGTAGAAATACTTTAAAGTAATAGGTGTGCTGAGTGCAGGTAAGCAATTAAGTGTCAATATTTTAAGAAAAACGGATTAAAAAAGTAATCCTGTTTGTTTTCAAAGTTAAAGAATCTTTTGGGTAAAGTCAATTGGTTAGGGGGTGTGCGCTGCGTGTGTTGAGTCGCTTCGCTCGTTGAGGTGTTGAATTTGTGGTTCAGGGGATAGAGGGGCTATATTGACGGAAACTGGACTGGTTAGGGAAACACGACCATTTGTTCCAGCAATAGCGGGGCTTCCGGTCCGGTGCAAAACAGGATATCGAGAATACTCAGGTTGGGGAGAAACCCATTTTTTTCACTAAAAACCTGTGGGTAGGGAATGGAAGTAAAATGAGGGTCGGCTTTGGCGCGGTGGGGTTTGGGGTGGATACCCGCGCGGAAGTCGAGGATTTCGGCAGGAGGGACCGGCTGGTAGGACTCGGTGTGTTTTACTTCGGTGGTTAGACCGAGCAGCTGATAGATTGTCTGGAAAAGTTGATAATTAAATTCAAATAGGGTAGTAGTTTTGGTTTTAAAATGGGGTTCCAGCTGGTCGGCGTAGTAATCCCAGTAGGGAGCATTGCCGTAAGCGGAGCGGATACTGTGCCAGTGCCGGGAACGCCAGTGGTCCTGCTCGGAAAGGATAACCTGACGGATATTTTGTTGTTCGTTTTTCCCTTTGACGAGGGGAATGGAAAGACGGAGCGGACCGTTGACGCCGGCGATATGGCAGCGGTTGCGGTAGGAAGATTTGACGAAATTTTCGTGCTGCTCCAGGTAGATGGTGGGGTAGGTGGTTAGCTTGCTCCAGTATTGCAGGCAGGGGAGGTATTGGAGGTCGAGGAGGATGGCGGGGTGGGGCATGGTTATAGTTCTGCGAGTTTTTCGAGGAGCCAGTCTTTGTTGGCGAGGGATTTTGTTTCTTCGAGTTCTTTTTTGAGTTTTTCGATGGCTTTTTTGTCGTTGGGGGCGGTGTTTACCATTTTTTTGGTGAAGCGGATGAGGTTGATATATAAGCTTTTTCGATGTTGAGGTATCTCTTTATGGCGGTTTAAGAATGTTCGGAATGATTCAAGAAGAGAGTATAGAGGTTCAATTTCGTCCGTATCGTAATAAGTTGTTAGGAGCATTGTTTTGGATTTTAGATTGTATCCTAAGTGATCATATTCTACCTCTCTCAACAATTCAATAACCTTTGAATGATTTTTTTGATACCAGTGTAGTCTTGCCATATTAAAAGTAGTAACATTCTCTTGATATTTAGGATTTATTCTTTTAATGTACTTGAGAATAAACTCTTCCGCCCATGAAAATTTTTCTAATCGTAAGGCACTTACTACGATATTGTTAAATACTTCTGTAGCTAAGAAGTCATCCAAAAAAATAATCTCTTTTTCTAAAAAAGCTATAATTACGTCGAGATATTCCTGGAGAAAATTTCCTATTCCAGAGTTTATTTTTCTTACACAGTAATTAAGAGTAGAGGAATACAAATTAAATGCTTCTACCTTAGGAAAATCCAAGGCATATTTATCTAGTAATTCTTTTAGTTTAAAATAATGTGCTTCGTTTTCTCCATCTGATAGTGTTAGGTAATATTGGTAATAAACTGCGATAACTGGTATTGTACTGTAGCTGAAATTCTCTACTTGATGAATAACCTGTTTCATCATTTGTAAATCATAATCGTGAACAGCTATTCGTTTGCTTCCTAAAATATAACAATAGTATCTTAGTTTTTCACTAATATAAAAAATGTCAAGATTTTTTGATACCGTTTCTATATTCTTTTTTTCGCTTTTTGCTTGGATGTCTTGGTTTAATAAAAAGACTTGTTTCTCCAAAGCAAATTTATGATAATAGAAATCTGAAGACTTTAACGGAAACCGATTCAGTAGACGAGCCGCGGACTTTATCGTACCCGATTCTAATTTATTAATTTTTTTTTCGTTGATACCTGCTAATAAAAATTCAGCTTCGTAGAGCTTATTTTTTTCGAAATGTTCTTGCGCAATGAACTTTTCTGTTAATCTCAACAAATCCGAAAAATCCTTCCTTAATTTAACGTCATCGAATGTTCCCTGATGCCCGATTTTGCCCCAAATTTTTTCACGAATTACTGATATCGCCGAATTTTCAGCATTTACATCTTTCAAAAGCAACTCCAGCAACTTTTCTAACCGTTCATTCCGGTTAAAATAGGGCGATTGAACAAATTTCCGTAATCGGTTTTGCTCATATTTATCAAACTTTTGCAGAATGGAAAATACCTTATTGTTTTGCATATTTTTTCTACAGAATCAATGGGTTTATCCGGGGTAAAATAAAACCTCAATTTTTTATAAAAATAGCGTTGTTATATTATATAAATCCAGAATATTGTGTTATATTTATCACGGTAAATAGCGTAAACCACACAGATATTTTTCACAATTTACCAATCTGAATGATCAATTTTAATTGGTTTTCAGGTGTTTATGACTGCAATATTACGAATAAAGTTGAAAATTTTATTCACAAACCCAGGTTTTTGTACTTGTTACAACCTGTTTTTACGTGCAATATTGTAGCATAACCGAGTTTTAAATCCTAATTGACATGAATATATTTTACCCTACAATTAAGCGAATTGTCGTTTTCCTCGTGGTTCTGGTACCTTTGATCGGTTGGTCACAGGGTTACCAAAAGTACGAAATACTGGAGGACGAAGTGTACGAAGAGTACTTCTTTTCGACCGTAGCACCCAACCCTCCGGCACCCGCTGCCAACGGAATCACAGAAGTGGCCTATCATACCACGATCAACGGACAATTACAATATGTTTTCCGGTATACGCCAAATAGTGGATTTCTGGGGACCGACCAGACACATTACACTTTTTCCACTGGTTTTAATACTTTAAATTATGCTTACCGCGAATTTGAAGTGGTGGAAAGCAAGGTGATTGCCAGAGATGATTATTTTTCGATGCGTGCAAGCAATATAGGTACTTTTGACGTTTTGGATAATGACGAATCCAGTACCGGAACCAGAATGATTACCAGCATCCCGATGGTCAATAATGGGACCGTCACCGTAGATTCGACACAGCAGATAAGTTTTACGCCTGATCACGGATTTATTGGTGTGGCCAGGTTACACTACACCATCTGTAATGAAAATGAGGTTTGTGATGTAGCTACGGTAAATATATTTGTAGAAGAAGGATTTCCTACAACTGATACCACCGAAGTTTTTGTAAAGAAAAACAGCTCAGTCAATATTCTTGTCCCGACGTCTGGTGGATATTTTACCCAACGTAATCCATCCAATGGAACGCTAATTTCCTCCGATCCGGCAGGAATTATGGTTTACCATCCGAACCCCGAATTTACCGGTACTGATAATTTTACCAGCATCTATCTCAGCGGTGGTATTCCGGCGATCCGGCCTTATAAAGTAACGGTACTGGATGCACCAGCACAAAATAACTTACTGAAAGCAGATTATAAATTTACCGGCATCAATGAGAGTATCGAATTCAATGTGTTTGAAAACGATCTGGCTGATGATCTGACTATCTCCAGTTATTCCGATCCCTCCAATGGAACAATCGAAGTGGTGGAAGGAACTGTTTATTATCAACCAGAAGCCGAATTTGAAGGGCTGGACGAGTTTACGTATACAGCCTGTATTAATAACTCTTCCGTTTGCGAACAGACGTCTGTTTATGTAACGGTTAGTGACCAGGAGCCGGGTGCAGTTATATTCAAATTGTCTACGCCCGTCAATACCCCACTTGTCATTGATTACAATATTCCAACCCAGAACTGGTGGTTTGAACTTGGAAACGGTGTTACTCAGGTAAATACTGCTGGTGGTGGTGAAGTAAATTATTACCCAGGAGCATATAACGGCGGCTTAATTAATGGTCAGGAAGTTGATGGATATAATCTCGCAGTTTATACACCTCCGGCTGATCAGATATTAGCAGATTTACTGGATGTAAGTTTCTGTACGGAGGCTGGTTGTCAGCGGATACGGCTGGAAATTGAGGTAATTGCTCCTCCTCCGGGTACAGAAGATCCTTACTGTGTCACAGATTGTGTCTGGCCGGGTGATGCGAATCACGACGGACAAGTTAATGTAACAGATTTATTATCGATGGGATATTGTATTGGCGAAACGGGTCCCGCAAGAGAGAACGGCTCTACCGAATGGTACGGTCAACATGCTACTGACTGGGGAAGAACCATCGGAGATACCGGTGTTGATTTTAAGCATATAGACGCTAATGGAGATGGTGTTATTACCTCCGAGGATACGTCGGCGATCACGGCTGCCTATGGTAAACAAAATAACATCATTGCCAAACCAACCGCAGCACCTACCGTACAACCATTATTGTTTGTACCCCGTAATGATGATCCACAGCCCGGAGATTTGGTGATCATTGATATCATCTTTGGAACAGAAGCTAATCCGGTGCTGGATGCAAACGGTTTGACATTTAGTGTTAATTATAACGCAGCGATCGTAGAACCTGGTTCTATGAATATTAATTTTGACGAATCTAGTTGGTTACATTACGATGCACCTACGGTGGGCTTGATGGCCAATCCTTTTCAAAATCGTCTGGATGCCGGGTTGACCAGGACGATTGGAAGAGGAGCGAGTGGGTTCGGAACAGTGGGAACGCTAAGTTTTATTATTATTGAAGAAATTGATGGCGCTCGTCCCGGAGACGAAATCAACGTCAACACCAACATCACCAATCCTACTACCATGAACAGCAACGGAGACATGGTCGGCCTGACGGTATACGATCCTACGCTGGCAATTACCTTTCAGGAGCCCACGGCGCAGGACGAAGAAGATCTTATTGCTTTCCCTAATCCAACCGTAGACCGTATCAATCTCCATCTGAACGGCAACGATGAGATGAGTGAAGTAGAGATGTTTACCCTCACCGGACAGAAATTATTTCACAACACCGCTGTCAATAATAATCGCCTACAGATCGATGTAACGGGTACGCAGTTTACCAACGGAATGTATGTTATCCGGGCTAAGACGGGCGAAGGATTGATTACGAAGAAGGTGCAGATCATGAAATAGATGATTTAAAGTGTCTTTTGATAGATGAAAAGAAAAAAGAGCTGTTCGCGTTGCGGACAGCTCTTTTTATTTTGTTACAACTCACCCGCCATCGCGCCCCCTGACCCCTGAAGGGGAACTTCCGCCCGCGGGTGGTTGCTTTGATAACTGTTTCGTGAAAAGACTAGTTTTGCCGCTATGAATCCCCTCAAAAGCCATCGGCTAATAATGGCAAAAACAAATCGGGATTTACCCAAAAAATGGGAGCGGGAGGTGGTTCTTCCCCCCGGGAAGTCAGAAGGGGAGCCGGGCAAAAAAACAAACAGCTACAACTCACCTCCCATCGCGCCCCCTGACCCCTGAAGGGGAACTTCCGCGCGC
>CAKZUV010000214.1 GCA_937921555.1 uncultured Saprospiraceae bacterium
TGAGTTTTCAGGAACCACTCGAATGGGAGCTGGATACCATTTCTGTAACGGACCCTTTTTATGAACTGAATAACCAATCTCTGATCGGTAAAAAATTGAAAATGGTCAAAGCTATTTTAGAAGAAATGGATATTACTGATCTGGAGATGGAAAATCATGCGGACGATAAAAACAAAAAGCATACATTACTTACGTCTGATACTTATTTGTCAAATTTTTGGTTTGATGACGGAGTGCTGGGTGAGATTCAGTGGGGACCGGAGGATATGGTGTAAGGGGCGCTGTTACGCTTTTGTATAAAAAAAATCCTGTTCGGTAAGTCGCCGAACGGGATTTTCTGAATCATTTTGATGCAATGATTAAAAACGGTTTGTTACAAACGCTTCAGTTCTTTGGTAATTTCTCTCAGTTCCAGTTGAAGCGTTTCCGCTGAATTTACCGAATCGCTTTCCAGTATTCTCAAGCTCAGCCGGTCAATCGAATCAAGGTAAAACTGGTCATCCTCCATCTCGCTTTTCATTCCTTCCATCTGCGCCAAATCTTCGTAATTGCGTTCCCGTAATTGATTTAATTTTTTTCGTTTATTTGCCAGTTGACTGGTCATTTTTTGGTTGTCCAGCAGGGTAGATAATTTTTGCTGACAGGTCTCATAAAATTCGACTTTGGACTTCCGGAGATTCAGTTCTGTCTTAAAATCCCTGAGTAGCCGGTCACTTTCTCTTCGTGTATCGTCGTTGAGATTTTTTGATTTCAGCGATTGTTGCAATTCAAAAATATCTTGTTTGATTTCGGTGATTTCCCGCTGGTGAACCGCCAGTTCTTTTCTGCAATTTTCTAATCTTTGGGCGACCCGTCCTTCGGTGGTTTGGGCGTAGCGATCTGCTTCTTTTCGGTCCTGTCTGCTTTTTAAAAAATAATAAATACTACCCAGGACCAATGCTCCCATCAGAATGACCATGAATCCCAGCGGATGTACTTTTAATAAAATCCACGAAACGACAATTCCGATGAGTACCAGAATTGCTGATAATAAGACCCGTCCTAAATTTTCCTGCGAATTATTCAATTCTATATTTTTGATATATAAACTTTAAAAGCTTGTTCAGATTTGCCGATTGCAGCCAATTAATGGAAGTCTAGACAAGCTCTAAACACCTTCAATCACCAGGTGTTTAATTTTTGACCAAGATAGGAAAAATAAAAATAAGATTTATACAAAACGGATGGAAGAAAAGCATAAAAGAAAGGAGAAATAAGCAGCATCGTTTTGGGGGCGAGCCGTTATTTCTCCCTTGCAGTTTGCTTTGTCACATAGGAGGTAAAACCTATTTTAATCAAAGCACCTTAAAAGCGGTTTGGGTAAAAAAATCAGTTTCCGGGACTGGCAAATTGCCAAAAAATAGTTTTTGGGGGGTAGTTTTTGGGATCAGTTTAGGGGATTGTGTCAATTCAACGCACCATCTCAACCCGTCTACGGAGGCTGGGGTTTTGGGTGGTTAACCGTCGGAATTAATTTTTTTGAAGTAGTACGGGAATCAGAAATAGTAACTGCAATATTGGACACGTTCATAGGATACACATTTAAAATTATTAAATATTCTCTTTGAGAAATACTACGTTGAAGCGATAATTTTTTTAGTGTAAACTATTTTATAAGCAGCTTATTTATATGATGTAAATTAAAATTTTCCAGAGAAAGTGGATTTTTTTGATCTGTGTCCAAATATAACCGATTTACGGTTGTATTTGTTGTTCGGGAAGTCAAATTTTTTTGATTTTTTTATTTAAATGGTATTTTTATACTCAACAACTTCCTTGTATATTGCTGTAAATTTTACAGACATGCTAAAAAAAATGACAGCGATTTTCCTGCTTGGTTTTTCTTTGATTGCCGGATCGGTGTTACTTGCCAATATTTGGGTGATCCAATCGACGTATCTACAGGTTTATGAGCAGCCGGATGGCGTACCTGTTAATAAAGTAGGATTGCTTTTAGGCACTTCACCTTCCCTGGCTAATGGACGTTCTAACCTGTATTTTAAAAGCAGGATGCAGGCCGCCGCCGAGCTTTATCACGCCGGGAAGGTCGCACATCTGATTCTCAGCGGGGACAATGGGACCAAAAAATACAACGAGCCGGAGGCAATGCAGCAGGCGCTCATCCAACTGGGCGTTCCGAAGGATAAACTGACGCTGGACTACGCCGGATTTCGAACCCTGGATTCGGTAATTCGTTGTGAGAAAATTTTTGGTCAGGATCGTTTTACCATTATTTCCCAAAAATGGCACAATCACCGGGCACTTTTTATTGCCAACTCCAGGGGACTGGATGCCGTTGCCTACAACGCACCAAAAGTTGTCAATGCTTCCCGAAAAGCGACCAACCGCGAATACCTCGCACGGGTAAAAGCGGTGCTGGATATTTATATACTAGGAAAAGAACCTAAATTTTTGGGTAAAAAAGAAAATATTGATCTGAATGGCTAATCCCAAAATTTCGACAATTCCTTCTCCCTGTTTTGTTTTGGAGGAAAAGAAATTGCGTAAAAACTTAAAACTGCTGCGGCGGGTTCGTGAAAAAGCCGGCGTGGAGATTATCCTCGCATTTAAAGCGTTCGCCAACTGGCAAGTTTTTCCCATCATCCGGGAATATCTGGACGGGGCAACGGCTAGTTCGTTGTGGGAAGCACGACTTTGTCACGAAGAAATGGGCAGCCTTGCTCATACTTATTCTCCCGCTTACCTGCCGGAAGAATTTGGTGAAATTATGAAACGAAGCAGTCATATCACTTTTAATTCCATCGCTCAGTTTGAGATGTTTTATCCGGAAATTCAGCAATTCAAAAAAAGAAAGATTGAATGCGGATTACGGATCAATCCCGAATATTCGGAGGTAGAAACAGACCTCTACAATCCCTGTGCACCGGGCAGCCGACTAGGTGTAGTACATGGACAAATTGGTGGAAAATTACCCTCTGGGATTACCGGATTACACTTTCACAACCTTTGTGAATCGGATTCCTACGCGCTCGAAAAAACGCTGAAAAACGTAGAGAAATATTTCGGTCACTTGCTTCCGGATATAAAATGGATCAATATGGGCGGTGGACACCTGATGACCCGAAAAGGGTATGATATCCCGCATTTGATCAAAATTTTGAAAGCATTCAAGGCAAAACATAACCTCAAAATCATCCTGGAACCGGGAAGTGCAATCGCCTGGCAAACCGGATTTTTGCGTACCCGCGTTCTTGACATTACCAGTAATCACGGGATTCAGACGGCCATTCTGGATGCTAGTTTTACCGCGCACATGCCCGACACGCTGGAGATGCCGTACCGTCCGGTGGTCAGAGGCATGGTAGAAAAAAGCGATCATGCCTATCAGTTGGGAGGGGTCAGTTGTCTGGCGGGCGATTATCTGAAAAATTATTATTTTAAAAAGCCACTGAAAATAGGAGATCCGATTATTCTGGAGGATATGATGCATTATACGATGGTTAAAACCACGATGTTTAACGGTGTAAAACATCCTGATTTCGGTATCATTGATTTAGCTGGGAAGTTAGAGGTGTTAAAAGAATTTACTTATCAGGATTTTAAACAAAGATTAGGATGACCATCGAAACTGCCCACCGGGATTTAGTGACGGCGTTGCTCTCCGAATTTGGAGAAGGAGAGGCTCGGCAAATGGCCAGGATTGTCTTCGAAGACGTTTTTTCTATCACTAATTTTTTAAGAAAAGAACCCTTTACCGAATCGCAACTCAAGAAACTGGAGATGATCCAAACCCGTCTGCTGGCACACGAACCGGTGCAGTACGTGGTAGGCATTACTTATTTTTTTGGATTGAAATTTAAAGTCAGCCCCGCCGTTTTGATTCCCCGGCCTGAAACGGAAGAATTGGTTGACTGGATTTTAACAGATCATTCTCGAAAAAAGAAAGTAGATGTTCTGGACATCGGAACGGGTAGTGGTTGTATTCCTGTTTCGTTGAAAGCAGAGGCTCCCGACTATCGCGTCACTGGTTTTGACGTAAGTCCGGAAGCGCTGGTCGTTGCCGGAGAAAATGCCCGTAAAAATGGGGTTGAAGTTGATTTTCAATTATTCGATATTTTAAATAAAACAAACTGGGACACGCTTTCCAAATACGAAATTATCGTCAGCAATCCGCCTTACATTCCATTGAGGGAGAAAAAATTAATGGCAGACAATGTGCTAAAGCACGAACCCGGAATTGCGTTGTTTGTTGCGGACGAAGACCCGCTGCTTTTCTATCGGACGATTATCGAATTTGCTAAAACGCACCTGGTCGAAGATGGCTGGCTTTATTTTGAAACCAACGAATACAACATCACGGAGGTGGAAGAACTCTTTGTGAAAGCCGGATTTTTAGATATCGAAAAACGAAAGGATTTGCAGGGGAAAGAGCGTATGGTGAAGGCACGGTGTGGAGCTGGGTAGGATAGAAAAGAGATAATAACTCACTGTGTAAGACGACTTTTCCTGTTATAGTTCAACCCGATTTTTTATAAATAAATTTGGTCAAATAAATGCTAAGGAATGTTAAATAAATAAAGTACGATTCTATACTTCCTCTTTTTGCCTCACTCTGCCTCAACAAAATAGTCATTATACACAGCATAACTCCCATTTTGCTTCTTTGATTGAGGCAAAAATAGTTCGCCTAGAATCTGCACTTATCTATTTGCCATTCCTAATTGAAAAGCAAAAAACGGATCCTGATTATACTACTGTTCATTTAGTCATAACTATTGGTTAACAAAATCTAGAATTATTTGAAAGAAAAAAGCTCATAAAAGATAGGGTTTTCACAAAATTTCTATAAAGCGCATACACCCTGCCGGGTGGGCCCACCCCCTGAATTTGACCGAAGATCTGTGCCTGCCCGCCTTGCAGCGAGCCAAACCAACACCAAATTCCTAACGAAGTCTATAACTCGTACAGCTTCGCTACCCTAGTGCAGAACAACTTCCACAATAGTTATGTAAATAAATCGAAAAATAAGCGCGCTGTGAACCTGCCGATCGGACAATTGGGTTCACAAAATAGTATAAAAAAGGTTCTGCACCTGCCTTGACTACTGTACTAGCTCCGGCAACCTGGATGCAAGGTAATAAATTGTTTTTAAAATAAAAAATAAAATACAAACTATTTAATTATTTGAATTTATACTTCCCATTTAAAGGTGAAATTTCCCGGTAAAATTGGAAAAAAAAAGATAGATAAAGCAAAATAAATACTAGATTTGCGGCACCAATTGGATCCATTGAATGAAAGGAAAAAATAATGGTCAGATGACAATGGGGCAATAGACTTTAAACTCAAATTCTGAACTTGAAAATTAAATTAGTATGTCAAGAACATTGATCATTGGCGCCGGCGGGGTAGGCCGGGTGGTCGCCGTAAAATGTGCGCAGCATCCCGGCGTTTTTTCTTCTATCATGCTGGCCAGCCGAACTAAATCAAAGTGCGATGATATTGCCGCTGATGTAAAAATTCGCACCGGACAAACCATTCAGACTGCCAGAGTGGATGCCGATAAGATGCCTGAACTGGTAGAACTCATAAAGTCTTTTCAACCAAAACTGATTATCCACGTGGCGCTGCCTTATCAGGATTTGACCATCATGGATGCCTGTCTGGAAACGGGGGTGCATTATCTCGATACCGCTAATTATGAACCAAAGGACGAGGCGAAATTTGAATATTCCTGGCAGTGGGCTTATCAGGATCGTTTTAAAGAAAAAGGACTGATGGCCTTGTTGGGTTGTGGTTTCGATCCGGGAGTGACAAGTATTTTTACTGCCCATGCGGCCCGTCATCATTTTGACGAAATGCACTATCTGGATATCGTAGATTGTAACGGTGGTGATCATGGAAAAGCGTTTGCCACCAATTTTAATCCGGAAATTAATATCCGGGAGATTACCCAAAAAGGGAGATATTGGGAAAATGGAGAGTGGGTCGAAACGGAACCTTTTGAATTTAAGGAGGTACTCAATTATCCCAATATTGGTAAACGGGATAGCTATTTATTGTACCACGAAGAACTGGAATCTTTGGTCAAGAATTTTCCTACGTTAAAACGCGCCCGCTTCTGGATGACTTTCGGACAGGAATATTTGACGCATCTCCGGGTGATCCAAAATATTGGGATGGCGCGGATTGATCCGGTCATGTATCAGGGTATGGAAATCGTTCCACTCAACTTTTTGAAAGCCGTTTTACCTGATCCTGGTTCGCTGGGGGATAATTATTCCGGTGAGACATCTATTGGTTGCCGAATTCGGGGGATTAAAGATGGTAAGGAAAAAACTTACTATATTTGGAACAATTGCAGCCACCAGGCGGCCTTCGACGAAACGGGGGCGCAGGGCGTCAGCTACACAACGGGAGTGCCCGCCATGACCGGCGCGATGATGATGCTCAACGGACACTGGATGAGCCCTGGTGTTTTCAACGTAGAAGAATTTAACCCGGACCCGTTCCTGGATAAATTGGCAAAACATGGTTTACCCTGGCACGA
>CAKZUV010000215.1 GCA_937921555.1 uncultured Saprospiraceae bacterium
TTGGCTGCAATTGGCAAATTTTATTCTGAATTTCGTTAAAAAGCCTCGCCGATGCTACGGCATCGCCTGTGTTTTTTGTCTCATTCAAAACAAAATTTTCTCAATTTCGCACAATCATGAAAATTTGGACAAGCTCTTAATCAAATGTTTGAGCAGGACTGCAAATTTCACATTTTTTTTCTAAAAACGGGTATAATCCTTCCCCTGAATTCCATTAGAACGGGAGGCTGGAATCCGGTTTAACTTAATATTAACAAATGTCACGATTTATTACTTCGATTGGGCTGTTAACGGCTATTATTCTCTCTTTTTTCACTACCGAAATTCATGCACAACAGCGTGTATTCCGGGATTCTCTGGTACAGGATTTCCGGTCGGGTACGTTAATTATTCGCCTGAGAACGGACGAAAATAAGCTAAATAGTATTGAGTCGGTCATTGACCGCGCGGATACGAGCCCCAATTACCGAAGACGGCTAACGGAAAAACGCGACCTGATTATCGCTAACCGGGATCGGTTTAATCAGGATTTGGTAGCGGCTTTCAGTGAGTTGTACACCTTTTCGGAAGTACGGTTCATGTTTGATACGGATATAAAACGATTTCAGACGGGAGATTTGGAAGGTGTGTTTCTGGGGACGGATTTATTACCGCTGAGAGAGGTGGAGCCAATTAGTGGGTCTTATTATTTTTTTGGAGAAGGAAATACACAAAAGTCGGGAAATAGCCGGGAAGGATTGCTGGTGACGGATCGAAACGGGGATCAACTGCCGAGTTGGTTTCCCAGTTATCTGCGCGCCAAGAGTAATGGAAGGAGTTTTCTTGCGATGTTTGGCGGAGACCGGTATCCTTATTTGCCGGCGGAAAAGGTGGTGAAGAAGTTTTTGAAGAAGTTGGGGGCGTTGGGGTTTTGAGTTTTGGGTTTTGGGTTTTGGGTTTTGAGTTTTGAGTTTTGTCCAGTAATGACAGCAAGGTGAAAAACTATAAAATCTTCCATTGGGGCCGGGATAAAATTTTATCATTTTTCGCCGTTTTTAGTTTGTGGACAAGTTTTATTTCTGTTTGAAATAATTTACTGACCCGTTCCCTTCCCAACAACCGGCGCAATCGGCTCCGGTTTTTCCAGTAAAGGCACCTCCGGTTTTACGGGTTTTATGGGTTTTACGGGACGTGGAATACTGTCCACGGTATAGATTTCTTCCGAACGGGCAATCAAAATAGAATCTACCCGGATGTTTGCTTCTTCCATCACTTTATCCCGGCAACGCTTCTTCAAACTACGCCGATAATCCTCTACTCTCTCTGATACTTTTGCCTTTATCATCGCCTCCCGGTCCGAAAAATCCTGCTCCTGAAATCCCAAAATAACCACCAACACTAATAGGGCCAGCAAACTTAAAATTACTCTTTTCATTCACTCAAAATTTTCTTGATGTCTTCAATACGTTTTACCATAATAGAATCTACTATTTCGTTTACCGAGGCTTCAAAACCTATCTCGCAAATACTGTCACTCATGGCCCGTAATATTTTTGTTTCTTTGATCACCAATGAATCCACAATCTTACGTTCGGCTCTCGTCAGTCGCTCACTTTCTTCGACACAGGACATGGGTAGTAAAAAACAACTGATCCAGAAAAGGAAAAAGAGCAGAGGACCGGAGGGTTTATATTTGATAATTAACAATGAATAATTTTTTAATGAATAATAAGTCCATCCCAAGAATTGTAAAGCGCAGAAAATCAAATGCGTACTTGAGAGTTAATTTTTAACGGTGTCTAAGTTAATTTGGTTGCATTTCGCATTAAGTAGACAATTAACTGATCAAATAATAAAACACAGAAAATGAACAACAAACGATCCCCCTACATTGCAGGCACTACTAATTCTTCATTACCACATTATTAATTATTTCCTATCCAGATCAATTACCTTTTTCTTCAGTTCAAAATTCTTACCCAGGTACACTTTCCGGACCATTTCATCCGCTGCCAGTTCTTCCGCTGTTCCTGCTTTCAGGATATTTCCTTCAAACATCAGATACGCACGATCTGTAATTGACAGTGTTTCCTGGACGTTGTGATCCGTGATGAGGATACCGATATTTTTGGTCTTGAGGCGTTCGATGATGTACTGAATATCTTCCACGGCGATGGGATCAATTCCGGCAAAAGGTTCGTCCAGCAATATAAAGGTTGGACTCGTTGCCAGGGCCCGGGCAATCTCCGTCCGGCGCCTTTCTCCGCCCGATAAAGTATCTCCCTTATTTTTTCGAACCTTATGCAGACTAAACTCCTCCATCAGTTCTTCCAGCTTTATTATCTGTTCCGCTTTTGACAAATCGGTCATCTCCAGTACGCTTCGGATATTGTCCTCCACACTGAGCTTTCTGAATACGGAAGGTTCTTGTGGTAGATACCCCACTCCCTTCTGTGCTCTTTTGTACATCGGCAAATCCGTCACATCTTCTTCCTGTAAAAACACTCGTCCGGATTCCGGCTTAACAAAACCAACCACCATATAAAAAGTCGTTGTTTTACCGGCACCATTCGGCCCTAGCAATCCAACAATCTCGCCTTGATTGACCTCGACAGAAACTTCCTTTACCACCGTTCGGCCACCGTATTTTTTAATTAAATTTTCCGCTCTGAGGATCATGTTTAGTCGTTGAAATGTTGAAATGTTGAAATGTTGAAATGTTGAACCTGCCTTCCTGCGTCAGCAGGCTGGTCGTTAAATCGGTTAGCTATTTTTTATCCATTAGAAATACAACGTAGGGCATTATTAATTCTTCATTACAAAATTATTAATTACCTCTTTCCCGTTTTTCTCCTTCCGGCCTTTCTCCCTCTGGCCTCTCCGACTCCTCCGGCTCCTCCGGCTTTTCCGGCTTTTCCACTTTCTCAGGTGCCGTAAATAATTTTTCTAAATCAATTTCAGTATCTACCTCCCAGCCTGCGCGCAGCTCTTCCAAAGTCGCAATTCGTTGTTGTTCGGGTTGTTCTTTCCGGTAGTAATTTCCCGAATCGCGGCGACCATTTTTGTTACGATCTTTGGTGACCCGTAGGCTATAACTACCAACTGGTAACGCTTCTATTTTCTTTACCATCAAACTATCATCAGCTACCGAAAATGATTCTACTAAGTTATCATTTTTAAAAAGTAATTCCAAGAAATAAGCCGTTCCCGGTTGTATCCCACGGATATTCAGAGTCAGATCCCCAAACACATCGCGGGGAGACGGTTCGTACAACTGCGTAAACGTATCCGTGTACACCAATCCGGTGATGGCCGTAGCCGCTCCCGGTAACAATTGAAGATAATAACTGGTATCGGCCCAGGGATAACGAATAGAAAGATTTCTCCGCTCCGTACTATCAATCGCCACCTCAACTGGCAGCGCAGTAACCAGAGAATCCGCGTAGAGTTTTATTTTACTGGTATCAAAACTGGCCAACGGACTGGCAAAGGAAATCGGCAATGATTTCAGGGGATTGATTTTGATGGCGGTGGGATTACTTTTTTTAGCTATTGACAATTTGTTTTTCTTTAAAAAACTATCCCGCTCCACCCCACGTACCTGGATCGTATCCCGCAACGTATCCACTGTCACCACCAACGGCCAGCTATCTGTTACGGCGGTATTGTGCCAGACAAAAAGCGTATCTGCCAGGTTTTCCCGGTACACCTCCACGTTGGCCGCTTCGTAATCCAGCGTGGCAGCTTTTGGATCATTATTAAAAATAAATTTTAACTGACCGTACCGGCTGCTGTCCACCTTTATCAGTCGATTTTTACCTTCTTCTTGAAATAAACTGATGGAAATTTTATTATCCGTAGTATCGCTGATAATCACCGGATCTTCCAGAAACCCGATACTTTCTCCGCTGTTATCAAATTTATAATTCGTAAAATTTTCCAGCAACGCCACCACTTTAAACGTATCTGATTTAACATTATTGATTGTAAAATTACCCGTTTTGTTCGTCCGTCCAAAATAAAAAGGCAGCGCATTATTCACCACACTGTCTTCCATCACATCGTACAACATGACAATGGCTTTCTCGACCGATTTTCCGCTGATGGCATCGGTAACATTACCGGTAACGGATAACGAATCAAGAAAGTCACCCGTAGCAAAAACAAAAGTGAAATTTTCTAATTTATTACCTTCCGTAAAATCCTGAATGGCTTCGCCGAAATTAATGGTATAAGTCGCATCAGATCGCAATACTTCTTTTTCATCAAATTCAAGAATTACCGATTTTCCCTTTACACGGGTTTTAAGATTATAGGCCAGCGGCGGAGAAATAACCACTTCTGTTGCTGCCTTTTTAACCTCAATAAATTCGTCAAATTTTAATTCAATCGTTTGCTTTTTGAAGTTGGTTTGCTGATTCGGAGTAGACATAGCAGAATCAAGTATGGGTGCCTGCGTATCTCTGGCACCTCCGGTTAATATACCCGGTTGTGCACACTGATAAAAGCTCAACAATACCAGCAATAATGAAACGGCAGAGATAAATTTATTTTTCAAAAGTATTTTTTAAGATAAAAATATTCGTTCTGCAAAAGTAAACGAATTTGTGCAGGTTGACAGTATGAATAAGGGATATAAAGCGACCTTAAAAAAGAAGAAATATCCTGTACCAATATTCAGTTCCAAAATCAACTGCCCGATCCACCGCCACGAGGATGAAAACTCAAAATTGTTTCCCGTAAAAAATCAGTATCCAGGTGCGTATAGATTTCCGTCGTAGTGATCGACTCGTGGCCCAGCATATCCTGTACCGCCCGCAAGTCGGCTCCTCCTTCAATCAGATGGGTGGCAAACGAATGGCGAAAAGTATGCGGACTGACTGTTTTTTCAATCCCCGCCGCTTTGGCCGCTTCTTTGATCACCATAAAAACCATTACCCGGCTCAGTCCCTTTCCCCGCCGGTTTAAAAACAAAATATTTTCGTGATCCGGATGAATATTGTTTTGAAGTTTCCGTACACCTTCCCGGTAAAGGTTGATATGTTTTTGTGCCTCCTGACCGATGGGAACCAGTCTTTCTTTGTCTCCTTTTCCAATCACTTTTACGAGTCCCAAATCAAAATAAAGATTAGAAAGTCGTAAATTAATTAGTTCGGATACCCGCAGACCACAGGCGTACAGTGTTTCCAGCATTGCCCGGTTGCGAACACCGTGCGGATGGCTTAAATCAATCGTGGCAAGCATCGCCTGAATCTCATCGTAATGGAGTACTTCCGGAATTTTTCGCCGCAAACGCGGACCTTCCAGCAACGCCGTGGGATCATCCGGAATAATATCTTCGATGAGTAAATATTTATAAAAAGCTTTCAGACCGGAAATCAGCCGCGCCTGCGAATTGGCCTCCAATCCCAGTCTATTGATCCAAAAAATAAAATCTTCCAATTGCGCGGTCGTCACCTCTGCCGGGTTCAGGGTTATTTCATTGATCCTGAAATAACTGATTAGTTTTTCCACATCGCGCAGATAAGCCGCTACCGAATTCTGAGATAAGGTACGCTCCAGCAAAAGATAAGATTTAAAAGATTTCAGGGTCGTGTCCCAGTTCATAATCTGTTGATATAAAAGTACTTTGGGTTGAAATACCATCCCAAAATACCACTAATTTTAACGGAGATACCTCAACGTTGACATAATTTATTTATTTTAAAAATAATTCTGTATTTTTATATCAACAAACGAACCGAGAACAACTATCATGAGGACTTTATCTCTTTTACTTACCTTTTTATTTTTGGTGGGCTGGATTGCAGTTACCCGTTATGCCTATATCTGTGTTCTTCTGCAAAACTGCGACGGACTGGAAGATATCCGCCGTGGCCAACCCGATAATACTGACGCTGAAATCCGTCCCAAAACGCTTACCGTTCGTTATAACGGCACCGTCATTCTGAAAGATTACGAGGAATTTAGTTTTTCCGAAGGTCAGGTGCAACCAGAAGCGCATCCCGATAATGATCGCCTGCTCAATGATCTGGCTACCTATCTGATTAACAATCCCCAAAGGCAGGTAACGATTAATGGATATTACCGACCTTCCGAAGCGGAATTAAAAAACGGTATTTTCGAAAATTTGGGATTGGCCAGAGCAAATACTATTCGGCAGCAGCTTATCAAACTCGGCATCGAGGAAGATCGTATGGCACTCAACTACGAACAGTCCGGCGGAGAACAACTTGGTCGGCCCATCTCTTTCGAATTGTCAGGTGACACGGAAGAACCGGAGACCTATAAAAGGGTTTTATTTACTTTTAAAGACATGACCTTTTCCAATGCCAACTTTGCCATCGACTCGGAGGTCTTTCGTCCCAGCGCGCAGTTTTTGATTTATGCCGATTCGTTACAAACTTTCCTTGCGGAAAACAGCGATCAGTCTATTCAGATTATCGGACATACCGATGATGATGGCAACGAGCTTTACAACGAAAATCTGGGGCGACAAAGAGCCGGTTCTGCCAAAGCATTTTTACAGAAAATGGGCATTAAAAATAAAATTATTATTTCCTCCAAAGGAGAAAGTCAACCTGCCGCGCCCAATACCACGGAAGCCAATAAACAAAAAAACAGACGGGTTAACTTTTTATTAAAAAAATAACACAATGGAAAACTTTAAAGATTTTTTTGCACGCTTATTTTTAAATACGGACAGTCAGGATAGTATGATAGCCTGGATTATGCTGGGTCTAACCGCTCTTCTGGGATTACTCTTCGGATGGCTGTTAAGAGGAGGAAAAGTAAAACGATTGAAAAATCAACTGGACGAATCGGAAAAAAAATACCAGCTGCTCTACGCAGAAAATGCAGGTCTGGAAGATCAGTTTATACAACAAACAGCGGATGTGCGGGAAAAAACAACCCGCATCGAAACCATGGAAGCCAACATGCAATCCTACGAGCAAAATCAATTTAAATTAAGAAATAGTTTACAGTCCGCTCAGCAACAACTGGAAGACCTCAACAAGGCTCAATTACTGGCAGGAGATGCTTCTACGGACGCCGAAGATAAAATTTCTGCACTGGAAGATCAGGCGGCTGACTACGAAACAGAATTACAGGAACACAGAAAAACAATTCAGGCTTTACAAGCAGAATTACAAAATCATCAGACAGAAAAGCAACAAGTAGAAAGTGAAAGACAACAAATAGAAACCGAACTCGAAAAATTGATGGACAGTACGACTACAACCATCATTCCTTCCAGTGCCAACATTCAGACTGCTTTTTCTAAAATTGACGGACTCGAAAATCGTATCCGGCAAATGGAAGATGAAAATCGCATCTTAAAGACTTCCGTTCTGGAAGTAAAAACGGAATCGGGTGAGATGGTAGCTAAAGAAGATTTAAATTCGCTGCGTGCCCGTATCAACATTTTGTCGGAAGAAAATAAAGACCTGAAAAAACAAGTGTCGGACATCAAGGATACCGGCATTTCGGAGACGGAACACAACGACCGGATAGCAGCACTGGAAAGAGAGAACGAACAACTCCGCCGTCAGATATCCAACGGAAGCGGACTGGCATCCGGTACTTTTGTCACCCCGCCTGTACCTACTTCCGATCCGGAAACAACCGACGAACCTGAGCCGCTGCTGGCCGACGAAGAAACGACCGATGAGGTAGATCGCCAACAAGTCGAATTGCTCAAAACGCAAAAAGCGCAATTTGGGGTTATGGGAGATCGTATCTCCGTCGAAGCCGTCGAAGCATCACCGACTTACACAAAAGATGACCTGACCAAGATCGAAGGAATCGGTCCTTTTATCGAAAAAAAATTAAACGAGATAGGGATTATTTCTTTCCACCAACTGGCTAAAATGGATCAGCAGGAGATTGACCGGGTCACGGCCGCTATTCAGTTTTTCCCCGGAAGAATTGAACGGGACAACTGGGTCGGACAGGCTGTTAAATTGGTAGAATAAGAATTCTGGAATAGTTTTTTATCCGGGCTTTTACGAACACCACGTTCGGCAATATTCTAATCGGTGGATAATTCCTTCGGAACTACCGATGGTTTTATTAAAAAACCATTAACTGCTTTCCCTTCCTGATCGTAAAATACTTTTCGAGTAAAGCTAGTTGGCCAACCAGCGGCAAAATCTCTGTCGACTGAAAAAATTATTTAAAAATGATCGTCTCCGGAAAAAACTACCGAACTATTCGCTAGTGCCACGGGATCAAAGTAAAGGATACCTTAGGCGAGACTATTTTTTTATCAAACAATGCGCGCAGAAGGAGGATAGCCGTAGCTACCCGACTGATAAGCAAAGCAGATTCTCCAAATACACCCGTCGAATTTCATCGGGTCGCGTGTTCGTACGTCCGGGCAAACCAAACCAGTTTTTAAAAAAGAAAAGAGTTCACTTTTTCAACTCAATTAATCATTGCACTTGTCGCCACCAATACACTTAACTTTAAGTCACTGTAAATCAGCTACTTACGACTTGTTTTTTTCACAAAAATTTCAACTAATATCGTTTTTTAAATTTTCGCTACCAGCACAAGCAAACCATAGTATGTTTATACAGGTATAGAAAATAAAGCTTTAATCCAAAAAGGAAATTTTCTTAAAAGTTACAAAAACCAAATAGCTAATTAGTACTTCCAAAAAATCACACAATCACCTATTTTATCAATTATTTATTTTTAAAAAATCAAATATCAAATAGAAAACAAACTAGACAGATATAATATAAATTAATGAGATGTCAATTAATAAAAATCACTTTAAAACAAAAAAATTACATTTTTCAATAATTTTTTATTATAAAACAGGCTACAACTGAATTAACTGAACAGACTACAATCGAACTACCGAACAGGCTACGATCGCATTACCGAACAGGCTACAACAGATCTATCGAACTATACGCTCCGAAAATTTGAATGAAAAAATAAATTCAACATAACCCTCTAGTCCTCATAAATTTTAAGATTTAAAATATCAACCATTTAGCGTTGATAAATTGGTGTTGACCAACGACACCCCTGAAAATCTTTGTCCTTTTTG
>CAKZUV010000216.1 GCA_937921555.1 uncultured Saprospiraceae bacterium
CTGAAAAATTTATACATTTTTGCCGATGAATCAAAATTATGGCCTTCTGTCAAATATGCCGATATCTACGGCGAGGATATTTCAACCGGAGAATTAATCAAAGAGCGGATTTATAATAAATAAATTAATTTTTAATTCCCCAATAAGATAAAACTTTTCCTACTTTTGCAGCCTCAATAAAACGGGGAAACAGGAAAGATATAGCCTACCCCTTATATCATTTAACCATAAAAACATTTTAACATGAATGCGGAAATACATACCTCAAAGGGAGTCATGAAAGCTGAACTTTTCGAAAAGGATGCTCCCAATACTGTCAAAAACTTTGTTGAGTTGATTAATAAAGGATTTTATGATGGACTGACCTTTCACCGGGTGATCCCGAATTTTGTGATTCAGGGAGGTTGCCCGAATGGCACCGGAGCAGGCGGACCAGGTTACGAAATTGACTGCGAACTGGACGGCGGAAATCAATTCCACGACCGTGGCGTTTTGTCCATGGCACACGCGGGTAGAAATACCGGCGGCTCTCAGTTTTTTATCTGCCACAGCCGGGATAATACGGCGCACCTGGACGGAAATCATACTTGCTTTGGCCGGGTAACGGAAGGACTGGAAGTCATCGACGCGATTGCGGCGGGTGATAAGATTGAGAAAATAGTAGTGGAAGGATAATATTTTTGAAGTGCCTGTTTTAAGAACGCAGGTTTACCAAACCTTTTTAAAAATTAGATGATCTATCCATCTAAATCATCCAAGCGATCTAGCATTAATTTTCTTTGATAGAAGGTTTGGTAAACCTGATCTTACGACTAAAGAGCGTTATTTTTACGCAGAAGAATAAAAAAATTTTACATTCAAAAAGGAGCCATCAAGATCATTGATGACTCCTTTTATTTTCTTTAGACCGCGTATCTGGACGAGGACGTCCAAACTAGCGGTCGGAAGGAAGCGTGTTTTACACTAGCCGCAGTAGTTGTGCTCGTACTCGTGCTCGTTTAGACGTCCCGTCTGGATACGAGATACGAGCTCGCGGATGCCGATTTGAAATCGTTGTGCAGTTATAGCGGAATCTGTGCTTATTTATTTGCCATTCCTTACTTTCCAACAAATACAAATCCTTGATCATTCCAGATGCCATCCAATAAATCAATTTCTAGTTTGCAGTTCATCTGATTTTTTGGAAGATGTCTCCTTTGATAATTTTGAGCACTACTGTAAAGGTAATGTTCTCCGGACGCTACGATGCCAGCGGCCACCGGGTTCCGATGAATATAATCTAGTTTTTGTCGGATCACTTTTGGTGTGTACAACTCAATCGGATGGTTACCATGTTGCCAGATTTTATGGTTACGGTTTTTCCCCTCTCCTATTGCTGCTTTTTTAAAATGATCTAACATCCATTCCCGCCGACTCTCTGGCTGTTTATAGTCTAGTAAATAATCTATTATTCTTCTGGCGGTATATGCTTTAAATTCTTTAAGAATAGTTGAAAGTCCTTTTTCTTCATTTGCTCTCACTATCAAATGGATATGATTCGACATAATAACATACGCAAAGACCAACAATCCTTTTTCCTTTCTGCAAAAAGCTAGATTTTCTATTACGATCTCACAAAGTTCTTTACGTGTAAAAAGATCAATCCATTCTACGATAGTTAATGTCAGAAAGTTCAGGCCTTTTTGATCTAGTATTTTGTACTTCATAATATGTTTTCGTTTACTGAGTTGGAACGGTAAGCAAAGTTACGTCGTTTTTTTTATTACCGTAGGACGTATGTAGGGATGGCGTATCTGGACGAGGACGTGTTTGAAGACCGCGTATCTGGACGAGGACGTGTTTGAGGACCGCGTATCTGGACGAGGACGTCCAAACTAGCGGTCGGAAGTAAGCGTGTTTTACACTAGCCACAGTAGTCGTGCTCGTGCTCGTTTAGATACGAGCTCATAATGGTTGTGCTGGTACAGTGGGGCACTTGATTTACTATCAGTAGGAACGTTTGTCTAATTTTCGTTTCTAGGCATAACGGGTGGCAATGATTGTGCAGTCACAGCGAGTGTAAAAAAAAGACATTTTTCATATTACTTGATAATTATATTATATTTACTAAAAATACTGCTTAAATTTTGAGTAAAGAAATAGCGTAACTAGGTAAATGAACTATTTTAACAAAATATGGAATGATAATGTTTGGAGTAAAGTAATAGCTATGCTACTCTTTACCTTTATTAGTTATCTGTTCATGATAATTTTCCGAACTTTTCCTGAATTCTTAAACTTAAGGTTTAATGATTTTTCAAACCTAAATTTAAATATCCATACTACTACAGTAACTTTATCCGCATTATTGGGAATTCTTATTGTAGCACTTATAGTTTTGATAAGAAAAAATTTGAATGACAAAAATCTGCAAAAGTGGTCTGGAAAATCTTCTTCAATTAAAGAAATGGAAAAAAAATTTCCGCGATTACCCAAAATTAGTATATGTGGGATCGGAGGAGTTGGAAAAACAACCTTAATAGAAAATCTATGCGTTAAAAAGAACTTGAATAGTATTACCTTGAAAACAGAGGCTTTGGTATTAAACTTTTCTCAAAATTCAAATATGCATGGAATACTTTTAGATGCAAGTGGACAGAGTCAATCATCTCAAAACGATATAGCAGTTAAAGCAGATCATATTATTGTAATGATAGATCATTCTGCAATGAATAATTCAACTGAAATAAGTGATGACCGAATAAGAGAACATTTAAACTTTCTTAGGTTACTTAAAGATAGATTAAAAACAACTAAACATATTCCAAAAAGTTTCCATTTTTTAATTAATAAAAAAGACCTATGGGATAAATGCCCTACAAAAAGAAAAAAATATTTTAAGAGAAAAATTGATCAAGGGATTCGAAAATTTAAAATAGGATTCGAAAATTCTAATGTCACCTTTTCCTTCCATTCAAATAGAAACACTCAAGATAAAACCGAACTAATTTCTAAGATAAAAGTAAATTTAAAAAAATGATTAAACCTATTATTTTAAAATCTGAATTATCATTTCTTATTGTTGGTCATATTCTTAACCAAGATGGAATAATTATTCAAAGTAAAGATATTAGTATGAATCTTATAGGAAATGCAAATTTAATATATAGAAGCGGTCTAACTCGTAATATGCAGGACCCTGACTCGTTAATTTCATTTGTTTGGAGTTCAAGTAGAATGATGAATCAAAGAAAATCGAAATTATTATTCATTTGGAAAAGAAAGCCATCACTAGGTAGACTTGACTCTCGTTACTTAAGCGAGATCACAAATTTATTTGATAAATTTATTGAAGATACTGCCTCATCTTTCTTTTATAACCTTACCAGGATTAATAATATTTCGGATCGTGAATTTGAAATACACTCTTCGAAAATTCTTTGGAATATTTCACCATTATTACTACGATGTACAAAAGATTCATCATATAATATACGATATTTTAAATAAAACGAACCGCGTATCTGGGAGGACGTCCAAACTAGCGGTCGGAAGTAAGCGTGTTTTACACTAGCCAAAGTAGTCGTGCTTGTGCTCGTGCTCGTTTAGACGTCCCGTCTAGATACGAGATACGAGCTCGTGCCCCACCCCCACCAAAAAAAAAGCCAGCCTCCTCCCGGAAACTGACTTTTTTATATCCAATACACACCCGACTAAAAAGCCAGGTTGCTAAACTACCTTACTTCGCATCGTCCACTTCTTCGAACTCTACGTCCGTCACATCTTCCGCACCATCGCCTGCACCTGCGTCACCCGCGTTGGCCTGATCGTTTGGATTTCCCTCTGCACCTGCTCCGGCGCCGCCCTGGGCTTCCTGCTGTGCAGCGTAGATTTCCTGACTGGCTGCCTGCCAAGCCGTGTTCAGCTTTTCGGTAGCGGCTTCGATCTGTGCGAGATCCTCCGTCTTCTGTGCCTCCTTCAATTCTGCCAAAGCAGTCTCGATGGGTTCTTTCTTTTCGGCGGGAATCTTCTCTCCGAATTCTTTCAGCTGCTTTTCCGTCTGGAAAGCGAGCGTGTCGGCAGCGTTGAGTTTTTCCACTTTTTCCTTTGCTTGTTTGTCCGCGTCGGCGTTTGCTTCGGCTTCGGCCTTCATCTTCGCAATCTCTTCTTTGGACAATCCGGTAGACGCTTCGATCTTGATCGACTGTACCTTTCCGGTTCCTTTATCAGAAGCGGTTACTTCCAGGATACCGTCGGCGTTCATGTCGAAAGATACTTCAATCTGAGGAGTTCCTCTTGGTGCTGGTGGAATATCCCCTAAGATAAATCGTCCTACGGTACGGTTGTCTTTGGCCATGGATCGCTCACCTTGTAAGATGTGAATTTCCACGGATGGCTGATTGTCCGAAGCGGTAGAATATACTTTGGATTTTTTCGCCGGAATAGTTGTGTTAGATTCGATGACCACATCGTAGATACCGTTCATCGTTTCAATTCCTAAAGAAAGTGGCGTTACGTCCAGCAGCAGAACGTCTTTCACGTCTCCGCTCAGTACCCCTCCCTGAATAGAGGCACCAACGGCAACTACTTCATCCGGGTTAACACTCTTGTTTGGCTTTTTGCCAAAAAATTCTTCTACAGCCGCCTGAATCCGGGGAATACGCGTCGAACCACCTACGAGGATGATTTCGTCGATATCGCCTTTGTTCAGTCCGGCATCTTTCAGCGCCTGGGCACAAGGCTCCAGCGTACGCTGTACCAATTTATCAGCTAACTGCTCAAATTTCGAGCGGGTCATTTTAACCACCAGGTGCTTGGGCACTCCGTCTACTGCGGTGATGTAAGGAAGATTGATTTCTGTTTCGTTAGAAGAAGATAACTCAATCTTTGCCTTTTCAGCCGCATCTTTCAGACGCTGTAATGCCATTGGATCTTTTCGCAGATCCATATTCTCCTGATCTTTAAAAGTATCTGCCAGGAAATTGATGATGATACGGTCAAAGTCGTCTCCTCCCAGGTGGGTATCACCGTTGGTGGATTTTACTTCAAAAATTCCGTCACCCAATTCCAGAATAGAAATATCAAATGTACCTCCACCTAAATCGTAAACGGCGATGGTCGCGTCTTTGTCCCGCTTGTCCAGACCGTAAGCCAAAGCGGCGGCAGTTGGCTCGTTGATGATTCGTCGAACGTTCAGGCCGGCGATTTCACCCGCTTCTTTGGTTGCCTGACGCTGTGAATCGTTAAAGTAAGCAGGAACGGTTACGACCGCTTCGGTTACTTCCTGACCCAAAAAGTCTTCTGCCGTCTTCTTCATTTTCTGAAGAATCATGGCGGATAATTCCTGTGGTGTGTAGGAACGTCCATCAATTTCTACCTTCGTAGTGTTGTTGTTTCCTTTGACCACTTTATAAGGCACGTTGCCTAGTTCACCGCCTACTTCGTCGAAGCGGTTCCCCATAAATCTTTTGATCGATGAGATGGTACGTGTCGGATTGGTGATCGCCTGACGTTTTGCCGGGTCACCAATTTTTCGTTCACCATTGTCCATGAAAGCAACCACGGAGGGAGTCGTACGTCGTCCTTCCTCGTTAGGGATAACGACGGGTTCGTTTCCTTCCATGACGGCCACACAAGAGTTGGTGGTTCCTAAATCAATTCCAATAATTTTACCCATATTGTTAATGTTTTTATTCGTTCCTGTTGGTTCGAATTGTGATGTTTTTTTTTGTTAACAACTATATATTATCAATCGTTGTGCCACCGGGCCAAAAGCCATTTTTAGCTGACAAAAGGGCGAAAAAGGGGCAAATTCGACTGACAAAATGTAAAATTGGGTGACAAAATGACCATGAGCGCTGTTAGTTATAGATAGCATTTAAATGGTAAATTCTGTTAAATTACCCTTACCTTTGAGTTAATAACCAATTTTCACCCAAGATGTTCTGTCAGAATATTGAATAAATAATGCTCCTGAATTGGTAGATCATTACTACCATCCGGTTCTAGCGGATATTTTCATTTATAATTTAAAACCAACGCACCAGATGCATATCAACGGCCATTCACACCTGCTTCCCTACCCCGAACAGATTCCTTCGTTTATGAAAGAAAAAGAAATTTTCTGGATCGACGAAAAGCGGGAATTTATGCTACAGAAAAACTGGAAAAGGCCCATCACGGATAAGAGTTTTTTCCTGCACGAAAAACTGGAATGGATGGAGAAAAGCGGAATCGACCACGCGGTGGTTTTAAATCTTTCCCAACTTTACGGCAACGGTCTCCGCCTGGAAGAGATGAAACAGGTACTCCGTTTTCAGAATGATTTTAATGCAAAAGTACAGCACGATTATCCGGATAAATTTACCACGGGCTTCGTGGTACATTGCGGGTATACGCGGGGAGCGCTGTGGGAAATTGAACGATGTGTGGAAGATCTTGGGATGCGTGTGCTTTGTCTGCCAACGCATTATATGGATTCTATCGGAACGTGGCGTTGTATTTTTGATCAGGAAATTGAGCCTATTCTGGAACTAGCCAATCATTATAAACTGGCCATCGAAATTCATCCCTACGATGGAGAAAAATTTATCAAACTGGAAAATACAGCGTGGCGTTTTCACCTCGTATGGATGCTGGCACAATGTGCGGATGCGTACCACTTTTTCACATTAAACGGATACCAGGAAAAATATAAAGATATCCGGACGTGCTTTGCGCACGGCGGGCAGCTGGCACAGATAAATCTGGGTCGTAGAATACAGGGCTTTGATGGCCGACCCGATTTGTTCGAAGGGAAGGTCCATCCGCGGAAAGCGGTCGGTCATCCCAATATATTTTTTGATACCCTGGTCCACGATACCGATTCCCTCGAACTGATGATCCGGCGAAACGGTACTGATCAGATTTTTGTGGGACTGGACGATCCGTATCCACTGGGAGAAATGAACAGCGAGGAACAGTCTTCTTATCCGGGTAAATTGCTGGACTTAGCACTGGAACGAAATATTATCACGCAGGATCAGTATAAACAGATGTGGAAATCGAACGTGGAAAGATGGCTGGGGCATGAGGTGGGTTGAGGCAGGCGCTTTGCTTGTTGAATCGCTTCGCTTGTTGAGGCGCTTCGCTTGTTGAATCACTTCGTTTGTTGAATTGCTTCGCTTGTTGAGTGGGTATCAAGTTTAATTTATTTTTTAATAATTGTATATATTCGTAGCAAAAAGACAGTAATTTTTATTTTACTTTTAACAAGCACGGTGTTTCAGCCAACAAACTTATAAATATGTTTACTTTTCCCTTTGAGAAATTAGAAGTCCATCAATTAGCATTGGATTTTGCGGATAAAATTTATGATTTGACAGACGAATTTCCTCGAGATGAAAAGTACGGTATGGTCAGCCAGGCTCGGCGATCAGGAGCTTCGGTAGCAGCGAACATAGCGGAGGGAAGTGCTCGGATTTCCGCAAAAGAACAAGCAAGATATTCTGAGATAGCTTATGGTAGTTTGGCCGAAACTTTCAGCCATTTAATTGCGGCACAAAGACGAAACTATATCGACAAAGAGCAGATTAATCAGTTGCGCCCTTTAGTTTTTAAATTATCAGCCAAGATAAACGGATTACGAAAATCTCAAATGAAAAGGTATTCTAAAAAAGTAAATCAAGATCCCCATATCTTAAGGGAAGAGGAGGTTGCCTATAATATAGTAGAGAATTTACCTGGTACGTCTTAAAACACTACGCTTGTTAAGAGTTTAAACAAGCGAAGCGACTCAACACCTCAACAAGCGAAGCGATTCAACCTTTCTAAAAACGCAGGAAAAAGGCGTGCCTTTTTCCTGCGTTTTTAGAAAGGATACCCAATCGCAATATTCCAAACAAACGCATCAAAATTACTGATGATATTTAGATTCTCGAAGGTCCACGCAAATTCTCTTTCGGCAACGGGCTCCCGGATGGGGGCGGCCAGATCCAGGCGAATGACAAAAAATTCCACGTCGACCCGTAGTCCGAAACCAGTACCGATAGCTATCTCTTTATAAAAACGATTAAACTCAAAATGTCCGGCCCGTGTATCGGGATCAATGTTCAGCAACCAGACATTACCGGCATCAGCAAACAGTGCTCCTTTAAAAAATCCAAATATTGGAAAACGATATTCTGCGCTGAATTCCAGTTTTATATCACCCGTCTGATCGATGAATTGTTGTCCGATGGTCGTTGTTTCCGAATTTTCATTAAAAGAAGATCCCGGTCCTACTCCCCGAATTTGAAAAGCCCGGATACTATTGGATCCTCCCACAAAATATTGCTCGACGTATGGTAATAACTCCGAATTTCCATAAGCAACTCCGATGGCCGGCACAAAACGAAAGGCCAATTTTCCAGTTCGTAAAAATGGTAAATAGTAACGAATGTCCTGTTCCAGACTGACAAACTGGCTAAATGGCTGACCAAAAATTTCACCGGGCGCTCCGTTAGCCCTTTTATTTATAAACAGTGAAAATGCGTTTCCCGCAAGTTTGGCTTTTGCCCGGTAGTACCAGTAATCGTCTTTTGGATCAGCGGCCTGGGTGGTATGAATATAGGTATATTCTAATCCTCCAATAAAGACATCCGTAAAACTTCCCCGAAGGCGTGAATTCTCAGCCAAAAGTTCCTGAAATTCTTCACTCGACGAAAGTACATTAACCTGCCGGATAGTCAGCGGATTAAAAACATGCTGGATTCGCCGGTTCGGTTTCCAGTTGTAACCAAAAGAAAAAGCGGTGGCGTTGATGGTATACAGGCCGGTCCGTCTCTGATAGTTATTACTCAGCGTCAGATTGGTTCTGGAAACGAAAACGCCGGAAGTTCTTTTCTTATCCGGAAAAAATAATAATCTGGGCAGCGAAAGGGTCGTTTCCAGACTGATATCCACGGTGTTGATCAGTGGTCCCGTCACGCCCCGCTGGGTCTCTACCCCACCAGATAACCGGTTGTTCCAGGTCAGTCCACGATCAAAAACATTTTTATGATTAAAATTAATTCCAGCGGTTGTTCCGAAGAAAGAACCGGTCCGGTTGTTAAGTTCCAGGTCGGTCGTCAGTGTCTTTGCAATACCCGGCGTCAGATAAATGAGGCGATCCAGCACCTGATCCGTGGAGGCCGAATCAGTCACCGCTTGGTACTTAAGATTGACATATTTAAAGACACCCAGGTCCAGCAAATGACTGACAGAAACGTCTTGCAATCTTTTGTTATAAACATCTCCTTCTTTTTGTAGAATGAGGCGATCCAGCACGCTGGGACGGACGACCGGTTCGTTCTGAATCACCACAAAATCAGGTTTGTATTTGATAGTATCCCCGAAAGATAATCCGTCTTTATTACTGAGGTCAAAGTTGGGATGAACATAGGTTTTTCCAACCCGGAAAGTTTTTTGTTTTACTTCTTTCTGTGTGTCGTCCACCCGAACGTAGATGTCCAGTTTGAGGGTATTTGGAATGGTATCCACAAAATAAAAAATAACGTTTGGATCAAATTCGAGAAAGCCTCTGTTATTAGCCACTTCACTGATCCGGGTCCGTTCCAGACCTAGTGTGACTTCCTGGTAAGGGTCTCCCGGTTTTAGCAGCGACCTTTTACTGGCTCGGTAAATAATGCTCGCAATGTCGGAAGAATCTTCGGGCAGATAAATATCCCGGATTTTGTACTGACCACGGGTATCAATGGTATATTTTATGGATACTTCGCGATCACCAACCAGGGTATCTATTTCCAGATCGGATTCAAAATAACCGTTGTCTTTTAAATATTTTCTGATTTGCAGCCGGTTCTTTTTTATGGTAACTGGATTGTACAAAGCGGGTGGTTCGCCAATTTTTCGTTTGATCCAGGACTTTATCCCTTTCTCTTTTTTATGATCCCTTAATTTTAGATAGGTCCATACTTTGATATTAAAAATACCCGTATTCGGTTGTGGTTTGGCCAGGCTTTCCAGTGCATACTTTGTTTCGTTGCGGTTGTTAATTGTTTTTTTATCCACAAATTTGATACTGGATTCGGTCACCAGCAATTCATCTTCGCGTAGTAATTTTGAAGGATTACAGGAAGTAAAAAAGATCGCCAGAATACCAACCAGCAAACCCAATGTTAAGGTATTATTTTTTTGTAAAAACAATAGATTATTTTTTTTTAATACTATAAAATAAACCCACAAATTCATCTGCACCATTTGACTAAAACAATAGACTTTCATTACCGAATATTACGATAAATAAAAAGAGCTACTCTTCACTTTATTTCCGTTCCTTCTCTGCCGCTTTTTCTACTTTCTCCTTTTTTCTAATATCCTCATCAAAGACTTTCCGGAAAGAAATACCTACCCCCGTTTTAATCGCATTTTCTTCGTTGAGTACATCAAAATCACTCCGGCGAAAAACCTTCAACATATAATTTCCGGAAGGAGTCAATTCGTAGGTTAAAAGGAAATCACCCGCAACCTGAGAAGCACCCGCCTCTCCCCCAACTTCCAGACTTCCTCCGGCGGTAAGGCTGAGTCGATCATTAAAAAGCTGCTTGGTAATTCCTACGCCGACCTCAGTGACCATCCCGCCAGAACCATCGTTCGCGTATTGGGATTTATAACTACTCAGGTCAAAATTAACTTCCACACCTTTCACAAATTTTTCCGCAAGATTATTTAACTGGCTGGAGAACAATTTACTGACACTGGACAATACTACATTTTCACCCACATCTCCCAAATTAGTAGAAGAGCTGGAAACAATAAAACTATTAATTAATAAAAGTCCAAAAACCTGTTTGTTCAGTTCACTGGGATTATTACGGAGGTCTTCCAGTTTTCTGGGAACAGCACTGTTATAGGACGAACCCTGTGCCTCCGGAACTTTGATGTCAAAACCCAGCTCCGGAGCAGCCAGGCTCCCTTCCATATTCATGATCACAGAAACCGTCTGTCTCTTCTGAGCCTGACTTATTTCACCACTGCTAAGGGTAGCTTCACTGGCAATCAGTTCGTAGGTAGCCGCTTTGGTCGAATATTTTGCGGCCACATCAAAACGGGCGTTCAGCGGATCTCCGTTAAAAAATACAGTTCCACCTTCTACGATATCAAAATTTCGTCGGATCACATCACTGTAAGAAAATCCGTATTCACCACTGGCAATTTTATACGTCCCAAACATTTCCATCAATCCCGACGGGAGAAACCGCATCAGCAAATCAGAAGAGCCACGGCATTTCAGACGATCCCCCGTTACGGGATCAACGATAATCCGAAGTAATGCTTCGTCTGTCAATTCCAGATTCAGTGTTACGTCTGCGGGAATAGACGCTTGCGCGGCATACACATCAATGCTATCTCCGGGTTTAACGTACGTATCAGGATTTCCAAAAATAATATAATCTTCTTCCATGGCTACTTCTCCCTCTGCAAATGGGGAAAGGTTTAGTTCCGAACCGGGTAGCGTCTTCGCGACTATGTTGAGCACGGGTAGTTCGAGTGGTCCGGTCACCTCTACTTTAGCTCCGAGGAGCAGGGTTCCATAAAAAAGGGAATTATCCTGCGGGGTGGTATTGAGAATCAAAAATTTCTCAGTATTTAAATCCAGATCAAGTTTAATATCTGTAAAAAAATTATGGGTTAGTTTTCCATCCAGCTGCGCCGTATTACTGGCCGTATCCCGGAGGGTCATCCGACCAAGATCAATGGTTTTATTATTTAATAAAATGGTTCCCTGATCAATGCTATATCTGGCCTGGGTAAACTCAATGAGCGTACTGATCTCACGGAGGTTGAGCGTTCCGTTGACATCGGGTTTGTCGATGGTACCTTTTACGGTAATATTTCCTTCGATGGTACCTTTGCTATCCGCAATGACATCCACCAAAACAAGATCAAGAAGCCGTAATTCGAGTGGTTGAATAATGCCTTTTAAATCCAGTTTTTCCGAATCAATTCCATAGGTACCGCCAATGTTTAAATCATTTACCGGACCTTTCAGTAATACGTTGACATCCACGGTCGAACTGGTAGCAGATTTGCTCAAATCAAGTGTAACGGCACCCACCGACTCTTTGTTCATCGTCAAATCGGGAATATTTAATTCAACGGTAAAGTATAAATTTTCCGTAGGTTCCATTACGTTTACTTTCCCGTTAATTTCTCCACCCAGGGCGTCGTTTCCAGGAACGACCAGACTGGATATTTCGCTGATTTGAAACTGATCAAAATCAATGGTAACATCCGGCAGCAGCACCGTAGCATTGTCGGGTGTTTCGGTATTAATAATCAGTTGATGAATTCCATTCTGGAATGCCAGATTGGATATCAGCACTTGCTGACCATCGTAGCGAATCAGATTGTCTGAGGGTATTTCCCAGTCTTTATCATTCAAAATAAATTTATCATTAAAACGCATTTCGTAACTATTATCCGGACGATCAATAACGGCACTGAGCTGAATTAACTGTTCGATGGTATCCTGCCCCAGCACGTCCAGTTGAAGGTACGCACTATCCTGCCGTAAGATATTGGCCAGTGTGATTTCCGGAAATTCATTACCGCCCGCTTCCAGGTCTTCCAGCACCAGATCATTTTTGAGACGAACGTTGGTTCCATCGGCTTTCCATCTGAATTTTTTAAATTTATTGGTGCCATACACCACTTTTTTCAGGTCCACTCCCAGCGACATGATTTGCTTTTCAGTATCAAATCTGCCCGTCATCACCGCCGACTCAACGTATTCCAGATCCGGCAGTGCCAGCATTCGCAGCGGCGTAATATCCAATACTTCGACGCGCAGCTCGAACTTTTGTTTTCCCTCAATGTCCGCAAAAAGAATCTGCTGCTCCTCTTTGTCAAGATAATCATCCAGCGGAAAATAATCGTTGATGTAGGCAATGATTAAAGTCGGTAATTCTTCCAGGTCAAAATCTCCTTTGATTTTTCCTTTAATGAAAGGTGCATCGAGAGAAAGTTGATTGTTACCTTCTTCGTCCGTTCCAGAATACAATAAAATGGAATCTGCCATATAAGTTTGGGTAGAATCACTAATTGCAAGATCTGTAATACTTGCAAGGCCACTCAGGTTGTTTATATTGGTTGCCTGAAAATCAAAGTCAAGATCACCACTGAATTGCAGATCACGATCCATTAAATTCAGGGTCGTCAGATTAACGGTATCAATTTCCATGGCAAATTGAAAAGTGGGAATTTCTACGTTTAAATCCACCAGGCCGGCAAAGTCAAAAGTTATATTCGGATCAGATATATCAAATTCTCCGGTAAATTTTTTCCGGTCAATCGTACCATCAATATTCAGGTTTTTATAATCGTAATTCTGATAAACTACGTTGTCGATGTTGGCATCAATTTCGGCTTGAATAGTTTCGGGCGTGATACCAGATCCGTTGATTTTTCCCGAAAGGGTAATCTCCCCTACGCCCAGACTATCACCGAGCATTTCGTTCAGCTGAAAGGCATTTAAAGCGAGGTCTCCCTGATAAGTGGCATCGGTATAATCTGCGTTGAAATTGGCTTTTAAATTACTGTTTAAACTTCCGATATCGGTGGAAAGATCACCGACCAGTTCCATGTCCGTCAGTCCTCCCGTAAATTTTCCGGTGTAAGCGATGTTTCCCAGTGGCCGTACATTTTCGGGCAAACCTCCGGTCATCAGATAAGCAATTTCATCCACGTTGGTGGTCAGATTTTCGATATTGATATCAAGGAATAGTTTTTCGGGAATAGTAGCATTCTGTACGCGACCACTGAGTTGGAATCCGGTAGATAAATCAGTTTCCAGTTTAAAATCTGTCGCCGTAAAATCGGCCATGGTTCCCTGTGCCGCTCCGCTCAAATTAAAGGTACCAAATTCCGCCAGTCCGGGTGGCAGTGCCGGCTCTTTCAGGATTTTATTTAGCTCTTTGTAGGAAGAAGCAAAGGTTTTTAATTGCACGTCAAAACCCATGGCGTCGGGATCGGTGGGATTTCGCAGCTGGCCGTCCAATGCAAGGGTCACCATTTGATCCACTTTTATTTCTGCATTTTTGATCTTTATCAGATTGGTATTTCCATTTACAGTTCCATTGAGAAAAACCGTTTTTAAGGCATTGATATTAATTGCACTGCTCTCCCCGATTACGGGTACCATTAATTGAATATCCCGGACGCCAATTTTTGTATTTTTAAAATTCAGATTATAATTTACCTTTTCTGTAAAAGTAACAAGATCATCTAAACTGTAAAATGCAATTGAAGTGTTATTTTTTATGTTGGAATGTGGCGTTTTAATATTAAAATCTTCGAGCGTAAAACTTTTGGGTGTGAAATTTAAATCGCCTTCGAAGTTGTTGATTTGTAAACCGTTCTTTTCTACAAAAGAAAACTGACGCACCGACAGTCCTATTTTTTCCTCTTCCCAGACAAAATCCCTCATATCAACCGTCAGATCAGATAGTTTTATATTATTAAAATCAATACCTTTTTTATAGATGGTCTCCTTACCAAGCTGATAAGCAACCGAAGTTTTATCAATGGTAAACTGATCAATATTTACGTTCCAGTCAACGTAAGGAAATACCAGTGGAACAGCTAAAGTATTATTGGTCTCCGCATTATTAATAGTATCAGGTAAGGCCACATTTTGCGGAACGGACAGGACCCGGATTTCATTACCATTCAGCAACATCTCTGCGATGTCTACGGATTGATTTTCCAGGTCGAGGTCATTAAAATCTACGGAAAACAGTTGGGAATTAAAAGACATATCCATTCCCGTTACCTGATCGTCAAAGCGGATTCTTGTCCGGTTGAGGGTCACGGTGTTAAGGCCAAAATCCCAGGCGGCGGAAGTAGTGGTAGTATCCTTTGCGGGATCAGCGGCAAAAGCCTCGAGTAAAAAGTTAATGTTCAGACTGGTATCACCGGGATGCTGATATATATTCAAGAATCCATCATTGAGGGTAATCTGATTGAGAAAAATTTCACTACCCAAAAGGTCAAACACCCCAATGTTGACGTCCAGCGAAGAAGCATACAGGAGCGTATCCTGTTGCTGATCTTCCAAATAAATACCTTCGGCGGAAAGTGTTTTAAAAAATTTAATATTGACCCGGTCAATAGAGACTTTGGTTCCAAAAGAAGATTCAAGGGATTCGGTAACTTTCGTGACAATTTTTGTCTGAACTGAAGGGAATTGCAGCGCTCCCCAAACTACTAAAAAAAGCAGCAAGAGAAAAAGTATAAAAAAGCCGATCCATTTTAAAATTTTCTTCCCCATACGTTTAATAAGTAACCTAGCTGAATTTCATTAAGGTACAACACTTCACTCACTGACAACGGTTGAGACCGGTCATTGTTCTATCCAGCCTGAAATATGTTCCCGCACGGATTTGCGGGTATTTTTATCTGTTAGTTTTGCTTTTTCAATCAACCCTCCTACCTTCGAATAAGGCATCTGAGCGGGATGAACCCGGGTACCGACATGCATCAAAATATGTGTTAGATGTCCCAGGCCCCGCAAGTTTCCGGCTCTCCCGGTAGAAACGCCCACCAGTAATGCTTCTTTGCCGCGGAAGGTTTCTTTATATTTTCTGATAGAAATAGCGTCAAGGAAGTATTTTAATATTCCAGGAAAGCTCCCGTTGTACTCGGGGCAGACGATGACAAAGCGATCTGCGGGTAACATGTATTCGTCCTGAATTTCGCGGATTTTTTCGTGTTGCGTATCCGCTTCGTACATTCCAATGGGCGTGGTTAGTTCGTTTAGTTGTGTGAGCGAAAGAAATTTGACTTCCGTTTTTGCTTTTTTCTTAAGTTCCTGAAAGTAATACTTGGCAAAGATCGCGGTGTTGGATTCCGGACGATTGGTAGCGGCGATGACGGTGATCATAGCTGGGTTATTTTTTAAGTTAGAAAGTTGATTTTGGATCAGCCGTCAAGATAAACAAAACCAGAGAATAAA
>CAKZUV010000217.1 GCA_937921555.1 uncultured Saprospiraceae bacterium
CTAAACAGACTTTTCTTTTTCAATGATCCGCTGATAATCTTCTGGTGTATCTATATCCTGCAAAATACTAGGCCGCGACATATCCAGTTGCCGCACATTTTTTTTATACTTTCGAATAATTTCACGGCAACCATCCGGAGCGGTATGTTCCAATAATGCTTTTCGGTAGAAAGTAGAAAATATAACCGGATGCCCCCGACGTTGTTGATAGACCGGCTGCACAATTAAACGTGGATATTTGATAATATTTTTTAAAAAAAACGAGACAATGTTATTGTAATCTTTCGCCTGCACCAATGGCATATCGGACAAGCAGATCATGTATCCTTTCACATTTTCTTTCACCGCTTTAATGCCCGCCTGAATGCTACTGGTCATACCGCTGTAATGATTCTGGTTAAAAACTGTTTTTACCGGTCCGGGCAGCACTGCATCTACCCGTTCGGCGTCATGCCCCAGCACCACGGTAAAATCTGTCAGATCACTCCGCTGGATTTCTTCCACCTGATGCCGAATCAATGGAAGACCGGAATAAGGAAGTAATAATTTATTTTCCTTTCCCATCCGGCGTGAGCTACCCGCCGCCAGTAAAATCGCAGCTACTGAATCCATTCGGGGAAATACTTTTGCACTTTCTTTATTTTAGGAACACCTACGCCCAGCATATACCGATCGTTCGGATTCTTTTTGTAATAATCCTGGTGGTAATCTTCCGCATCCCAGAATTTAGTAAAAGAAGCCACCTCGGTCACAATTGGTTTTGGAAATTTTTTCTTTTCGGTCAACGCTTTAATAGCTTTTTCCACCATTGCTTTTTCTTCCGGTGTCCGGTAATAAATAGCAGAGCGGTACTGCGGGCCTACGTCATTCCCCTGCCGGTTGAGTTGGGTTGGATCGTGGGCTACGAAAAAGACTTCTAATAATTTTTCGTAAGAAATAATTGCAGGATCGTAGTAAACATTGATGGCCTCAGCGTGGGAGGTTTTACCGTAGGAAACCTGCCTGTAAGTCGGGTTATCTTCTTTACCGCCCGAGTAGCCACTGACCACTTCTTTGACGCCTTTCAGCTGATCAAAAGACGCTTCGGTACACCAAAAGCATCCGCCCGCAAAAGTAGCTACCGCCATATCGTCACTCAGACTTACCTGTTTTGCATAATCAGACGCCGGTTTATTATTTTCGGTTACTTTCCGGTTACTCTGACCACAGGCCGCCAGAAATAAAAGAATTGTGAGACAAAAAAGAATATTGCTTTTCATATTGTAATTTTTAATTTATAGCCATTAGAACCCTGACTGTTTTGTGGTGATTTAACAAAAAAAGAAGGGAATCTGTTTTGAATTTGGGGTCAAAAATTGACTAATCTGACCGCGTACAGTCGTTTCCCTTAATTATACAGTCCTCCAAAACAATAAAGCCCGAAGTAACTAACGTTACTCCGAGCTCAATTACATAATACTGTTACTCTTGGATAATTGCTTATCGAATGGTATAAGAAACTCCTACACTGTAGGTAATTCCTGTTTGAAATTCGTAGTAGATGTATTCTTCTCCAAGATATTCGGAAGACTGCCGGTAAGGACTGTCTAATAAATTCTTGGCAGAAAGTCGCAAACTAAGATCCTTGAATCTTTTGGAGATCGTAAAATCCAGTTGCGAACGACCACGATCGTAGATATCCGGAGTTCCTTCAATTCCAATAATCGCTAATTTATCTCCCGTTGAATTTAAAGATAAAGAAGCATCCAGTCCCTTATCAACATTGGTATACAGAAGTGATGTATTCAGGATAAAATTGGCCTGCCCCTCAAAAGGACGGTTCTCCGGGCCTTCTCCAGACACATCTTCTTGAACATCTGAATTCGATTTAATTAGAGATAAATTCGTACTAAATTTGAAGTTTTTCAAAACAGGAATCAGTGATTCCAAATTTTTTCTCAATTCAAATTCAACGCCATAAAGATTGGCGTTATCCACGTTGTCGTATTTAAAATTATCCCCTGGGTTGTTAATTTTAAATAAAGTAATGGCGTCTATAAAATCTTTGTAATATCCACTTACTGCTATTAATTCCCCTGGTTTTAGATACCATTCCCAACGAAGATCTATGTTTTGTACCTTTGTTCGATTGAGATCAGGATTACCAGTTAGAGTAGTTCTTATCAGGGGATCAAAAGATACAAAAGGAGCAACCTCTCGCATATTTGGCCGGGCGATTGTCGCATTATAAGAAGCACGTAAATTCATATTATCGTTTAATGCGTAGATAAAGTTAGCAGATGGCAATATATCCAGTTGATCAATAACCCCTGGTGCTTTAGTTGTGTCACCACTCACCACGAAAATATCTGTCTTTTCAATTCTTGCACCTCCTACAAATTTTAATTTTTTTGTAATTGGGGCGGTAACCATTCCATAACCAGCCACAACTTTATCAGACCCCGAATACTGGTTACGAGCTTCCGTCTCATTCCGCAAATAATTACCAAGGATAAATCCTCCCAAGGGTTCAAACTCACCAATAATTCCAATATTGTCCTCACCTAAAAACGCATCAGTATCTCCATTAAATTCACCAAAAGACTGTGCAAAGCCAAGGTTTTCTACTATTTGATAACGGAATTCTGTAAAATCCCGAACTTTCTCGGTATACAATCCTCCTACTTTAACTTTGAAGTTATTTTTGAGAGGTAGGGTTATATCCAGTTTATAATCAGTTTGCTCGTCATTAAGATCACGGTAGAAATGGAATGGACGCTGTACGTTAGAGGCTGGAATTCGGTATTCTCCAGTTCTGGTATCAAATTGGTTTTCGAAAAAACGTCGATCCGGATCAATCATAGAAGAATTTGCCAAACTGTATTTCCAGTCAATTAACAAATTATTAGCTACCGGAATAGCATGACTACCACCTATCTGAATATTTCTCATTTCTCTTTCACGAAAGAATAATTCTCTTCCTTCCAGAATATCCGGTAGTACAATATTATCGGGACGTTCACCCGTAATGAAGCGGGAAACTTTATCTGCACTATGACTATAAATAGTGTTCAGTGATATACTATTCAAATTATTTATCTTGTAAGATAAACCAACCATTCCGTTCAATGTGGCAGATTCGGTGCTAAGAGTTTCCAGAAAACTTCCCTGGGAAGCTAATGTATCAACAGAATTGTCCCGGCGTAAGAAACTTCCTACATTATATTCTGGTAAATGGGTATAGTTCTTTTTGAAAGAAGCAGAAGCAATCACCCCCAAAGCACTCTTACCAAAATTATACTGATTACCAAAAGTAAGGCCGTATCCATGATCAAAGGAGGAAGTTGTTTCAGTTGGCGTAAATTGACTACTAACCGATCTGATCGCGTCATCCGCAGCAGTAGCTAAAGCCAAGCCCTGATCATCCTGATTGATTCTAGCCAAAACCGGTAAACTGTTTCCTAATTCAAAGGTACGTAACACATCTTCTCTATCCAGTATTTCCGGTCGTGCGCGGGTACCGTCGTCATAACCCCAGTAATCTGTGCTACCTCCCTGATGTGTTAGAAATTCGTCATTAAAATTGTTTTGCTTATTGTAAGAAGCACTGGTAGAAAAAGTCAGACTGAATTGTTCAGGGAAACTCTTCGTTTTGATGTTCACCGCCCCTCCGGTAAAAGTACCCGGCTGATCAGGTGTAAATGTTTTTGAAGTAATAATATTATCCAGAAGATTAGATGGAATCAAGTCCAATTGTGCTCCGTTGCGATAAGGATCAGAACTCGGAATTACCAAGCCATTCAACTGTGTAAGTGAATATCGATCTCCTAATCCACGGATATAAATATATTTTCCGCCGCTAACCGTTGCACCCGTTACTTTAGTCATTGCACCAGCTGCATCGCTAACGGCAAGTTTTGCCATTTCCTGAGAAGAAATACCATCTTGAATTTTATCTGATTTTTTCTGCATCAGCAAAACTGCGTTTTCAGATCGTTCAATTACTTTTGCTGTAACTGTAACGTCGATATCCAGTTCTACGGCACCATCTGACATCGTGACATCTAGATAGGTAATTTCGTTGTCTTTTACTTCAATTGAATCCATCCTTTTTTCAGCATAACCAATGTATGATACTACTACAGTGTAAATACCAGGCGCTGCTTTTAGTTGATATTTACCTTCAAAATCGGTAGATACTCCGTTGGTAGTACCTTCAATAACTACGTTGGCTCCTATTAGTCCGTCACCAAATTCAGCGTCAATGATGGTACCACTGATGGTTCCCTGGGCAAAAAGGTTAATGGTGAAAAGCATCCAGCAGATGCCAAAAAGTATAAACTTTTTCATTATAATAAATTTGTGAGCATCACGAAAAGATTTATTAATGATGACTCAGATTAACAGTATTTATGTAGAAAATATTTTTCGAACGTTATAAAAAGCGGAAAGAATCAACTCCTGCTTGGTTCCTTCCGCTATTATTAAATTTTATTTTTGTACCGTAAATTTCTGCGTTACGACGCCATTTTTTGTTTGTAAGGAAACGATGTATAATCCATTTCTAAAATCGGTTAAATTCAATGTAAAGGAATTCTCTCCAGCATTTGTTTGTCCTAAATTCAATGTGCTAATCACGCGACCATTCAGATCATTAATCTGTACATTAATGGGAGAAATAGACGGTAAGTTAAAATTGAAAAGAGCTTCATTCTGAGCTGGATTAGGAAATGCCGTAGATAAAGTTACTCCCTCTTGATTCTGCGCAAAATCAATGGTAGAGGTAGAAATATCACCCAGGTAATCATATTCGTCTAATGCAGTCCACCCTTCCAACCAGAGATTGTCACTGAAGGCCCCCCGATAACCTGTTACATCTACTCCGGCCTCAGTAGGAATCGCAGCATTCGTTAATAACGGAGAAGAATTAGTAGCTGGTCGAGGATCCAATTGATTATTTGGAAGACGAGAAATACTGGCAATCTGTGGATCAGTCTCCTCTACTCCGGTGATTTCAAAATCATTCCCTGGATCAATTTCAAAAGTTCCAAAGTCGAAAGCAATATTATTAGCAAATACCGTTTCACCCGCAAGCAAACGATCAATTGATGACTCCTCCACCCGGAATACACCACCCTGTATATCTGTCCATACACAGTTCCAGAACTGACCAGCGCCGTCTGCTTTTAGTCGCAAACCATTACTATTACCGAAAGTACCAGAACCAATGAAAGTACCATTGTAAAAACGACCTACTGTTTTTGGCCCTAAATCAACTCTTTCAGAACCATCATATTCCACAGCGTTATCACCGATTTCACCAGATATATCCTGTTGTATAGAAAAAGCGTACTGAATATAACCATCCCAGGACTCATCAATATCAAAAGCATCGTCTCCTTGAAAAGCAACTACCGCATGAGTAATATTTACGTTTCCTCCAAAGATTTCGATACCATCATCTTTATTTGCAAAAATTTCGATATAATCAATTGTGGTTCCATTTCCAACACCACCAAGGGTCAGTCCGTTGATTTCATTATCGGATCCGATATCAGCACCACCATGACGTATAGACACATAATTTAAAATACCAGAATTATCAGTAGCATCCGAACCTCCATATATTACTCGTGGCTCATTCTCGGATGGAATTCCTTCTACCGCATCCTCCCCACCATCTTCTCCAACAGGAGCATTACCAAGAATTACTAGTCCACCCCATGTTTCATTATCTAGAGCTGTAAAATCCAACGTAATAGATAAGTTATCAAATTCTCCAGTAAAGATAATTGGCTCATCAACTGTACCAATGGCATTGATCTGAGCTCCACGCGTAATGATCAGCGCAGAAGTAGCATCACCATTAGATCCTTCTTGTTTTGCGCGCACCACCGTTCCCGGCTCAATATTTAAAACACCACCTGCTTCCAGATAAACATATCCATCCAGCAGATATTCGGTATCACTGGTCCAGTTATACGTTTGACCACCTACCAGATCACTATCTGTAATAGTTGTCTGAGCAAAAATGTTAGTGGTTAGTAAAGCAAGTAAAAAAAGTAAATTGTAAAATTTTGTAGTCATCTTTTTAATTTTCTTGATTTTTAAAAAAGGTGTTAAACGTTTCGCTGCAAAGTTATGGGTGATCCGGCTTAATCACTAATCTGAGATTTTAAGTTATTGTAAAAAATACAGGAAGGTTGAAAAAATCGTTAATAGTCCGGTAAAGAATTGTTTACAAAGATTTAATATATACCCGGTCGTTTGGTCTGAACATTTTAATAAGTCATCCATTGTTAAAACCAAATCTTAACAAAAGCCCGCTTTTTTGTAAAAAACAGGTAATTTTAGCCAACACATAAGTAAAAAGTATATGTATTTTGTGACTTATTTGCTTTTTCATGCGTATAAATAGGGTATGAAGGGAATGTTAAATCTCTTTTACAAAAACAGGAAATTTTTATTTTTCACCATAAAAACATAAATAGATATGTTAGATCAATTAATGAGCGCCGTGGGCGGCAATGTAGTTAGCGAGCTTACCGAGAAGACCGGTATCAACGCAGAACAGGCACAATCCATCTTACCAGTAGCACAGGAAAGTTTACAATCCGGCTTGATGGAGCAGGTTACCGGCGGTAATATGAGCGGTATTCTGGGAATGTTCAACAGCAGCGGAAGCGGCTTGACGGGTAATCCTATCTTTGCAGCCATCAAGGCTAAATTTGCGACGGGTGTAATGTCCAAGTTAGGTGTTCCGGAAAGCGTAGCAGGTATGGTTGCCGGTACTGGAATGAACAGTATGATTAGCGGATTAACTGGTCAACTGAAAGGCGACAGCGGCGAAGTTACTCAGGACGACCTGATGAGCAAACTGGGTCTCGGTGGTGGACTGGGCGACATGGCTAAAAATGCTTTGGGTGATAAACTAGGTGGACTGGGCGACATGGCCGGTGGACTGGGTGACGCGGCGAAAGGTTTGACAGGCGATGCAACCGGAGGATTAGGCGACGCAGCCAAAGGCTTGGGTGACAAGCTGGGCGGTATGTTCGGTAAATAAATTCGAGACAGTAAACGACTATCAACACACTCCGGGGTTTTCTCCGGGGTGTTTTTTTTTGGTAACAAGAAACTTTATTTAGTATTTTAGATTTTGAAGTTATTACCAACAAGTTTTAAACATCCTATTATATGCGTTTGCTCATCCTTTCTTTTATTTCAGTTTTATTTTTTCATGCTTGCTCGGATAAATCTTCTGATGATCCAAGTGTTGTATTGTTTTTAGTCGAAACATGGCCTGCGGAATGGACCGAAAACGGAATAAAAGATCTGCAATCCTATCCTGCCCTGAAAAAAATAACTGAAAATGGCGTGGTATTTACGCAAGCGTTTACTGCAAGTCCAGAAGGTGATCTGGCCAAAAAGTCTTTGGTTTCGGGTATGCATACCGGCAATTTATTGTCAGATAATTTTAGTGATAAAAATCTTGACAATTTTAAAAATGCTTTGTTAGAAAATAACTATCAATTGTTTAATTATTCCACCATATCAGGTTGGCCTGATGATAACCAGGATAAGCCGTCTGTTCATATTTTCAGACTAGACTTAGATCTGATGCAGTTGGAAAAGGAAATGGCAGATGCTTTGGCAGCTACTACTGAAAATGACCTGATTGTACTAACTGCTTTGTCAGGACCTGGAACTGCGTACAGCGAAAGCAGTTTACGTGTACCACTAATTTTTTACACCGGAAATGATAAAGTAAAAAAAGGCATCAGCCGACAAGCCATTCATACCGCCGATCTCTTTCCGACCATCGCTGATTTTTTGAAGATACCTTACGATGCTAACACGACCGACGGAAAATCTTTTTATAAAAATATCAAAAAACCCGCTACCCTACCCGACGACCGGATTTTATACTGGCAGTCGCCGGATCAGAATGGCCCGGAAATTTTGCGATACAATCAATGGAAGATGCGCCGTGCAAATCCAGGGGCAGAATGGCAGCTATTTGATATGATTACCGACCCGGAAGAAACCGATAATGTGTCGGCGTATCATCCGGGAAAGTTTGAGAAATTTCAGGAATGGATTGGGAAAAATAAAGCAATGCGTAAGTGATCCGTTAGCTACTTCCCTTTAATTCTTTTCCAGAGCGTAACAAAGGTCTCGCTGATCGACTCTTGTCTTTCGCGGGTCTGATGCGCGTTGATTTTTCCGTTTTCTTCTTCCAGAATGAATTTAAAAATATAATCTTCGTCGGACGTCAGTCCATCGCTCCCCGTTCCGAAGCGCAGGTCATTGAGTTGTAGTTCGCCTTTTTTATTTCTAACTACATTATAATAGTCATTGGAAAACCATTCCAGCATTTTGATCGTTTCGTCGTTTTGGTAAGCAGCTAATTTTTCGTGTCCCTTCGGAATCCGGACCAGGTCGTTGACCATCGGTTCTTTGTCCAGCAACGAATATTTTCCGTAATAAAAAGCATCTTCGGTTTCCGCCAGACAATTCCAAAGTATATTGTTAAAAATAGTCGGCGAGGTCATATACCGTTCCCAGACAATCTCGTCCCGGATCATGGTATTTTCAAAAACCGTATCAATTCTGCTTTTATTCCAAAAAGTAAAAATAAGATAAGCGGTACTTAATCCAAGACCAAAATAATTAAACAGCGCCCGGAGCCGGGAATTTCTGAAAAGCCGGGCCGCCAGCAATAATCCAATAATCAGTGGCAAAGTATAGATCGGATCCACCACCGAAATATTATTCAATGCGACCCGATAATCAGAAAAAGGTTGAAATACCTGTGTTCCGTAGGCCGTACAACAGTCGAGTAACGGATGCGTAAAAATTGCCCAGAATAACAACCAGGACCAGTCTTTCCAACTGGCATTTACTTCGGTTAATTCCGCCCGGTAGTACCGTACTTTAAGCCAGTGTGCGATGGCTGTTCCAATCAAAATAAAACCAATGATCGTCGGATAAAAAGGATCACCTCCCGTCAAAACCGGAATGGCAGAAATAACTGTGGCCACGACGGTAAAAAACAGCATCGCCCCAAAAACAACCAGCGATTTATACGCTTTGGTTTTATAAGTCCCACTTTCATAGAGACGGTGGACCAGCCAACCCAGTGCAACCGGAAAAGTGGCCGCAAACAAAAATGAATGACTGATACCCCGGTGAAAAGCCAGTGCCGTCATTTCGTCGGTCACCAGATTGGCAATAATATCCAAATCGGGAATCGTCCCTCCTACGGCGCCCCAAACCATGGCCCGGTTGCCTACTTTTTTTCCTAAAACGGCTTCGCCAACTGCGGCCCCCAACGCTATCTGTGTAAATGAATCCATGCTCTATTAAATGCTTATAGTGGGTACAATGTTTACTCAGAAATGTTGAATAAATAAAAAGAACCTTCGTTACACACGAAGGCTCCTGATCTTTTTAAAATTATATTTTTTTTGTCTGCTATTGTCTGGTAGCGGTAGCAACGCAGCTTTCCGAATCCGTATCGTCTACCGCCGTATAGGTAATCACTAACGTGTTGTCCGAAAGCGTTCCACTGCCGGCAAATGTAACTTCGTCGGCCTCTTGAGAAGCGATGGTAAGCGTACTACCACTGACGGTAGCCGTCATTACTTCTTCCCAGTCCCATAGATTAGTAATCGTTACCTCATCGTCGCTGTCATTAACTTCTGCGATGCTCAAAGTGTAAGAAAAACTCATATTATTACAAATTTCCGCAACGTCATAGGTGCCTACAAAATCTGCTCTGCTGAGATCATCATCGTCATCTTTACACCCGAAAAATGTAACCATCGAAGCGACCAATAAAAGCAGCAGGAAATTTAAATTAGAAGTATTTTTTTTCATTGTATTTATTTTTTGAAGCGGTTAAAAGTGAAATCAGTTATACTATTTTCGTATTAAAATGTTTCCCGAAGTGCTGTCTTCTAAGGTTAAATTAACATCTGGTATTTCAGAACAACAAAGTGATTTTTTTTACGTTATACGGATACCCCTCTGACAGCCAACCCCTTAAATCAGGATCTTCAATCCGGGTAAACTACTGGACATTTCTTCCATTTGCGACCTCCCAGCCTCCTGAAGGAGTAGCTCCAAACCCGCAAATGTCCAGTAGTATGCAATACGGGAAAAAACCCTGTATAAAATATATTGAACATCAAATATTCAGCATTCAAATTCAACTTTATGCGTAGAAAAGATTTTCTTAAAAAAACGACGCTTGCCGTTTGTAGTATTTCTGCTTTCGGAATGGTAAAAAAAGAGGCAGATGGTTTTGTCGGAGACTGCGATACGACCAATGATATTCTTGGGCCATTTTACCGGGCGGAGGCACCTCTGCGGCAGGATTTGACGTACGCGGGATTGTCTGGTTCTGTGGTTACTTTACAGGGAACTGTATACGGCGCGGATTGTGTCACACCGCTATCCAATGCCCTGGTTGAAATCTGGCACTGCGATACAGATGGTAAATACGACAATGATTCCAGCGCGTTCCGGCAGCGGGGTAAATGGTACAGTGACCAGAATGGAAAATATTCTTTTAAAACCATTCTGCCCGGAAAATATTTGAATGGCCGACTATATCGTCCCGCGCATATTCACTTCCGGGTGACCGAAAAAAATAGTCGTGAACTGATCTCTCAATTATATTTTCAGGGTGATCCGCACATCGAAAAAGATCCCTGGGCTTCAAAGGCAAAAGCAACCCGGAGAATTTTACCGATTGCGCTGGAAGATACGCAGGGGAATCTGGCGGTTACTTTTGACATTTATATGGGAGCAGTGTAAGGACGATGCATGGATTGTCCCTACACCGCCTCGTACTGTGCCAGACTATATTTTAAATTTTGTTTGATTCGGTTGCGCAGCCGACGGGGTTTCAGCACTTCGATGGACGCACCAAATCCCAGAATCAATCTTTCTAGTTCAAAATTATGATGTACGGACAGACTGATCGTAACACTGCCGTCTTTGAACTTTTCCAATATCTGTTGTGAATGATGAAATGGCTTGGTTAATACGTAGGGAGCGTTGCGGCGATCTACTTTCATGACCACCGTTTCTACACTGTCCGGATTCATGACGGTTACGCCAATTGTATTTCTATAATAAGTATCTCCATTAAAATTATCGTTCCGGTACCGGGTTTTCAGATCCAGGGTTACCGAAATAATCCGGTCTAACGCCAAGGTCAATATCTGATCCTGCTGATTTTTCCTGCCGATCAGGAACCAGCGATTATTGAATTCTTTCAGAATAAAAGGATGGAAAGTAATTTCTGAAGGTGTACGCGCTTTAAAAGATTGGTAGTTTATTTTCAGACAAATCTTTTTTAAAATTGCCTGATAAAGCTGATCCAGAAATTTCAAACCTTTCAGATGCTCATTTTTATCCAAATGAATAATGGCAGACTGATTTGTTTTTTCACTATAAACTTTGTCTTCTAATCGCTGAATAATTCCTCCCAATTCTGAAAACAGCGAAAAATCTTTAAACTGCCTGAGCATCTCCACTGTCTCCGATAGAATTCCCATATCATTTTCCGTCAGGGGAATATTGGTAATGGAATAATTAGCATCTCCGTACCGGTAATATTTTTTGTCATACACTTCAATCGGCGCATTATATCCCAGTCTATCACTGCGCATCAATTGAATATCGAGTTGTACGGTACGTTTAGAAACGTTGGTATGCTTGTTTTCATATTCGTACAAAGCATCCGAACAGGCCGTGATCAGGTCTTCCAGCGTCCACTGCCGGTATTTATTTTGTAAACACTGATCGATTGTTTTATAGCGGATTAATGCGTTTTTATTTTGTGCCATTCACAAATTTAAAGAAAATTTTCAACTACGCAAAATGATTGCGCAGTAGCATCTCATCTTTGTAATATCAATAACGAAAGGAACTATTTTGGCCAGTTGGCTATTAAAAAATTAATTAAAATTATTATGATGATGAAAAATGAAAAAACAATGATTACCGGAAAGACATTAATTGATTTAGGATTCCGATCCGGAAAATGGTTCAAAGAAGCGATTTCTTATTTGAATGAAAACCAGTTGACTGAAACAGAGATGATGACATATCTGGAACAATTTCGTCAGCAGCCGATTCAGCCGCTGCATGAAACAGCGATTCCCTTTTCCACCAATATCAAAGCTGATAATGAACTGGAAAAAGAAAATATTGACAAAGTGAAGGAAACGATGGAAGCGGTCATGAAAACACCGACCGTTGTGAGTGGTGCGATCATGCCGGATGCCTGTCCTGCGGGATCCGTGGGAACTATTCCGGTAGGAGGAGTCGTTGTTACCAAAAACGCGATCCATCCGGGAATGCATTCTGCGGATATATGTTGTTCTGTGATGCTGACTGATTTTGGAAAAGCAGACCCAAAAGCGATTCTGGACGCTGCGCACGCCTCTACCCACTTTGGACCGGGCGGTCGCGAACGGAACGATCAGTACCGTTTTCCGGCAGCATTGCTGGCAGCTTTTGAAGGAAATAAGATTTTAAATGATCAGAATTTCATTCAAATGGCCAGAAAACATTTAGGAACACAGGGCGACGGGAACCATTTTCTATACGTTGGACGTTCTGCTAAAACCGGTAACACGATGATGGTCACGCACCACGGGTCACGGGGTGTAGGAGCAAAATTATTTTCCTACGGAATGAAAGTCGCCGAGCGTTTCAGAAAAGAAATTTCTCCGGCTACTTTAAAGCAGAATGCCTGGATTCCTTTTGAAACCGAAGAAGGACAGGATTACTGGGATGCTTTGCAGGTGATCAGAATGTGGACGAAGGAAAATCATATTTGCATTCACAATGAAACTGCTAAAAAAGCAAATTCAATGGTTGAAAACCGTTTCTGGAATGAACATAATTTTGTTTTCCGCGACGGAGATTTATTTTATCACGCAAAAGGAGCAACGCCGCTGGATGATAAATACATGCCGGATATTACGGGACCACGTTTGATTCCATTGAATATGGCCGAGCCAATCCTGATGGTGGAAGGAACGACGACAGACCGTAATCTGGGGTTTGCACCGCACGGAGCGGGTCGTAACCTGAGCCGTACCGCACACCGTAAGTCGAAAGGAACGACGCCGATTACAGAAATTTTTGCAGAAGAAACAGCAGGCCTGGACGTCCGCTTTTTTTCTAAAGAAATTGACATTACCGAATTACCTTCTGCTTATAAAAACGCTCAGAATGTACGGTCACAGATGGCAGAATTTGAATTAGGGAAGGTGGTGGACGAAGTGCTTCCGTATGGTTGTATCATGGCGGGCGACTGGCAGAAAAATGCACCGTGGCGTAAGCGCAGAGATAAGCGTCGTGCGGAGAAAGTAAGAGATTAAATTAAGAGTGTGCCTGAACTTCCATTAATTGACTACAATTGGAAAATTCGGACAGACGCTAAAATAGAGCGATACGGATGAATGGATTCGTATCGCTTTTTTATCAAAAAAAAACATCTTTAGCATTTTGTTTGTACCTTAGCTGTCATAAAAAACAGCATTCTTATGAGCAAACAAACTACGGCCCTTAAGCCAAAGAAGAAGCGTAAAAGAAAAAAGGAGAAAAAGATTTCCTACACAAAAAAACCGGATGATCTTACCCTGGACCAATGGCAGGCTGCGCTGCGCAAGCAATTTGGGAAACAGACAAAATTTAAAATAACCAACCTCGGTGAGCATCCTATCTTTTCAGATTTTTTGATCGTCAACCCTGAAACGGGCAGTCAGTATAAGATTGCCATTCGCAGCAAGGATGATAGTGCCAATTTTTGTGCCTGCCTGGATTTTAAAACCAATCAGCTCGGCACCTGTAAACATCTGGGATATGCGCTCAGTAAATTACCCAGAAAACGAGGCTACCGAAAAATTTTTAATGCCGGCTATCAGCAACCCCACTCTTCCATCTACCTGGACTACCGGAAAGACCGGGTCATCAGAATGAGCATTGGGACAAAACATACTTCCAAACTACAACAACTCAAGGATAAATATTTCACTAAGAACGGAGTACTCAGCCGTAACGGTTTTTTAAATTTTGAAAAATTACTCGAAAGCGCCCGTTCCATCAGTGAAGATTTTCGCTGCTACGACGATGCCCTGGAATTTATTTTAGAAAAAAGAAGTACCATCAATCGGCTGATTAAAAATAAAAGACTGTTTAAAAAAGGAAAGGACGCTCCGCTGTTTAAGTCTTTACTGAACATAAAATTATACGACTACCAGAAAGAAGGAGTTGAATTCATCGTGAATGCAGGTCGTAGTCTGCTCGCCGATGATATGGGTTTGGGTAAAACTGTACAGGCAATCGCCGCCGCCGAATTTTACAAAAAATATTATAACATTGGCCGGGTAATTATTGTCTGTCCGACTTCTTTAAAATATCAGTGGAAAAGTGAAATTGAAAAATTTACAAATTCTACGGCCCACGTCGTGGAAGGCACCATTCTGAAACGTCAGAAACAATACCGGGACAACGAAGATTTTTATCAGATACTCGGATACCGAATGGCTGCCAACGACCTGAAATATATCAATCAGATGGAACCGGATCTGGTCATTCTGGACGAAGCACAACGGATCAAAAACTGGAAAGCAAAAACCAGTATTGCGATTAAAAAAATAAAATCACCCTACGCGATTGTACTCACTGGTACACCGATTGAGAATCGTCTGGAAGAACTCTATTCTATCATGCAATTTATCAATCAATTTAAACTCGGTCCGCTCTACCGCTTTCTCGATCACCACCAGATCAATGATCCCCAATCCGGCAAAATAATCGGTTATACCAACCTGAAAGAAATCAGTCAGCAATTATCTAAAACCCTGATTCGCCGCACAAAAAAACAAGTGCTTCGGCAAATTCCAAAGCGGCAGGATAAGGTTTTATTAGTTCCGATGACCGAAGAACAGCGGGAAATTCACGACGAACAAAAAGATTTTGTGGCCCGGTTGGTGCATAAATGGAGAAGATATAAATTTCTCAGTGAGCCGGATCGTAAGCGACTGATGAGCGGACTCAGCAAGATGCGTATGGTCTGCGACAGCACTTACGTAATTGACCAGGAGACCCGTTTTGATACAAAAATCGATGAACTCATTTGCATACTGGAAGAGTTTTTCTGTAATCCGGGAGAAAAAGCGGTGATCTTTAGTCAGTGGGCCCGTATGAATAATATTGTTGCCAAAGAACTCGAAGAAAGAGAGATGCCGTACCAGTATTTGCACGGTGGTGTTCCCAGTCAAAAGCGACAGGCACTACTGGATAATTTCCGGGACGATCCCGAATGCCGGGTGTTTTTATCAACCGATGCCGGCGGTGTGGGACTCAATTTACAATCCGCCTCGCTGGTCGTCAATCTGGACATTCCGTGGAATCCGGCTATCCTCGAACAGCGAATTGCCAGGGTATACCGGATGGGACAAAAGCGTCCGGTACAGGTGGTCAACCTCGTCGCTGCTCACACTATCGAACACCGGATGCTGGATGTTTTAAAATTTAAAAATGCCATGTTTAAGGGGGTACTGGACGACGGAGAAGATGCTATATTTTTGTCGCAGTCCAAGTTTTCCAGTTTTATGGGCAAGATCGAAGACCTGACCGAAGGCAATCAGGCAGCACCGTTACAGCCGGTACCCGCCGATGCCTCCATGGAAGAAATTAAAAAAGAAATTGCCGAACAGCAACCCGATGAACAGAAAGAAGTACCTGCTATTCCTACCTTTGCCGAAACACCTGACAACGATCAAAAAGATATACCCGAAACTTCCGGTCAGACCCGAATCCCCGATGATCCACAGGAAATCTTAAGGCAGGGAATGACATTTTTTCAAAGTATGGCAAAGGTCTTACAGAGTCCGGAAAAAACGGCTGATTTTGTAAAGACCATTACCGAAAAAGACGAAAAGTCGGGACAAACCTACCTGAAAATTCCAGTTGCCGACGAAGATTTTTTACAAAACACAATGAAAATGGTCGGACAATTTTTTGAAAAAATACAACAACGGTAATTTTTTGCTGGTAAGCTGGTTGGCTTCTCCAGAACGTAAATAATACGCTGGGAGAATATCAACTGGCTAACCAGCACCCCTGATTTTGTCGCAATCATTTTACCACAATCTAACAACAACCTCCGCCCGGCGTACAACCTCCTTTTTTCGCAACCAGATTTGTCAGTACGGTAGGTAATCCACAATTTTCCAGGGCCAGGCAAGCCGTTTTTTTATTGGTTAACAGAAACTTTCCGTCTTTAAATTCCAATCCGAATTTTCCGATTGTGCCCGCTTGATATTCTACCTCTACTTCAAGATCTTTTAATCCTAATTTGGCTTCGGCCAGCGTTAAGATACCCAGTAATTTTTCGGTGGTCAACCGGTGATCAAAATCACTGGCCTCCCAGAGTTGCAGGCTCGCGACTTCTTCTTTGCGAACTTTCCCTCCGCAATCAATGAAATTTTTTGTTACCATCCCAATTTCGGTAATGTGAAAGTGGGCAGGAATCGCATTCCCGTCGGGTAAATAAAAATGTAAAAAATTGACCGCACTCAACTGTTTTTTAAATTCAGATATTTTCATGGTTCTATTTTTTTGATAATTAAAATTTGTTAACAACAATTATTGGCGGCGCTTATTTTTTTGAAAAAAGAAAAAAACTGCTCCTTTATTATTTTCCACCGACCAATATCCAGACAATAACACATCTTGGTTCCTTCGACCGTTCCCTTGATCAATCCTGCCTGTTTTAGTTCTTTCAGATGCTGAGAAATCGTTGGCTGTGCCAGTCCTATTTCCGTGACCAAATCACCGCAAATACAGGTATTTGCTTCCGTTAATTGCTCCAGAATCGCAATCCGTGCCGGATGTCCTAATACTTTTGCCAGGACCGCCAGTTCATTTTGCTGATCTGTGTACAAACTCTTTTTGGTAAGACCCATTCGATATTAATTTAGATTATTACTACATCGCAATATAACGATAAATATGGATAATTGCACTTAGTAAAAACTTTTTCTCTCTTTTATGTTAAAATCGTTACCTTTGTATCAGTGTAACACCTAATCCAATCAAATAACATCCCCCTTTTTCAAATAATAACTTTCTCTGCTTTTGTATAGCATCGCAATCACCTTCAGACGCTGCTAAAAAGTATAACCCAAAACTGATTTTTGTTAATACTTAGCGTTTACAAGCCGGATTTTCCAGCCTTGTACAGAGCAACGTAATCTATCAGTTCTACTGGGACAAATAGACTTTATTCTGCTTTTTTTATTCAAACTTACTTGACCACTGCTTTAAATCCTCGCACATGAGAATATTTGTACCCTTACTAACCATTGTTCTGCTATTTTTTCAACACAGCATCTCCGCACAAATTCACTACGTTGCTCCCGGTGGAACCGGAAATGGTATTTCCTGGAATGATGCTTCGGGTGATCTGCGTGCCACCTTGGAGACGCGTTTGCCAGGTGATGAAATATGGGTCGCCACCGGTACTTATTACCCGGACTCAACTGATCGCACAGCGTCTTTTGTTATTCCTTCCGGGGTGGCCGTTTATGGTGGTTTTACGGGAATGGAAACAAGTCGTTCCGAACGAAATCCGGAACTCAACCCAACCATTCTAAGTGGTGCCATTGGTACCGATTCCGACGAGGATAACAGTTATTCAGTGGTTCGTACTGTCAACGCCAGTTCCACTACGCTGCTCGACGGATGTATTATCGAAGATGGCCTCGCCAACGGTAGCGAAGGAGGGTTTGACAATTTAGACCGCGCGGGAGGTGGATGGCATAATTTAGCTAGCAACGGAAATGAATCGAGTCCAACCATCAATAATTGCATCTTTAGAAATAATTATGCCTTTGGTCTTGGTGGAGGAATGGTCAATATTGCCGACTATGGTGCTACCTGTACCAGCGTTATTTCTAATTGTATTTTTGAAAATAATATTTGTGATAATGATGGTGGAGCACTGTACAACGGAGGAAAAGTAAACGGTAATTGCCAGCCGCTGATTACAGATTGTATTTTTGATAATAATACTACTGGAAACGGAGGGGGTGCCATCTACAATAACGGTCAGGATGGACGCTGCAATCCGATCATTGATCGTTGTCAGATTATAAATAATTATTCGGACTACGCCGGTGGAGGTATTTATTCTTTTGGAAAAGATGGAGAAGCAGATGCCCAAATTAGCAATTCTTTGATTATAGGTAACATAGCACAATTCGGTGGTGGTGGTGTCTATAATCTAGGTAATGGTACTGGCTCCGCTAGCCCGACTGTTATCAATTGTACTTTTACACTTAACTCCTCCGTCGTCGGTGGAGCTATGTATAACAATGCCGGAGCCGATGATGGCACTGCCAGTCCAAACATCACGAACTGTATCTTTTGGAATAATCCTGTCTCTTCCGGAGGCTCTGTTTTCCGAGCCAATTATGGTACGCCAACTATCTCTTATTCCATCGTCGATGTAGCCGAATGCAACGACCTTAACAGCGGATCAGAATCAAATGTAACTTGTGGTCCCGGCATGCAATATAACGCAGATCCAAATTTCACTCCTGCTTTTAGCATTCCCGTTGGCTCGCCTGCTATCAATTCGGGTGACAATGTTGCCATTAATTCATTAGGTCTTCTACTCGACTTAAACCAGGATACCCGTATTCAAAATGCGTTAGTAGATTTGGGAGCAACGGAAATTTTTTCTCCCAACCTGGATACAGACAACGACGGTATTTCCGATGATACGGATAATTGCCCTTTGATCGCCAATGCTGATCAAATGGATGCCGATTCGGATAATTTTGGCGCCGTCTGTGATTGTGATGACACAGAAGCTACGGTTAATGAAAATGCCATCGAAATTTGTGATGGAATTGATAATAACTGCGATGGAAATATTGACGAAGGGTTTGATCAGGATGGAGATGGCTTTAAAGTCTGTGATGGAGATTGTGATGATACGGATAGTACTATTTTTCCCGGTGCTACTGAAACTTGTGATGGAATTGATAATAATTGTAATATCACTATTGACGAAGGAGCCGACCCCATTGCCCGTTATCCAGATATGGATGGCGACTTACGCGGTGACGCTAATGCTGAACCTTCCTTCGATTGTCCGCCATTGCCCGGTTATGTAGAAGATAATTCGGATTGTAATGATACTAATTCATTTTTTCCTCAACCTCCAGGGACGCTTTGCAACGACGGCAACCCCAACACCACAGGCGATATGATCCAGGAGGATGGTTGTACTTGCCTTGGCATACCAGGCACCAGTGGCTACTGTGCTACGCTAGGAATGGAACCGTGGGTTGAGTGGATCAGCCATGTCAATTTTGGAGATATTGAAAATAGTTCGTTCAAAGAACAATATGCTGACTTCACCGGACTGACAACCGACGTTTCCATTGGCAGTACTTTTCCCATTACCATTCAGGCTGATTTTGCGTATCCGCATTTTGACGAATATATTCGTATCTGGATCGATTTTAATCAGGATGCCGATTTTGAGGATGATGGAGA
>CAKZUV010000218.1 GCA_937921555.1 uncultured Saprospiraceae bacterium
GCTATTATGTGAATACAGTTGGTCAATATACAAATTTTGATACGATCAAAAAATATGTTGAGAATCAAGGAAAAAAATACAAAGAAATCTACCGCGGTCAACTTACATTGCTGTGAGATTGAAGAGCGGTGATACCCCGTACCCTTGGGTCGGGGTAGTTCATTTATGTTGAAAACATAAAAATCAGTTCCCGATAGAAAAGCGTTTTAAATAATTTTCCCCGTAAAACCCGGAATCTCTCCCTTAAAAACCGTATCTTGTAGCTGTTATTTGTTAGTTAGAAAATCACACGATTGTTTAATCAGCATTAACTTCCTAACAAATAGCCACAGTCCTTTAGTCCCCTCACAAGATTTCTTACAAAATTCTCCCCAACACCAGCTACAAGCTCGTGACCAAAACAAAATTATGAATACCCTGCTCCGCTGCATCGTGGTGATCGCCGCTGTAATCCTGTTAAACGGAAATACAGTAGTTGCTCAGGCAACCGGAGAATTCTGCGTACAGGCGGAACTGTCAGAAAAACTCTATCAACAATATCCATCCCGTCAGGAGATTCAAAACACGCTCGAATTTCAGCGTGCCGCTCAGGTAAATAATCCATCCTTTTCTGCTACTACGGCAACTTACACATTGCCCGTTGTTGTCCATATCATTCATCAGGGGAGCACTGGAGATCTCTCAGATGCTGCCGTTCAGATTGCTATTGCACAAGCTAATGCGGCCTTTGCAAACCAGGCACCTTATGATCCGTCCGTTGGTGTCACGACCGGCATTGAGTTTTGTCTCGCTACGCGTGATCCACAAGGCAACAATACTTCCGGAATTACCCGTACTGAAAATATGCTGACCAATGTAGATGTCAATACCGAAGATCTGGATTTGAAAAATATCATTCGCTGGGACCCGCTTCGGTACATTAATATCTGGGTCGTTAACGAAATTTGCAGCGGCAGCAATTGTGGGGTTGCGGGTTACGCATTTCTGCCCGCTTCTCACGGTCAACCCGAAGACGGAGTCGTAATCGAAAGTAATTTTATGGGATCAAGTCCCGCAAATACCAGTGTACTCGTCCACGAACTGGGGCATTATCTCGGACTCTATCACACCTTTGAAGGAGGTTGCAGTAATAATAATTGTCTGCTGGATGGAGACCAGGTATGCGATACGCCGCCCGACCAGTCAAATGCCCGGGTTGCTTGTGATGAAAACATTAATTCCTGTAATACGGATGTCAATACTTCTGATTCAAACAATCCTTTTTTGGTGGATGAAAATGATATGTTTAATAATTATCTGGATTACAGCCGGCTGACTTGCTATACTGCCTTTACCTCCGGACAGGCGGAGCGGATGGTCTTTTTTATTGAAGGTATCCGAAATACTTTGATGAATGAAAATCGCTGTCTGCCGTTGTGTCCAAGTCCCGTCAATGCCGTCTTTTCGGTGCCGGTCAATTTAGTGGCAGGAGAAGTATTTAACTTAAATAATACTAGTTCAGGCGCTGATGCCTACCAGTGGTTTCTGAATGATATGCTTTTTTCTGTTCAGGCCAATCCCGACTACGTGCTCAATCAGCCGGGTACCTACCGCCTGAAATTGATCGCTTCGAATGGTAATGATTTTTGTGATGATTCGTTTGAAATCACGGTAAACGTTTCTTGTAATGTCAATGCGTTGATCGAAATTGCGGAACAACCGCCCTTTCAAATCAATCAGGAAATTAGTTTCAATCACCCATTTTCAATAAACGCAGATTACCAGTGGGAAGTCGATGAGCAATTCATTTCTACCGATGAAAATATATCTTATACTTTTACCACCGAAGGATTGCACGAAGTATGTCTCGTTGTAGCCAGTGATCTTTGCCGGGATACTTTTTGTCAGCAAATTGCCATTCAAAATCCTGCTACCTGTTTTTCTGAAACAGATACGGATGGTGACGGACTCATCGGTTGCTACGATCCCGAATGTTGTGAAAGCCCCGATTGTGCGGACAATTATTACAACGAATGTCCCATTGATTGTGAATATACGCCAACGCTGACAACCTTTGATTTAAGGCCGGAATGGACTTCGACGGGTGGTAACTGGTGTGCTTATAACACTCCGATTACAGGAGATCTGGACGGAGACGGCATTCCGGAAATTATCGGTAAACGGTGTACGGGCCCCAGCCAGGCCACTGGTGGCGCTTTTCCCGATTTGCTGATTGTCGATGGCAGTACCGGACAAGTGGAAGCGGTGATTAATACGCCCGCGATGCGTTACATGATGGATGCCCCCGCTATTGCCGACGTGGATCTGGACGGTTATCCCGAAATATTTATTCAGGCTTCCAGTCACGTTGATAATATCAACTACACCGGAGGTACCATTATCAGCGGAGATGTGCGACGCCGGATTCTCTGTTATAGTTTTGATGGAACCAGTTACGTGGAAAAGTGGATGTCCAGTGCCATAGTGGGATTTAATACATTGGAAGACGGTAATACGATTAGTGTTGCCGATTTTAATCAGGATGGGGTAGCCGAAGTGTACGTACAGAATATGATTTTTAATGCCGTTACCGGAAAATTAATTGTGAGCGGAGGAGAGATTGGTCACCGTGGAATGAAAACCTACGCGGGTGCACAATCGGTGTTGCGTGCCTCTTCCTTTCCGGTAGCCGTGGATGTTTTGCCGGACGCAGCCTGTGCAAATTGTGCCGGATTAGAACTGGTAGCCGGAGGAATGGTATACAGTGTCAATCTTAGTAATACCAATCCTGAACTGACCATCGAACGGGCCGCGACGGGCGTAGAAGACGGCTGGACCAGTATCGCCGACATTGATCTGGACGGTGATCTGGACGCGGTAGTTACGGGTAACGCGGACGATGGCTCTACCGGAATTATTTACGCCTGGGATCTGCAAACAAATGATTTGTTATACGATATTTTTACGGTGACAACCAACTCCGGATTTATTGCTCAAGTAAATATTGCCGACTTCGATGGCGATAAACAACTGGAAATTGGCGTTTGTACTCCCTTCAATTATCAGGTACTCAAGCCGGTCAATAACCAATGGACGGTGGACTGGTCGATTGTCACGGATGACTGGTCAGGACAAACGGGAAGCAGTGTTTTTGATTTTAACAACGATGGTGCCAGCGAAGTGGTCTACCGGACCGAATCAGAACTGCTCATCCTCAACGGAATCAACGGTGCCCAGCTCGCTTCCGCTCCCTGCATCTCCGGTACCCGCGTGGAATATCCGGTCGTCGTAGACGTAGACGCGGACGGTGCCACTGAAATTCTTTGTAGCTGTTCCAACGAACTCAAATCTTTCGGCTCCGGTGGTACGCCCTGGATTGCAACCCGGAAACTTTGGAATCAGCACCAGTATTTTAATACCAATATCAACGATGATTTAAGAATTCCCATCCAGCAACAATCCCATCATATTGTCGGAGACAGTCTGGTGCTCAATAATTTTTTAACCCAATACAGCAACCGGCAATTTCCGGCGGCGGATTTAACGATTTCCGCAGAAATAATCTGTGAGTGGAGTAGTATGGACGGTGTTTACATAGAGGTTACGGTTACCAATCAGGGAAACGCTCCGAGTCCAGAGGATACCTGGTTTAGTTTTTACCGGGCAGATCCAACGATAGAAACTACCACGCCCTGGATGGTCAACGGCGTGATTGGTGCCTTAGGACCGGGAGCATCTTTTACAGAACTTAACTTTATTCCTGGTCAATTTTTATCTGAGAATATTATCCTTGTGGTTAATGACGATGGTAGTTTTGATACACCTTACGACTTTACGACAGACTTTCCTTTTACGAATGTTTATGAATGCAATTATCAAAATAATATGGTCGTCATTCCAGTCTATGATGCCGCTGCGATTTTGGATATTGGTCCCGACCAGACGGTTTGTGATAATGGAGTAGTTGCGCTCACGGCCAGTCCTGGTTTTTCGGATTACCGCTGGCAGGATGGACAGCCGGGGAGCAACTATACAGCAGTTGGTCCCGGACAATACTGGGTGACGGCTACCGATGGTTGTCTGGATTTTAGCGACACGGTGGAGGTATTTCTGGATGAAAATACAGTACTTGATCTGGGACCGGATACGGTGCTTTGCCCGGGCAATACGTTAGAAATTTCGCTGACGGGATTTGACACTTATAAATGGTCTCCGGAAACGGATATTGATTGTACAACTTGCAGCAGTGTGGTCATTTCATCCGAAACGGCAGCAACCTATACGGTAATTGCGCGCACCGCGGATGGCTGTTACAGCGTGGATTCGATTTTAGTGAGTCGTTCGTTTCCGGAAATGACTGGAATGACCGTAACTATTTGTTCAGATCAGTTGTTTACCTACGAAGGCGTTGATCTGGCTCCCGGAGCCAGTCAGTTATTTACGTTGACGAACCAGTTTGGTTGTGATTCACTGGTTCAGTTATCGGTAGAAGACAACGGAAATACCGGATACATGGAATCCGTCGATACGGTTGCCTGTAATGGAGGTAGTTTGTTTTTAGAAAATAAAATATTACTGCCAAATACCGATACGCTTTTTCACTACAATAGTGTGAATGGTTGTGATTCTACCATCCGAATCCGGATAGGAGAAGTACCCCTTTATTTTATCAGCGAAGACCTTAATCTCTGTGCCGGAGAAACGATCTTTCTGGACGGCGCACTTCGTGGCAGTTCCGGAATTTTTACCGAAACTTATAGTAGTGTTTTTGGCTGTGACTCAACGATGGAATACCATTTAACGGTCGCCGAACCGATTCGCATTGGGGTAGAGACGACGCCAAGTTGTGCCGACGATTCTACGGGCAGTATTACTACGACGGTGGGAGGAGGTTTTGCACCGTACACGACCACGGTGACGAGCAACGGAAATCTTGTGGAGCAGCTGGATCAGCTCCCGATTGGATTATACGAGTTAGCCGTAACCGACGCGGAAGGTTGTACCGAAACGACGACTTTTTCATTGGAAGAAATACTTCCATTATCCTATAATTACGAAGTAACGGATGTAAGTTGTTACGGAGATGCGGACGGTGTGATACAAATGGATCCCGCTCTGACTGGCATACAATTCAGTTTAGAAAACCGGGATTTTTCTGTCACGACTAATTTTTCTAATCTGCCTGCGGGGGATTATGTTATTTTTGGTCAGGATGAATTTGGTTGTATATCTGAAACCTTTGTTATTGTAGATACCCCTGATTCTTTGTACCTGGCTGTTTCTCCCGATACCAGTGTGGTGTTAGGTTGCCCCGTCGAACTGACTAGCTACACGAATGCCGAAAATCCGGTTTCTTACCAATGGGAATCAGAAGGAAATATGACCTGTGATACCTGTCCGGCAACGTTCACCGCTCCTTATTTTACCACGGATTATCAATTACTCATCACCGACGAAAACGGTTGTACCGCTACGGACGCCACGACCGTCACCGTCAATAAACCCCGTCCGATTTACATTCCCAATGCCTTCAGTCCCAACGCAGATGGTGAAAATGATGTCTTTATGATTTATAGTGATAAAGAAGTAGAAAAGGTGATCAGTTTCCGGATTTACAACCGCTGGGGCGCTCTTGTTTTTGCCGACGAATCCTTCCCTCCCAACGATCCGGCTCACGGCTGGAACGGATTTTTTAAAAATGAGAAAATGAATCCAGGGGTGTTTGTCTACGTTGCGGAAGTGTTGTTTTTAGATGGAGTAGTGGTCCAGTTTTCGGGAGATGTTAGTCTGTTGTTGTGATATGAATATCTGTTTTCGTAAATGAATATAAGATATTAGTCCTTTTCAGTAGTGTGCGTATTATTACTTACTTTTATCTAATTAAGAGCTTGTTTAAAATTCATTTTGAAGTGATCATCAATTATTTGTGGTTTTGAGAAAGTAAAAAATAATGAGTTTAGCGAGCTAAATGAGTTTTTTATGAAGTCAGGTTTAAAAAGTGTTGATTATCAGGCAATATAAAAAATTTAAACATGCTCTAACCTTATTTTGGAGCATTATAGTTTTCATGTTAATTTAATGTTAATTTTTTGGAAAAAACGAAGAATACTGAACAATATAACTACTTAAACGTGATGGTGAAAATGATTTATAGTATTTTAGTTTTTAACCATTTAAATATTTATGTTATGAAGAATCTTTTCTTTCTTTCTTTCTTTCTTTCTTTCTTTCTTTCTACAAGCTTAATTGGACAGAATTTCGGTTGTGAAGTATTGCCTAATACATTAGTAACTTGTCAACCCTATCCTACTCTTCCAGAAGAAGAATATTGTGGTTTTAATGGAATTTCTACTGATGACCACACGCAGGATATTTCAATGATTTTCGTTGATGTCGTTTTCCATTTCGTTGGAAATAACGAGGGAATAAACTTCCATTGTGATCCAAGTGGTGATGAAAGACTATATGCCCCTAGAATTGTTAGTAGGATACTGTTTGAAGCTAATAAAAAATTTAGAAGATTAGATGATCCACTACCTGGCAGAGTTGATGATACGAGGATCAGATATTCAAGTACCTCAACTGAGCAAAACCCTTGTGATGGAATGTTCTTTTACAATGCTAGTGCACCGATTTCTTATGTCAATGACAAAATGAATATTGTCTTTAGGGATCGTCCGAATGATGATCCCTGTTCGGTCAACGGAGCAACCTTTGTGGGAGCGAATCGTATTTTTATGTTTAATATGTTGCAAGCTATTACTACCCCCTGCACTAATAATGCTGGAGTTGATCTATCAGTTATTCAACAATATTCTTATGCTCGTTATATAAGTCATGAACTAGGTCATGCTTTTAATCTGCCACATGCATTCAGTTGTTGTAATTCTTGTATAGGTATTGATATGGATATTACAGAAGAGTGTGCAGACGCGAATGATGAAAATTACTGTGACCCTGAATTTGGACAATCTCCAACCGGACACTGCCAAGGGATGGGAATGAGTAGAAATTTCATGGGGTATAATACAAGTACTGATGTAATTACTCCATGTCAGTTAGGGATCATGTTGCAATATATTCTTGATAATCAACCAAGTTTTGTTAGACTTTGTGATAGTCCTGATCTTTCTCCCCGGTTAGTAGAGGAAGATGAAGTTTGGAATGACTTTACCCGTATTATGGATCGCGACGTCATCGTTGAAACCGGATCAACCTTAACCATCAACTGCGAAGTAAGAATGGGCGAAGGTAAAAGAATCACAGTACAAAGAGGTGCCAAGCTAGTAGTAGACGGTGGGAAAATATTGAACCTCTGTGACGATACTTATTGGAATGGGATCACTGTACACGGAAATGCCTCTCAGGAACAACCAAATTTATACGATGTTTTAGAACCCGACGATGCCGGGGTAGTTTATATAAAAGACAGTAGAATTGAGAATGCGACAGCGGGAATCCGTGCAAACGGATCTGGAGTTTCTGGCTATCCGAATCAGGTAGCCCGCTGGGGAGGACTAATTGTTGCGGAAAATAGCCATTTTACTAATAATAAAGTAGCAATAGGGTTTATGAAGTATAATTTTTCGAACAAAAGCAGATTCATCAATTGTACATTTGAACAGTTGTCCGATTCAGATTATGAATATAGTTATGGGGTATCTATCTGGGCTTGTCATGATATTCTTTTTGAAGGAAATACTTTTATAAATCTTAAACGTGCAGGGATTGAAGGATCAGGTTTCAGTGCTAAAATATTGACGGGGAACAATTTTACTAATTTATTTCCTGCCATTTGGATTCGCGCCTCTTCTTCACAGCCCGGTGTTAATCCAATCGAAATCGGAGGTGGTCAGACGGGGAATGTTTTTGAGAATTGTCCGGTCGGAATTTATGCCACTTCAACTAACCTTTTAAATAATCTGATCGTAAAGAATAACATATTCCGCAAGGGAAATGTTGGAATGTACTTGGACGGAGCTGTCAAATTTACGGTGGATGGTAATATTTTTGGTGGAGAAAATCCGGAGGAAGGAATGGATGTGGGGATTATTACGATTAATGCTGGTTCTCAGTTTAACTATGCTTCCTGCAATAGCTTTGAGAATGTTTGTATTCCGATTGAGGCTGAGGGCAATAATAGAAACTTTAGCTTTCTGGGAAATGAATTTGTAGCTGCTGCTAGAAGTGTTAGAATTAGAGGTAATGGCGCCAGTACTGGCATGGTTAGATTTGCTCAGGGAAACGCAAATGATACGCCGAATAATTGCTTTGATGGTAATATTGATATTGAGACGGTTGGCACAACGGAATCATTTCAATATTTTATTCCTAATAATTCTAATGCTCCTGTTTGCTTGTTCCCAAGTGTGGGAGGAAATAACTATGTTACGCCTTTCGGTTTTAGCGACTTTGAAGTTTGCGGTGAACAAGAATCTATTAACGAACCTTATGATCCGGCAGATTTAGCGGAAGTGAGAACTCATATTGCGAATGCGGAAGAGGAGATAATGACTTCGCCACAGAACCAGTCTGCTAAAATTGAGCTGGATCGCTGGAATGAGGTCAAAGATCAAATGCTGCGGGGTTTGTTGTATGATAAGATTGAGCAAAACGATTTCGTTGGAGCTGAAGCGATCGCGGATGGCGAACAAACAACAGTGGCAAAAAAATTGAAATATAGTATTCGATTGGCAGCAGAAAATTACGAAGGAGCAAAGTCTATGTTGTTGACGATTCCCCAGAATAATGATGAAAATAAAGATTTTGTGACAACTCAATATATCTTGTACCAAAGTATGACGAGTAGTACTACCTTTGAACTGACTAATTCGCAAAAAGCGGAATTATACCTCGTCAAAAACGGAACAACTTCTTCACGAGGAGCAGCAGATGCTTTATTATGGCGGTATGATCGAGAAAATTACAACGATGACCTTAGCGAAAAATGTACA
>CAKZUV010000219.1 GCA_937921555.1 uncultured Saprospiraceae bacterium
TTCCGCATTTTGGCAAGGGAATTTTGGTTCAAGATGAGGCAAAAAACGTAGACGATGCCGTAGCATCGGCGAGGCTTTTTAACGAAATATTGGATCAAAAGGGCCAGCCATAAATCGGGAAGTTATTGTTTTACCATTACTAAGCCTACCCAAAAAACCAGAAAAGCTAAAACCCGGAATCAAATTTTCTAAAATCATCTATACACCACCTTCACGAAAAAAGATATACACGCCCCGCTCAGCGATCTCTACTCCTCTGCGCGAAAAAATAATAAATAAAGCATCTCCACGTCTCGTCCAGCCCCTTTACCTCTTACGAATCAACTTCAAAACAGTTCCTGCACAAAAGAAAACAACACGAAATTTCTAAAACAGAGAAAACCCAAATCTCCTTTCCACGCCCTCCACATATCAAAAACAACCATCCCCAAAAAAAGCACCCCCGCGTCTCGCTCAGCGATCTCTGCTCCTCTGCGCGAAAAAATAATAATGAAGCAACTCCACGTCCCGTCCAACCCCCTTTACCTCTTCCAAATCAAGTTTAAAAAAGTTCCTGCACAAAAGAAAACAACACGAAATTTCTAAAACAGAGAAAACCTAAATCTCTTTTCCACGTCCCGCTCAGCGATCTCTACTCCTCTGCGTGAAACCCCCTTTCTAAAGCAAGCTCAACAATTCAACAAGCAAAGCGCCTAATATTTTCAAAACCATTAACTAACCCATAACTACCACTTACCTCTGATTGGCCCCCGAACGCTAAAAACCGCTTTTTTTAACAAGAAGTCTATAGTATCTTGGTCTTAGTTTTCTCATAGTATGTTTAATTTTCCTACACTCTAATCCCTTCTGGAGTGTAGGAATTTTTTTTTTGCCCGTCTGTCTATTATAGCGTGTATCTAATTTACCTCCCCTTTTATTACTAAAATCAGGAAATTCAACCAACTTAATCATATTATTAATTGATTTAATACCTTTTTCTAACTGGTTTGCACCATTTTTTTGTAATATGTAACCGATAAGTAATTAACGTTTTAAATATGAGTTAAAATTTATTAACTTGTAACTGTGTAGTTTTCTCATAGTATGTTTATTTCTCCTACCGTCAATATGCCTCCGACTGTAGGAGAATTTTTTTTTCTGGAAAGAAGCACTTCAATCCTCTTTCAATCCTATTATTTCAAAAGCTCGTTCAGTTTGTTCTCCGGTCTCATCAACCAGGGTCAGTGTATGTTTGCCCGGTGGCGGATTCAATGCCAGTTCGTGAAAATCCTCTGTGCTTCCCAGATAAGTTTGATTCAGATGCCAGAAAATTTTCTTACTCGGATCACGGTGAGTGGCACGAAAGATCGTATTACTCAGTTTTCCGTCCAGATTTATTGGGACCATTATTTTAGCTCCGGCCGGAGGGTAGATCAGTTGAATTTGGGCGGTGTTGGTATGCTGCCCCATCGGACAGTCCGGATGGATCGGTGGTAAAGGACGATAGGCGGGATGATGATTCCGATAGTAAAATTCTTCTATGGGAGGAAGTACAAACCAATTAGCACGATACATCTCACGGGGTGACCGGCAATCACTGTTCACCCGGTACTGTTCCGTTTCGTCCAGATAAATCTGCTGGTGAAAACGACAGCTTTCCAGCCGTTCTCGTCCTGGTCCCAGCCACAGCGTATCCACCGGACAATTCCTCAATGCACCCAAACCTGATTGCTGACATAAAGCTGTTTCCCGCATCTCGTCCCGTGGCGGTGAAAACCAAACCGGACTTTTCAGCAGTGCAAAAATATCAAACAGCACGGGCCCCGCTGCTTTGACGCCTACCAGTCCTGGACGACCTTCACCATCCGCATTTCCTGCCCAGACACCTACGACGTAACGCGGCGTTACCCCAACCGCCCACGCATCCCGGAACCCAAAACTGGTTCCGGTCTTCCACGCAATTTTTTTCCCCGAGCCGAAGCGCTCCCATTCTCCTTCGCTGTTGGGACGTTCCACCGATCTCATCGCTTCGAAAGTATGCCAGCAAGCTGCCGCCGACAAAACGGGTGCTTCTTTTTGTAAATAAACTGTTTTGGTTTTTGGTACTGATGATAATTCCAGTGCTGCGGATTGAAAATCCATTGGATCATACTGCCCGTCGTTGGGTTGAAAATGATTCAGGGTGCGAGCCATTCCCGCGTAGGCATTGGAAATTTCCCACAAAGAAGATTCTGCGCCTCCCAGAATCAGCGTCAGCCCGTAGTGGGAAGGAGTCTGGTCAATCGTAGAAAGATTTAATTGTTGTAACCCAAAATGAAATTTTTCTAATCCATAATCCTGTAAAAGTCTGACCATAGGAACATTCAGTGATCGGGCCAGCGCTCTTTTAGCCGGTACCATTCCGTCGTACGACTGGTGATAATTTTCCGGCCGGTAACCGTTCAGATACAATGGTACGTCCGACAGTAGGGTAGTGGGAGCAATTAATCCATCGTCGAGTGCGAAGCCGTATAAAAAAGGTTTCAAAATACTACCGGTACTACGCGGCGCAGGAATAATATTGACGGCAGACTGATGATTTTTACCCGCATCGCTGACATTGCCGGTATAAGCGAGTATTTCATTTTTTTCCACATCCAAAACCAGGGCTGCCAGATTTTGAATCCCGTTTCCGGACAAATGTTGCTGGTGTCTTTTGAGTAAATCGTTGACTTGTTTTTGTAATTCACGGTCAATAGCAGATTTTTTACGGCTATACAGACCTTCATTTTTTGGTCCGTTTTGTTGCCGGATTTCTTCCAGCAAATGAGGGGTCAGATCGGGTAGGGGCAGTGGCTTTTCCGGCAGCGGTTCTAAAAGAGAAAGCTCCAGCGTTTGCGCGTCAATTTTTCCATCGGCAACGAGTCGTTCCAGCAAACGGTTGCGCTTGGCACGCAACGCCGCGCGGTTACGGCCCGGATGGATGAGTCCCGGACTGTTGGGCAAAACGGCGAGCGTTGCCGCTTCTGCCCAGGATAACTGATCGGGTTGTTTGCCATAGTATCGCCAGCTGGCAGCGTTCAGTCCCACGACGTTGCCACCGAAAGGCGCATTGGCAGCATAGAGTGAAAGAATTTCTGACTTACTATACGTCAGTTCCATCCGGGTAGCCAGGATGGCTTCTATTATTTTTTGAAAAACAGAACGACGCTTTTTATTCCGGGACATGCGGATGGTTTGCATGGTCAGGGTACTTCCACCACTAACAATTTTTTTATTTTTAAAATTTTGTTGAATGGCCCGGGCAATTCCTACGGGATCAATTCCGGGATGCTGATAAAATCGCCGGTCTTCAAACGTGGTGAGCGCCGTCGCAAACCGTTCGGGTACCTGATCGGTTCCCGGAAATCGCCACTGTCCATCCGCCGCAATCCGGGCGCCCAGCAGAAGTCCCTCCCGGTCTTCCAACACCATGGACAACGGAGTACGGAATAATTGACCGGGTAAACAAAACAGGTAGGCGACCAGCAGCAACAGTCCGAAGAAGAACGTCTTCTTTCGGTGGATTTTAAAAAAGAAATGGAAGGTTTTTTTTAGCATAAAATGATGCGCTTACTTCAACGTGCATAGTGTATTAAACAAAGCGTACGATAAAAGATTTTATGTAGCGTTATCAAACATTCCTGGAAATGAATGGCTCGTATCAACGTCTAATCACCTTCTCCATCTCCTCAATCAACCGGATTCCTTCTTCGGAAAACTGCTCAAGCGTTCGTGCGTCCTGTCTTGCCTGCACCATAAAAATAAAATTATCCGCCAGAATTTCATCCGGATGAATGATGTAGTCGGTGTTTTTTTGAATCTGTTCGTAAAAGCCTTTTACTTCGTTTAGGTCCAGACGACTGCTACCGTCCGTTTGGGATAAGACCTTCATGGTATCATTGTGAGATGGTTGAATTGGATAAAGATTGAAGTTTAAATAATCAAAGAAGACAGGTTTTTCGGACACAAATCCCATCTCATTTGCCGCCAGCAAAGGTACCGCCGAAAAGGAGGTATCCGCTTCTGTTAGTGCTATCGCATATTCCATATCTATTCCGTCGGGGTTTAATAACAATCTATTTTTTAATGAAGCATCCAGTGATAAAACATCGGAATCGTTAAGTTTTTTAAATCCAATTAATGCGTACAATGCCCGTCGCTTTTCCGGATGGTAACGGGAATAGATATGGAAAATTTCGTGCAGCATGGTTTCGTAAAAGGAGGCTCGCTGCTTTTCTTTCAAAACACCTTGTGGAATGAGAATCGCTCGCTCCCGGGTATAAAATGCCCCCGGTCCGTAATGATTGCCTTTTAACTTGATTAGCTGCAAATTGTCGGGATAAATATCCGGATGAATAGCCAGCAATTGAGGATGAATTTTATTAAAAATATCCTGACAAAAATCCGTTTCTTCTTTGGAAAAATTCAGGACCTCCGTTTTTAAAAAAGTCCTGTATTCGGACAGCAACGTATCCCGATTGATCGAATTCCGGTAAGGACGTTTCATCTGAATCAACATATCCGAAATTCCTACTTTGTCAAAAAAGCCCTCCTGATCATCCTTCGCAATTACCGTTGCCGCAGCCGTACTGTTCACAAAAGTCAAAGGCGCCGCTACTTCAGTTTTCTTCGTCTTTTTATCATCCGGAGTAATTTTACACCCGAAAAAAATGATCAGCAAAAAAATCCAGTAGTATTTCATAACGGTATAATCAAAAAATCCACGCATCAAAAAATCTGCAAATCAAAAAAATCATCCGCTTACGCGGCTGCCTGCCGATTTTAGGTAGGGTGCCTTCCTTTGTCGTGCTGTTGCACGTTACGTTTCTTCGTTGGGGTCAGTCAGTGCCTGCCCATCCGCTTACGCGGTGCCTTCCTTTGTCGTGCTGTTGCACGCCACCCTCCTTCGTCGGGGTCAGTCAGTTATCCTTCGTCGGGATCAGTCAGTTATCTTTCATCGATAGTTGTACTCGTTTTCTTTCGAGATCTACATCCATGACCCGCACCTCTACCTGCTGTCCCAGTTTTACCACGTCCGCCGGATTTTTTACAAAACGATTTGCGAGTTGTGAAATATGCACCAACCCGCTTTCCTTGATGCCGATATCGACAAAGGCTCCGAAGTTGGTAACGTTATTAATGACGCCGGTAACGACCATTCCTTCCTTCAGGTCTTCGATTGTCTGAATGGATTTAGAAAACGCAAGTGCCTTCGCAGCGCCACGGGGATCGAGGCCCGGTTTTTCCAGTTCCCCCATGATATCTTTTAAAGTGGGTAATCCCACTTGGTCGGAAATATATTTTTTTAAATCAATTTTTTGTCGCAACTGCCGGTCTGATAACAATCCGGATACATCTGTTCCTGAATCTTTTGCCATTTGCTCTACCAGCTTATACCGTTCAGGGTGTACGGCGGTGTTGTCCAGCGGATGTTTACCATTGCGAATTCTTAAAAAACCAGCAGCTTGTTCGTATGCTTTATCTCCCATACGGGCTACTTTCAGAAGTTGCTTCCGTTGTTTAAATTCTCCGTTTTCGGAGCGGTAATCCACGATGTTTTGCGCCAGAGCCGGGCCCAGACCAGAAACGTAAGTGAGTAAATGTTTACTAGCTGTATTTAGATTAATACCCACGGAGTTTACGCAACTTTCGACCGTTCGGTCCAGACTTTCTTTGAGCATATTTTGCTGTACATCGTGTTGATACTGGCCTACGCCAATGGACTTCGGATCGATTTTTACAAGTTCTGCCAGTGGGTCCATCAAACGTCGGCCAATAGAGACGGCCCCTCTCACGGTTACATCCTTGTCTGGAAATTCTTCCCTCGCGACGGGCGATGCGGAGTAAATGGAGGCACCACTTTCATTGACCATAAAAGTATCCACCGGACGTCCGTAATCTATGCCGGCAAATAGTTGATAAGTTTCTCTTCCCGCCGTACCATTTCCTACCGCCAGTGCGTCAATTTTATATTTTGTAACCAGTTTTTTAATATCGGCTACCGCTTCGTTGGTTCTGGACTGTGGCGGATGTGGATAGATCGTACCGTTGTAAATAAGATTTCCCTGCGCATCCAGACAAACGACTTTGCAGCCGGTTCTGAATCCGGGATCAAGTGCCAGAATACTGCGTTGGCCGAGTGGGGGAGCGAGCAGGAGTTGACGCAAATTTTCGGTAAAAACCTGAATGGCTTCCTCGTCCGCTTTTGCTTTGGCCAGATTTCTGAATTCCGTTTCGATGGAAGGGGCCAGTAATCTTTTGTAACCATCTTCTACCGCCATTGCTACCTGCTCACCGGCGGCATTTTTATTTTGTACAAATATTCTTTCCAAGTGATAACGGGCGTTTTCCTCATCTGGACCGATTTTTACCCGTAGAAAACCTTCGTCTTCGCCCCGTCGTATTGCCAATAAACGATGCGAAGGACACCGGCTTAATTTTTCGGCGTATTCAAAATAGTCCTGATATTTGGCAGCCTCTTTTTCTTTGCCCCGGACCAGTTTGGCAGTAATAAATGCGTCTTCCTTAAAACTCCTCCGGACACTATTCCGGGCATCTTCGTGTTCGTTAACCTGTTCAGCGATGATATCGCGGGCTCCTTTGAGGGCGTCCTCTATGGTCGTAACTTTATCAGAAAGCAGCTGAGTCGCGAATTCGTTAATATTGAAATTTTCCTGTTGTAATAATTTTTGGGCGAGTGGTTCCAGGCCGTTTTCGCGGGCGATCGAGGCGCGTGTCTTTCGTTTCCGTTTGTAGGGTAAGTACAAATCTTCGAGTTCATTTAGCTGACGCGCGTTCTTTATTTTTTCGAGTAATTCGGGGGTCATCTTGCCTTGCTCTTCAATGGAGGCGATAATTGTTTCCCGGCGTTTGTCCAGATCTTTTAATTTCTGTAATTGCTCCTGGATGGTTGCAATTTGTACTTCGTCGAGAGAACCCGTGGCTTCTTTCCGGTAACGGGAAATAAAGGGAATGGTCGCTCCTTCTTCGAGTAAATTTATGGTGTTGGTAATTTTAGTGGAGGGTAGGCCAGTTGCGCTGGCAATCAGGTCAATATAGGTATTGAGCATAGTTTTTTTATAGTATGAATTTAAAAATTGGCTATTGAAAGCGTCGGTTTTCGAAGACAAATATACGTGCTTACGGGCGATCAGGAGGGAAAAATAGAGAAGATTTTTTAAACAAATTCCTGATCATCCGTCCACTCGCTTCTTAGTTTTTTAAATTCTTTGAGTTCCAGTTCTTCGTCTGGTTCCGGTCTTTCCGGAAACCCTTCCAGTTTATCCATTTCTTTTTCAATTTCCTGGTCTTCCCACTCTGGCGACATTACGCCTTTGGTAAATGGAAACCCAAACGTATTCAGATAATGGATAGATAAACCAATCCCCCAGCCGGCAGCAGGTATGAGGAAACCCATGATTGGCTCGCCGGAAAATATTCCAATAAAAACCAAAAAGGCGTTGACGGACAAATAAGCAGCCAGATGTTGATAGAATCCTTTCTTTTTTCTGACAATTTTTTTAGCACGCTGGTAATTATCCATTTTATTTTTTAATTTTTTTTGAAATGAGTATTCGTCCGAAATTTAAACATGCTCTTAAGCAAGGACAATCAAGGACGCTATTTGTTGCGCATTTTTTTAAAAAAACTAAAATATTCTTCTGAAAAATCCTCCGGTCATACTTCCCAAACCTCCCAGCAGTCCACCAACCAGGCCGGTAATAAACATTAAAGCGACACCCCCTACATTTCCTAAAAGACTACCCATCCGGTTGGCAATAATATAACTGCCGTGGTGAAAACTCCATCCGGCACTCAATCCCCAAAGCAGAAAAATAGCCACCAATCCGCAAAGAAAACTTTTCCATCCATCCATATTCAGGATCGCTCCGGCGATAAAACAAATCACAACAATATTCCACCAAGGTAAGAATTGCGCAGCTAAAAGTCCCGCTACGATCATTCCAATTATTCCTAAAATTACTTTCATAAAATTTTATTTTTTCCGGTTTATCGGTTAGCTCTTAGTTGGTTGGCTTCCCTAAAACGTAAAATCAAATAAGGTAAATATTAACTACTTCTTTCCACTAAAAAGCCAACCACAAACCACGTCACTCCCGATCCATCAATTCCAGTTCGTAATACTTCCCTTCCGCCCAGTCTTCCAGCATATTATCATAATTGGGACTGCCCGGATTACCAGACTGCCCGCCCGGATAAATTCCATAAGCTTTGGGTTTTCCCGGGCCAAATGCCACAATCATCCGCCAGGAAGGTCCCCAGGTTCTGCCAATAGCGTTGAGCGTCTTGGGATCACCTTCGACCTCCAAATCTGATCTGGAAAAAGCCGGGATAAATCCAATATGGTTGATGCTTAATTTTTTATAATCAGACCATTCCAGTTGTTTGCCGTCCGTTTCCCAGGAGGCTACCTTTCCGGCCATTTCTGTAAAGCTCAATTGTGCAATATCTTTCGCCGTTTCTTTGGTATCTTTAGTTTCCTGTATATCAAAAAAGTCGTGATCGGGCACCTCGTTGAGTAAGGTAATGGTCCGGCGACTGCGGGGGAAAGACACCTCGTTATCTTCCGCCAGCGCGTAGATTTCGTCCCATGTTTTTTTATAAAAAAGCGTATACCAACTATTAAAAAGGATCGGTCCGCTCGCTTTGCGTTCGTACTGATAATCCCAGTTTTTCAATAAATCAAAATACTTTTTTTCTAACTCACTCAACTTCGTTTCGTCCACCAGCGCCAGCATACCCGGCAACGCTTCGGCGGCCTTTAAACCATAAACATCCGTTTGTAAATTTTGCATATCCGTTACGGTAATCTGTTCCATGGTGTCCAGTTTCCGGTTGAGGGTACGACCCCGGTAGGCTTCAAATCCTCCGTGCATCGACAGATACGGATAGGGATAAGCGGTACCGGTAGAACGTTGATTGGCCGAAGATACAAATCCCCGTGCCGGGTTTTTTACGTGCGGCAACTGATCCATCGGAATAAATCCTTTCCAACCGGCAGCAGCAGACTCACCGGACTGAACGACCATGCCTTGTTCTACGGAACGGATTGGCAACTGCCCCTGCACGGTAATACCAATGTCTCCTTGTTTATTTGCGTACACAATGTTTTGGGCCGGGGACGCAAAATTGGTGATCGCTGCGCGGTAATCCGCGTAACTTTTATTGGTGTTGAGTCCGTGAAAAGTTTTTAATTCATTGCCCGCCGAATTATGTGCCACCCAGCGCATGGCCAGATCCTGATCCAGCTTTTCTGGTTGCTGATGCACCACCGGACCCCAGTGTGTATAACGGACCGTATCATAAACCGTTCCCTGGCCTTTTACCTCATAAGCCTCTATCTTTAGTTCGGCGGATTTTTCCTGACCATCAACGATATACTTTTCTTTTTTGGCGTCCGTCCATCTGATTTTATACCAGTCTACGACATCATGTCCAACGTTGGTCACTCCCCAGGCGGAAGTTTCATTAAAACCGATCACGATCCCCGGAACGCCCGGTAAACAAACACCATACACATTAGAGTTGGGCGTATTGATTTGCAGTTCAAACCAAATGGAAGGCAGGGTCAGACCAAGATGTGGATCATTGCATAAAATAGGGTAGCCCGATGCAGTTTTACTACCCGAGACCGCCCAGTTATTACTACCCAGATTTGGCGGTGGTTTGCGATAGACTTTATGTTCAATCAGACCGATAAACGGGGGATTCTTCTCAGGCAAATCAACGGGTGTAAAATCAAAAGCTACCTCATTGGGAATAATCGGGGATTCTCCGGGATACAATTGTGGGTATAAATCGGCGGTAACAGCATCTCCCAGTAACTCGCGGACATTGGTCATCTCAATATCTTCGTTGGCCCGGGAGAGCATTTCGGCCATGGCCTTATTGAAAAGCGCTGTTTTCAGAGGGGTCCAGGGTTCTGGCTGGTAATTTAGTAATTTAAATTCGATAGGATAATCAGCGGGCTGAAGTTGTTCGATAAAAGCATTTACGCCGTTGGTGTAGGCTTCGATAAAGCTGAATTCCGGGGAGGTTTTCCAGCGGTTAACGGCATTTTCAGCGGCGAAAACCATTCCTCTTCTTCTTTGCAGTTGATCCCTTTCGAGGGTTTTGGTGCCCATAATTTCGCTGAGTCTGCCACTGGCAGAACGGGTAGAAATATCCATTTGCCACAGCCGGTGCTGTGCCAGCAAATATCCCTGGGCGAACAGGGCATCTTCAGTATTGGCGGCAAAAATATGGGGAACCCGGCGACGGTCAAAGATGATTTTAACTTTTTCGGTCAGATGACTGTTTTCCAGATAAACGGTTTCGGGTTCTACGGTATTTTGTTCGCCATTTTTCCAGAATCCGGTAAATGGATTGAGTATTTTTCCCAATGGCGGGATTTGCGTTCCGGGAACAGGATTGTTTAATAGTAATGTAAAAAAAAGACAGATCAGGGCACTGATGCCAAACTTTAGAATTGATTTCATGTTTTCTACCAAAATATATGATGACCCAATATAGTGATATTACCCGGTTTTTCGCCATTTTCAGTCTGTTATTATTAATCGGCTGTGAGTCCGGATCCGTAAAACGGCAGCAACATGGAGATCTACAATTTAAGACAACCGCTCCTTCTCTGATTTATTTTAAAAATATCAGAAGTCTCAAGTATGAGCACAATCGAAATCCAAAAAGTCAGATGGATTTCTACCGGCCCAAGGTGTTTTCAAAAACTACCAGCCAGCCGGTCATTTATCCGGTCATTGTCCAGAACTGGCTGGAAGACGAATCCTACCTGATTTTTGAAAAGAAAAATATAGCAGATTCCGCTAAAATATTTGTAGTAGATAAGGATGGAAACCGGACCGAACTGAACTGGCCGGAGAAAGATTATCTGGAACAACTGGTCTTCGTAAGAAACCTTGAAACCATCCTGAAGTCAAATCAGAAAGTGTTAATTGGGGAAAATGACGGGGAAGTAATACCGCTTGCTTATAGTATTTCGGAGCGAACGAGTTTTCTGTCCGTTGTGCAGGATTTTCAAAATCTGACAGAAACAGCTACTAGCAGAGCAAAAAAGTGACATTATTTTAAGTCTTTTTACTAAGACTGGAGTCACAATTGAGGCATTTTATTGCGTTTTTAAAGAGTGAAGATTGTTGTTATGTGTTGTTTTGTATGTCACACTTTTTTAGGCAAATGCTTTTGAATTTTATTTAAAGGCCTTATAATTGCTTAACTAAAATTATTTAAAAGTAGTTTTTGTGTTTATTTGTTTGGGTTAGGAATCCTTGTTTTTATAAAAAAACAAGGATTTTCTTTTTCCAGGAGAAGAAACACAACAGTACACAAAACGAAAAAGCCCCTTGATTATCTGTAATCAAGGGGCTTTTTTCAGCTGATTAACCAGCAGTTATTAGTTTCCAGCCGGGCTGAAAGCATCAGGTGCTTCTACGGGCAATCCACTTGGCTCGGGTGCTTTCTTTAAGACTTCCCCTTTGATGGTTAACTTTTCCTTCCCGGAAGTAGTATTCGTCGTCAAAGTAACAGACTTTACAAATTTACCAATGCGCTTGGTGTCATAACGAACGTTGATCTTCGCCTGCTCACCCGGCATGATTGGCTCCTTTGGATACTCGGGAACCGTACAGCCACAGCTACCCTTAGCGTGCGTAATCTGTAATGGCTCATTTCCCGTATTGGTAAAAAGAAAACTTCTCAGAGGGTCAGAATTCTGCTCAATTGTGCCGTAATCAACCGTCATAGCTTCAAAAGTCATAACGGGGCCGTCAGCTGAAGCCTCAACCGCTGCGGTATCCTGAGCAAAACTGATGCTGCTAATCATAGCAACCATAAATAGTAATGTGAAAATCTTTTTCATTATATGAAATTTTATATTTGGTTCATGAAAGAATTAAATCGTTCAATAATTGAGCAACGACTCCGTTACCCCGTCTACAAATGTAAGTTATTACCTCGCAAATCAAAAGAATTTTTCGGTTTTTTAGCCGTTAAATTATCGTTAAAACGTCATTCCCTTTGATTGGTTCAACTCTGATACATTTCTGCACCGTAAGTTAGACTCTACCTGATTCAATTGGTTACATCTAGGCGGGCAAATAACACACCACTTTAACAAGTTCTTAGCTATTTTTATTAAAAATCCGTCGAAAATTCGTATTTTGCTTGCACCAAATTATTCCAACTGTACGAAGGTAAAAACATACGCCTCCAACCTTCTGACTGATACTTCGTACCCTTAACCATGGTGAAAGCCTGCTAATATACAAAATAAATGATCACGAATTCTTTAGTAATTCAAGAACTTACCAGTAAGAAAACACAGAAAAAGCAATTGACCGTCGAAATACTCAAAGACTACTGGATTTGCCGCGTCAGTCGCGAAACCAGTCTGATGGGACGCAGAGAGGTACTTACCGGCAAAGCTAAATTCGGTATTCTCGGCGACGGAAAAGAAGTCCCCCAGGTAGCAATGGCACGGGCATTTAAAGAGGGAGACTGGCGTTCGGGGTACTACCGGGATCAAACCTTTATGTTCGCCCTCGGCCTAAGTTCCGTAGAAGATTTTTTCGCTCAATTATACGCCGACACGGAAAACGATCCTTTTTCCGGCGGAAGACAAATGAATTCTCACTTTTCCAGCCCGATGGTCGACGAAGAAGGTAACTGGATTAACCAATTAAAGATTCATAATATTTCCAGCGATATTTCCTCTACCGGCGGTCAGATGGCCCGGGGGTTGGGACTTGCCTTTGCTTCCCGGATGTACCGGAGTATGGACACCTTGAGAAACGGTACCATCTTTTCTAAAAATGGAAACGAAGTTTGTTTTTGTACCATTGGGGATGCCAGTACCAGTGAAGGTATTTTTTGGGAATCCATGAATGCTGCCGCAGTCATGCAGGTGCCGATGGCTATTTCCGTCTGGGACGATGGTTATGGTATTTCTGTGCCCAAAAAATTTCAGACGGTAAAACAAAGTATCTCCGAAGCACTCAAGGGTTTCAAAAGAACCACAGACGAAGCCGGTATTGAAATATTCAATGTCAAAGGGTATGATTATATGGCCCTTAGAAAAACTTATGATAAAGCCATTGCACTGAGTCGTAAAGCGCATGTGCCCGTTCTCATTCACGTAGAAGATCTCACACAACCACAGGGACACAGTACCAGCGGATCGCACGAACGCTATAAATCCAAAGAAAGACTGGAATGGGAAAAAGAACATGATTGTATCTTAAAAATGCGGCAATGGATGCTGGAAGAGGGATACGCAGACGAAGAAATGCTGGAACAGATTGACGCCGAAGCGAAATCTTACGTTCGTACGGCAAAAAATAACGCGTGGAAAAAATATGCTGATCCGGTAGGACGTAACCGTCGCGAACTGGCCGGGATACTTGAGCAAATTGAAAAAAATGAGGAAACGGAAAAACTGACCGAAGAGTTAGGTAAACTGATCAATCCTACCCTCAGTGAAATATATCAGATCGCGCGTCGCTTTTCTTACGCAGCCGGAACGGGAAATGACCCCGGACGCAATGCGTTAAAAACATATCTTTCTGACATCAGTCAGCTGGGCCAGCAACGATATTATACGAACCTTTACAGTCATTCCAAATATTCGGCGCTCAACATTCCCATCGTTGCACCGACTTACACGGAGGACAGTCCCGAATTAAACGGATATCAGATTATCAATAAATACTTTGACCACGTATTGGGTAAATATCCGAACGTGGTTGCCTTCGGAGAGGATGTCGGGAAAATCGGTGATGTCAATCAGGGGTTTGCCGGCTTACAGGAAAAATATGGAATTGAGAGAGTTTTCGATACCGGAATCCGGGAGTGGTCCATCATGGGACAGGCCATCGGACTGGCCATGCGTGGGTTCAGACCCATCGTAGAGATTCAGTATCTGGATTATCTGATTTACGGATTACAGCCCCTTTGTGACGATCTGGCAACTTTGCGTTATCGTAGCAACGGGCTGCAGCAGGCACCCGCCATTATTCGTACCCGTGGTCACCGTCTGGAAGGAATCTGGCACGCAGGATCACCGATGGCGATGCTTTTAAATTCATTAAAAGGAATGTACATCGCAGTTCCCCGTAATATGGTACAGGCTGCCGGAATATACAATACCCTTTTGCAGGGAGACGATCCGGGATTGGTCATTGAATGTCTGAATGGTTACCGCTTAAAAGAATCACTGCCTGAGAACATGGGGGAATTTACCGTTCCGCTGGGGGTACCCGAAGTTTTGCAGGAAGGTACGGATGTTACGCTCGTCACTTATGGTAGTTGTATCCGGGTGGCACAGAATGCGGTTAATATGCTGGAAAAACATGGGATTTCGGTAGAATTAATGGATATTCAAACGCTGATACCTTTTGATCTGGAAGGTCACGTTCTGAAATCACTAAAGAAAACCAACCGGCTGGTTATCCTGGACGAAGATGTACCCGGCGGAGCGAGTGCGTATTTATTGACCGAAATACTGGAAAAACAAAACGGATACCGATATTTGGATGCTGCCCCGGTCACGATCACCGCCGGAGCACACCGGACACCTTTTGGATCAGACGGGGATTACTTTACCAAGCCCAATCCGGAACAAGTATTTGAAGGTATATACGCTTTAATGCAAGAAGCAAATCCGGAAAATTATCCGCTGTCTTTTAGCTAAGGAATGGCAAATAAATAAGTGCAGAGTGAGGCAAAAAGAGGAAGTATAGAATCGTACTTTATTTATTTAACATTCCTAAGGAATGTTGCGTTTGGTACTTAGGAATCTGGTCTGTGGCAAGCAACCTTCAAGCGTAGCCGGGTTCAGCAAGAAGCAAACACCATCATTTTCAATCCCTAAAGGCGGGGTTCTAATCTGATTTTTAACTTCTGAATGGTATTAAGGGTTATATTTACATAAACTTTATCAAATTTGAGGCGTATTATTTAAAATATGTCAGGCTGCTTGCCAGTTGAAAACAGTTTTATCCTTACTATTTAAATTCTAATTGTGTCGAAGAGGTTAGTCATTATTCCTACTTATAATGAAAAAGAAAATATCGCAAACATTATTGCGGCGGTTTTTTCGTTACCGACTTCCTTTCATATTTTGATTGTTGACGACGGTTCACCGGATGGAACGGCGGATATTGTCAAAAATCTGCAACTAACCAGTAAGGGACAACTACATATCATCGAAAGAAAAGGTAAAATGGGACTGGGAACCGCCTACATTGCGGGCTTTCGGTGGGGACTGGCACGAACGTATGATTATATTTGTGAAATGGACGCCGACTTTTCTCACAATCCAAAAGACCTACTAAGATTATGTGAAGGTTGTGAAAAACAAGGCGTCGGAATGACGGTAGGATCGCGGTACACCAAAGGTGGAAAACTTGAAAACTGGCCGTGGGACCGGGTAGCCTTATCTTACGGAGCATCTCTTTACGTGCGGGCCATCACCTGGATGAATGTAAAAGACCCTACCGCCGGATTTGTCTGTTACCGGCGCGAAGCACTGGAAGGAATTGATCTGGATAAAATCAGATTTGTCGGCTATGCTTTTCAGATTGAAATGAAATACGCCGTTTATTCGCTGGGCTATAAAATTGTGGAAATACCCATTACTTTTAAGGACCGGATTCTGGGAGATTCGAAAATGAATTCCAATATTATCAGCGAAGCAGCACTGGGCGTAATCAAGATGAGATGGCAGAGACTTTTCCACAATTACGACAAAAAGGTGGTCAAACCGGAAATGAAATCAAAAAACTCAACTTCCTCTTAATGACTGGATTAACGGCTGTTCCCCCCGGTTTTTGGCCCCAAAAATCAACAGAATCTCACTGTTGATAACTTTTTTTCCCTTTTTGGTGGGAAAAAGTGGGAAAATGTGTCATTTTATATTAGCTTTGAAGATAAATATCGAATAAAGGTAAGCAAATGCCACAATTATTAGGAGAATATGACTGTAAGATCGACGCGAAGGGACGTCTGCGTTTGCCCGCAGGACTTCTTAAGCAGTTGCATGCATTCGGTTCTTCTGAATATGTGATCAATCGTGGTATGACGCCGTATCTTACGTTATTTCCCAAAACCGTTTGGGAATACGAAAGTGCAAAAGTAAAAGCCTTAAACGGATATATTGAAAAAAATCAGGCTTTTAAAAGATATTTCTATCGGGGTGCTACTCCTCTGGAACCAGATAGCGCGGATCGGATTCTTCTACCCAAGTCACTGATTGAATACGCGGGCATCAACAAATCAGTCATGATTCAGGGAATGGATGACCGCGTAGAAATCTGGGACAAAGAAGCCTACCTGAACGATCTTAACCAAGAACCGGCTGATTTTAGAAAATTGGCAGAGGATACCTGGAGCAGTGTGACACCAACACCTCCGGCACCAAATCCTCTTAATCCTCCTCCGGGCCATGTCTTACCATGAACCGGTGATGCTCACTGAATGTATCGAAGGACTGCAAATTAATCCCGCAGGAATTTATGTCGATGCAACTTTTGGTGGGGGAGGACACGCAAGGGAGATTATTAAAAAAATAAACAGTACTGGTCATCTCTACGGTTTTGATCAGGACGAAGATGCACTGGCAAATACTTTAGATAGTGAGAATTTTACGTTTGTTCAGCAGAATTTTCGCTACCTCGATAAAGCACTCCGACTGAACGGTGTGCGCAAGGTAGATGGAATTCTCGGGGATCTGGGCGTTTCTTCTCATCAGTTAGACGTAGCCGAAAGAGGCTTTTCTTACCGGTTCGATGCCGATCTGGATATGCGGATGAATCAGGAAGGAGAACGAAAAGCCGATGAGATAATCAATACCTATTCTGCCGAAAATTTGCAGGCGATTTTTAGTCGCTACGGCGAACTGAGAAATTCGAAGACCCTGGCCCAGGCCATTGTCAGCGACCGGAAGATCCGGAAAATTAATACCATCGGAGATTTACTAAAAGTAGTAGATCCTCTGATTCGCGGCCAGCGAAATAAATATTTATCGCAGGTCTTTCAGGCCATCCGGATTGAGGTAAACGAAGAGATGGAAGTCTTAAAAGATTTTTTGACTGCTTCGCTCAAAGTACTCAAACCTGGTGGCAGACTGGTGATCATGTCTTACCACTCGCTGGAAGACCGCCTGGTGAAAAACTTTTTTAAATCAGGAAATTTTGACGGAGAGCTCCAGAAAGATTTCTACGGAAATATTCACCGGCCTTTTAAATTGATAACTAAAAAAGCAGTATCGGCCAGTGCAGAAGAACTAAAAATCAATTCAAGATCCCGCAGTGCGAGACTGAGAATTGCCGAAAAATTAGCAGAACCAAATGGCTAAGAAAAAAAAACTTAAAGACTATTTTGAATTAGGGGATCTAAGCGCTTCCCTGATACTCAAAAATTTGCCTTTCGTTTTATTCCTGAGTTTTTTGGTGCTTATTTACATTGCAAATGCCCACTTGTCAGAAAAAAAAGTAAGACAAATACAGGTACTGCAAAAAGAAATACAGGAAATCCGCTGGCATTATATGTCCATACAATCTGAACTGATGTACAGTACGCGCAGAACCAAAGTGGCCAATTCCGTAGCCGATAAAGGTCTGAAAATACCAAAAGGGGCTCCTAAGAAAATTGTGATTCCTAAAACAAAGAAGAAATAGGATAGTAATGGCGGATATTAAAAATGAAGTGCTCTATCGGGTTTACGGAGTATTGGCACTCATCGTCTTGCTGGCGATGGTCCTCTTTGGGAAAGTGGTCAAAATTCAGATTGCCGAAGGAGACAAGTGGCGGAGACAGGGAGATAAAAAAGTGAAATTTGAAAAAGTGATTGCCGAACGTGGCAATATATATTCGGAGGATGGCAAATTATTGGCCACCTCACTACCGTTCTTTGAAATACGATTTGATTTAAATTCCAGTGCCATGAGCGAAAAGGATTTCAACGAAAACGTTGATTCCCTCGCATATTGTCTGGCCACCTTTGTGGATAATATTTACGAATTGACACCGGGTGGATACCGTCAGTTATTGATCGACCAGCGGGCCGCCGGAGAACGCTACATGCTGATCAAAAAAAATGTCACCTACACGGAACTCGAAAAAATTGAAAAATTTCCACTTTTTAATTTAGGACAGTATCGTGGTGGGTTTATTGTCAGAAGAGAAAGCAAACGCGATCCTCCTTTTAAAATGCTGGCCCACCGAACCATCGGTTACGTACGGGAAGGCGCCAACAAAGTAGGACTCGAAGGATTCTTTGACGAAGATCTGGGTGGGACAGCTGGTAAAAAACTCATGCAGAAAGTAGGGAACGATATCTGGATTCCAGTAAATGACCTGACGGAAATCGAACCTGAAAACGGGCAGGATTTGGTAACCACGATTAACGTAGAACTTCAGGAAACTGCTCAGACCGCATTGGTGCGTGCCCTCAACTTTCACGACGCAGATCATGGTTGTGCCGTTATTATGGAAGTCAAAACGGGGGCGATCAGAGCCATTGCCAACGTCGGAAAAACCGAAAAAGGAACACTCTGGGAAACCTACAATCACGCCGTAGGAGATGCCGTTGAACCCGGCTCTACTTTTAAACTGGCACCGATGATGGCGCTTCTGGACAAAGGGGCGATCTCGCTCGGTGACAGCATTAATCTGGAAGAAGGTAGAACTACTTTCTACGAAGAAATAATGGAAGATTCTTCTCCTCACGGACTGGAAAAAACCACCGTCAGAAGAGCATTTGAATTATCCTCCAATGTTGGGATTGCTAAAATGGTGGAAGGAACTTACGGCAACGAAGGTGGCGCGATTGAATTTATTAACCAACTGCGAAAATATAATTTACATCTGCCAACGGGTATTCAGATTGAAGGGGAAGCATCTCCTTTTATCAAAGAAGCCTACAATAAAGAAATGGAGTGGAGTGGGATTACGCTCCCGTGGATGTCAATCGGTTACGAAGTGCTGATTACGCCGTTGCAATTGCTGACTTTCTACAATGCGGTGGCCAACGACGGACAAATGATGCGGCCTTATTTGGTGTCGGAAATACAGGATTTTGGGGTAACCACCAGAAAATATAAACCGACGGTTATCAAAAAAAGTATCGCTAAACCAGAAACCATTGCGCAGGCAAAATCATTGCTCGAAGGAGTCGTGAAAAGGGGAACGGCCAGAAAGCTGGACACGGATCGCTATAATTTTGCGGGTAAAACGGGAACCGCTCAGATTGATTACCGGAAGTTCAATCGTCAGAGAACAAACCTTAAACACCGTGCCTCTTTTGTTGGATATTTTCCCGCCGAAGATCCGGTTTATAGCTGTATTGTTATGGTCACCAATCCCAGACAAAATGGGATTTACGGAGCGGATGTAGCTGGTCCCGTATTTCGGGAAATCGCCGATAAATGTTATGCGACCAGAATTGAAATGCACCGTCCGATTAATTCGTACGCAAAACCAAAATTGGTAAACTACGAACTACCTGCGATGGAAATAGGCAAAAAAGAGTCGGTGAATTATCTGCTGGATTACTTTAAACTGCCTCACCAGAATCGGGCAGCAACCGACTGGACGGTTATACAAGCTGAAAGAGATACCGTAGTGATGTTGCCAAGAGATTTGTCAGATTCAGTTATTCCGAATGTAAAAGGAATGACCTTGATGGATGCGGTGTACGTATTAGAAAATTTAGGGTTAAATGTGATAGCCTCCGGAGTTGGAAAAGTCCACCACCAGTCTATCCTTGCTGGCACAAAAGCCAGAAACCAAACGATAAAGATCAGACTGAATTAATAGAAAGCTATTTGCCATTTGCTCTTAGCCATTTGCTTCCCTCGAACGCGTTTGAAGCGGTTATTAATTAATTCGATAATAGAGAATTGAACGAAAAAACTCAAAACTCAAAAACTTCGTAATCGAATACTCCTCCGTTATGAAACACTATACTTTTTTAAAAAACGGGCCACTTGAAACACGGCCATTTTGAAACACTATTTAAAAGACCGTTCGCTTGAAACACGGACGGTCAAACACTATTTTTTTGAAACACTTGGATTGGGCTACGGCCCATACTCCTTACACTATGAAACAGGAAATGTGGTAGCTCTGGTTTAAAACCGGGGTTACTATATTTTTCCTAACAACAAATTATTGGTTGCTGGAAATTTGTGGGTTTGCGGCCCTCTTTTAGGAGACTGAGAGGTAAGAAATGGCAAAATTTACAGTAATCAAAACAACAAACACTTTTGACTGCTTTATCAGAAATACTAAATGACCTTTCGATAAAAAAAATTATCGGGACTACTGACCTTTCGGTTAATCATTTGGTATTTGACTCACGTAAAGTACAACCAGCGGACCTGTTCGTTGCCGTCAGAGGACACACCATGGATGGTCATCAATTTATTGAAAAAGCCATCCGTAACGGAGCGAGCGTAATTGTCCTGGAACAATTACCAGCTACTGTTGCTGAAAAAATAACCTATCTACTGGTTGACAACAGTGCAGAAGCATTGGGTCAGATGGCTGCCGCGATCTACGGTCACCCTTCTCAACAATTAAAATTGGTGGGTATTACGGGGACCAACGGAAAGACGACTACGGCCACTTTGCTGTTTGACCTCTTTACGTCGATGGGGTATAAAACCGGACTACTGTCCACCGTCGCAAACCGGATTGCGGGAAAAACGATTCCCAGCACTCACACAACGCCGGATGCCGTTGGTCTGAACGCACTGCTGGCGGAGATGGTCGCAGCGGGATGTACGTACGCTTTTATGGAAGTAAGTTCGCACGCCATTCATCAGAGAAGAATTGCGGGCATCACTTTCACGGGAGGGGTTTTTACTAATTTAACCCACGACCATTTAGATTATCACGGAACTTTTCGTGATTATATCTACGCAAAAAAACAATTCTTTGACGATTTGCCGAAAGCGGCTTTTGCGTTGACGAATATTGATGATAAACAGGGGGAGGTGATGGTACAAAATACCAAAGCAAAAATTGCCCGGTATAGTTTACGTCGTTTGACGGATTACAAGGCACGGGTCATTGACAACAGCTTGACGGGATTACATCTGGAATTAAACGAAGTCGAATTTTTTAGCCGGTTGATCGGAGGATTCAACGCGTATAATCTTTTAGCAGTTTATGCCACGGCAGACTTGCTGGAAATGGATCAGATGGAAACGCTGACTAAAATGAGTGGCTTACATTCGGCGGAAGGACGATTCGAATATTTGATTCATCCGGAAACCCTGGTTTATGCCATTGTGGATTACGCGCATACGCCCGATGCACTAGAAAAAGTGTTATTGACACTCAGAAAATTGCGAAAATCCGAAGCGCAAATTCTGACCGTCGTAGGATGTGGTGGTGATCGCGATAAAAAGAAAAGACCGGTCATGGCGGAAGTCGCAGCCCGTTACAGTAATCAGGTAATTCTGACTGCTGATAATCCACGGACCGAAAACCCCGAAACGATCATTCGGGAAATGGAAACGGGAATTTCGGATGCCGATAGAAATAAAGTGTTGTCTATCACCGACCGTAAACAAGCTATCCGTACCGCCTGTAAACTGGCGCGACCGGGAGACTTTGTACTTGTAGCCGGAAAAGGACACGAAAAATATCAGGAAATCAACGGGGTAAAACATCCCTTTGACGACCAGGAAATAATAAAAGAAATATTCGCCTTGTAGGGAAGGTAAATATTTAAGAAATATTTGACAGCGTGGGGGAAAGATTAAAAGACTTATCCTCCTCCGTAATTACGTTAAAGAAAAGCCAACGGCTAATAGCCAACAGCTTTTAAAGAACCTTTATTCGTACGAGAATTAAAACATTCTCAGATTTAAATTAACAGCAAGTGATAAATATAAAAAATTTGTCGCTGCTGTTAGATTTTTAACAGACTAAACGCCAGCTAAAATGCTGTATTATTTTTTACAGTGGTTAGAGAAAACTTACGACCTGGGGATTCCTCCAGTGTACCAATATTTAAGTTTTCGGGCCGGAGTTTCGTTAATCATATCGCTGATTATCAGCATCCTGTATGGTGAAAGAATCATACGACTTTTGAAAAAACTACAGGTAGGAGAAACCGTACGGGATCTCGGACTGGCCGGACAAAAAGAAAAAGAAGGAACGCCAACGATGGGCGGACTACTGATTATTCTGTCCATTTTGCTACCCTGTATCCTGATGGCTAAGATTGGCAATATTTACATTATCGTCATGATCGTCGCCACCCTCTGGATGGGCGCTATCGGTTTTCTGGATGACTACATCAAGGTTTTTAAAAAAGATAAAAAGGGATTGAGTGGAAAATTCAAGATTGTGGGGCAGGTAGGATTAGGCTTGATTGTCGGACTTACGATGTTATTCAACGACGGAATTTACGTTCGGATGAACGTAGACATGGCACAGGAACAGGGATACGAAATTATCGGAGAACCATGGATGCAGGAAGATAAGGAGGGAACGGACGCAGTCATTAAAATGGCTAAAGTGAAAACCACTTTGACGAACGTCCCCTTTTTAAAGCACGATAATTTTGGTAACAATAGTTTTGACTACGCCCAGCTACTTCCTTTTTTGGGAGACAATGCGCGTAATATGGTTTGGCTGATATTTATTCCAATGGTTATTCTGGTCGTAACGGCGGTCAGTAATTCCGCTAACCTGACCGATGGAATTGATGGATTGGCTACGGGACTCAGTGGCATTATTGGAGCTACGTTGGGCGTGTTGGCGTATCTCTCCGGAAATGCGATTGCGGCAAATTATCTGAATATTTTATATCTGCCGGACACGGGGGAACTATTAATTTTTGCTGCCTGTTTTGTGGGTGCCTGTATTGGTTTTTTATGGTACAACTCTTATCCGGCAAAAGTCTTTATGGGAGATACCGGAAGTCTGATGCTGGGAGGTGTAATTGCGGCTTTTGCGATTTTGATTCGGAAAGAATTATTGATTCCGATTTTGTGTGGTGTGTTTTTAGCGGAAACATTATCCGTGATGATTCAGGTCAGTTATTTTAAACATACCAAGAAAAAATACGGAGAAGGAAGACGGATATTTTTGATGTCTCCTTTGCACCATCATTATCAAAAAAAAGGAATGCACGAGGCAAAGATTGTTACACAGTTTTGGATTGTAGGAATACTGTTAGCAGCATTGACTATCATAACGCTCAAAATAAGATAGAGGTTTTATGAAAAAAATAGTGATACTCGGAGGAGGAGAGAGTGGCGTCGGTGCGGCGATTCTGGCAAAAACAAAAGGTCATCCTGTATTTTTATCGGACAATGGTACGCTGAAAGCAGCTTATCGCAAAAAATTAGCAACAAATAATATTCCCTACGAGGAAAATAACCACGATCAGAAACGCATTTTTTCGGCTGATCTGATCGTAAAAAGTCCGGGTATTCCGGACAACGCTCCGTTGATAAAAGCATTGACGGAATCCGGGATTCCCGTAATCTCGGAAATTGAATTTGCGGGCAAACATACAAACGCCGTGATCATCGGGATCACCGGAAGTAACGGCAAAACAACTACCGCCAGTCTGACTTATCACCTGCTGAAGACCGCAGGACTTGACGTAGGATTAGGAGGAAACATCGGCCGCAGTTTTGCGGAAATGGTCGCCGTAGATCCGCACGAATATTACGTGCTGGAGCTAAGCAGTTTTCAGTTGGACGGAATTGAATACTTCCAACCGGATGTGGCTGTTCTGCTAAACATTACGCCGGATCACCTGGATCGTTATGATTATAAAATGGAAAATTATATCGCTTCCAAATTCAGAATTATAAGAAATCAGGAAGCAGAAGATATTTTTATTTATAACGAAGAAGATAAAAACATCGCAGATTTTTTAAAAGAAAAAGAACTGTTGCCTGATTTGATAAAAGTTAAGATGACCAGCACGGATGATACAAAAATCACCATTGATGGTAGTTATCATTTTGATTTGAGTGAAACGAGCCTCAAAGGATTACACAGCCGGTTTAACGCTGAATGTGCCATCCACGCCGCACTTTCACAAGGGGTCAGCGGACAAGATATTCAACGCGGTCTGGAAACTTTTAAAAATGAGCCGCATCGTCTGGAAGTAGTCGCTAGCGTTGACGGAGTAACGTACATTAACGACAGTAAAGCGACCAACGTCGATTCGGTGTATTACGCGCTGCTGGCAGTAGAAGCGCCCATAGTTTTGATTATCGGAGGAGTGGACAAGGGCAACGATTACGGCGCAATTATACCATTGGTCAAAGAAAAAGTAAAAGGTATCGTCTGCCTCGGAGTCGATAACGAAAAATTAAAAGCTACTTTTTCCACGGTGGTAAATAAAATAGCAGAGGCGGACAGCATGAAAGCAGCGATTGAAAAAAGTCGGAGTATGGCTCAATCCGGTGATCAGATATTGTTGTCTCCGGCCTGTGCCAGTTTTGATTTATTTAAAAACTACGTAGACCGTGGAGAACAGTTTACGGAAATAGTAAGAAGTTAAAAAACGAATGGAACTCGGAACAAAATTATATACGAAACTAAAAGGAGACCATGCCATCTGGATGATTGTCATCGTGCTGGCCCTGTTTTCCGTTTTGATTGTGTATAGTTCTACCGGGCATATTGCGTTTAAGGAACGGGGTGGCAATACCGAATTTTATCTGATGAAGCATTTGATTTTTATTGTCGGAGGACTCGTGTTGACCTTCGCTTGTTACCAAATGCACTACACCCGGTTTTTGCGGATATCTCCGTTGTTACTATTGTTTTCGATTCCACTGCTGGTTTATACAATCGCCTTCGGAACAGATGTCAATCAAGCACGACGGTGGATTGAGTTACCGTTTATAGAAATGACTTTTCAAACGTCAGATTTTGCCAAACTGGCTTTAATCATCTACGTAGCGAGAGCCATTTCATCCAAACAAGAATACATCAAGGATTTCAAAAGTGGATTCCTGCCGATCGTTATGCCGATCATTATTATTTGTGGATTAATCGCTCCGGCGGATTTATCAACGGCTATGTTGCTTTTCTTTACCTGTCTGTTGATGATGATAATGGGAAGGGTGGCATTGCGGGATATCAGTTGGTTGGTACTGATGGGCGTAGCAACTTTCGGGTTTTTGATCGCTCTCGGAACACAATATCCGGATATGATACGGGTAACGACCTGGGTTAACCGGATGAATGAATTTCTGGATAATACCGATGGCGGTTACCAGATTCAGCAAGCGAAAATTGCCATCGCCGATGGTGGCCTTTTTGGACTGGGACCAGGAAATAGTATTCAGCGTAATTTTCTGCCGGCACCTTATTCCGATTTTATTTTTGCGATTATTATCGAAGAATACGGATTGATTGGTGCTTTTACGGTCATTGCGATGTACGTGCTTTTATTTTTCCGAATTGTACGAATTATTACCAATAGTCCAAAAGCATTCGGAGCCATGCTGGTACTCGGACTTGGATTGATTATTTGTATTCAGGCGTTGGCAAACATTGCCGTTTCAGTGCACCTGGTGCCCGTAACCGGATTGACGTTACCAATGATAAGTATGGGAGGAACGTCTATCATATTTTCGAGTATCGCTTTCGGGATGATCCTGAGTGTGAGCCGGTATATTGAGAAAATATAAGGTATGAAGCAGGAACAATTAAACGTAATCATCAGTGGTGGTGGCACCGGAGGCCACGTTTACCCGGCCATTGCGATTGCCAACGAAATAAAAAAACAAGTACCCGGTGCGAACATACAGTTTGTGGGCGCACAGGGAAAAATGGAAATGGAAAAAGTCCCGAAAGCGGGATATCCCATTGAAGGATTGTGGATTAGTGGATTTCAGCGAAGGCTGACTTTAGACAATCTTGCTTTTCCTTTTAAGTTATTGCACAGTTGGTGGAAAGCCCGTGGAATCATTCGCAGATTCAAACCGGACGTAGCCATTGGAGTAGGAGGATATGCCAGTTATCCTACGTTGGCCGTGGCCAGCTGGATGGGCATCCCGACGATGATTCAGGAGCAAAACTCCTACGCCGGTGTCAGCAATAAAATGCTGAAAGGAAGTGTAAAAAAAGTTTGTGTGGCTTACGATGAGATGCACCACTTTTTTCCCGCCGAAAAAATAGTCTATACCGGAAATCCGGTTCGGAGTGATATCTGGGAAATGGACGACCAGCGGGCGGAAGCACTGGCGCATTTTGGATTAAAAAATAAAAAGACCATCCTGGTTTTTGGGGGAAGCCTCGGAGCTAAAACCCTGAACGAAGGAATGGCCAATAATACCGATCTGTTGAAAGCAACAGATGACGTACAGGTGATCTGGCAGGCAGGAAAATTCTATCACGCCGATTATAAAAAATCCGCTACGGCTCGATTGGATAATGTCCGGCAGATGGAATTTATTGACCGGATGGATCTGGCCTACGCAGCTGCCGATGTGGTGATTTGCCGGGCCGGGGCACTGACGATTTCGGAACTTTGTCTGGTTGGAAAAGCGGCTATTTTTATTCCGTCGCCCAACGTAACGGGAGATCATCAAACCAAAAATGCGATGGCCCTGATTCGTAACGACGCGGCCAGAATGCTTAAAGATAAAGATGGACAGCAAATGATCGGAATGGCGATGGAATTACTAAATAATGAAACCGCCCGCAAGGAGTTAGAAACCAATATTCGCCGGATGGCAAAGCCGGACGCCGCACGGGAGATTGTCACGACCTTGCGGTCAATTGTTGAAAAATAGGTCGATTTAACCGTAAATCGCATCTTTTTAGATAAAGTAGTACAAAAAAATGCCAAAGAAGTATTACATATATAAAAATTTTTAAATACGGCATATCCTTTGTTTACTTATTGATAGACAGCGGATTACAGAAAAAATAAAAGAACAATCGCTGTGAACGATATTCAAAAAGTGTATTTCATCGGAATCGGTGGTATTGGAATGAGTGCACTGGCTCGGTACTTTAATAGTCGCAACGTGGCTGTTTTTGGGTATGATAAAACGGCAACAACCCTGACCAAAAAGTTGGCAGCGGAAGGAATGATGATCCATTACGAAGATGATATTTCGCAGATACCCGAAGGCATCGACCTGGTGATCTATACACCGGCTATTCCGGGAGAACACCGCGAGTTAAACTATTTTCGGGAGCATAATTTCCCAATAAAAAAAAGAGCAGAAGTGCTGGGAATGATCAGTCGGACCCAGCGGACGATTGCGGTGGCCGGTACCCACGGAAAAACCACGACCACTTCTATTCTGACGCATATATTACGCGAAGGTGGAGTGGATTGTACCGCATTTTTGGGCGGTATTGCCAATAACTTTTCTTCCAATTACGTGGAAGGAAAATCAGACTGGGTTGTCGTGGAAGCGGACGAGTATGATCGTTCTTTCCTGCACCTGCATCCCGAAATCGCCATCATACTTTCGATGGACGCCGATCATCTGGATATTTACGGTGCGGACGAAGCGGTAAAAGAGGGATTCAGAATGTTTGGATCTCAGATTAAAAAAAATGGAAAATTACTGGTTAACCAAAAGTGGATAACTGAATATTTACAAAAAAAGGAAGTCCGGAATGAGATAAAAACTTACGGATTGGAGACTGGAGATTATCACGCTACGAACATAAAAGTCGTAGATGGATATTTTGTATTTGATTTTAAATCAAAAATGTCGGATATTGATGATCTTCAATTCAATTTACCTGGACACCATAATATCGAAAATGCCACCGCGGCAATTGCTGTCGCGTTGGCGTTAGGCGTATCCGTCGATGCCATTCGTCGGTCGCTCGTCTCATTCAAAGGAATAAGACGAAGATTTGAAATTATTTATCGTAATGAAAATGTAGTTTATATTGATGATTACGCGCATCATCCCTCGGAACTAAGGGCCGCGATTCACGCCGCGAGAACACTATTTCCGAATAAACGGATAACGGGTGTTTTTCAGCCCCATCTGTTTAGCCGGACCAGGGATTTTTTGCCGGAATTTGCCGAGGTACTCAGCACACTGGACGAAGTGATGCTCCTGGAGATTTATCCAGCCCGGGAATTACCGATTGCCGGGGTGACTTCGGAAGCAGTGTATCAATTAATTACCAACGAAGCTAAAACGTTGACGACCATGCGGGAATTGCTGGATTTGTTAGCCACCAGAGATCTGGAAGTTTTAATGACACTGGGCGCCGGGGATATTGATACCCTCGTTGCACCCATCAAAGAACAACTGATCCATGGCTAGAAAACAAATCAAGGATAATATGCTGGGACGAATCCTGGCCTACGCAACCTTCTTTTTAGTGGCGGTAATTATTGTCACCATGGTGCAGCGTAAAAATTCCAACCGTGCTACAGACGTGGTGTACGAAATCGAGGCGTTGCGTTCAGGAGATTTTTTGATTAAATCAGAAGATGTGCTGGAGATAATTGAACGGTCTTTCGGACATGAAATTGTCGGCGAACCACTTGGTGAACTGGACATGGAACGGATGGAACGCGTGCTGGAAAATGCTCCGTTTATCTTGTCGGCAGATGCTTACGTAGATGCCCGGGAAGTGGTTCATTTGGATATCAAGCAACGCGAACCCATCATCCGGATTATGGACCGGGACGGACAGCAGTATTATCTGGATCACACGGGAACGAAGATGAAATTGTCAGACCATTTTACGGCAAGAGTGCTGGTAGCTACGGGAGATATTCCTCCGTACGATCCGGATTTTTTAACTGCCGAAAATAATAATCTGCGGTCTGTTTTTGAATTGACCCGGAAAATTCTGGAAGACGAATTTCTGGAAAATCTGATTGGTCAGGTTTATATAAACGGTAAAAACGAACTACAGATGGTGCCCGTTGTCGGGGATCAGCGAATCATTCTGGGAAATACAGAAGATTTGGACGATAAAATATTTCGATTAAAAACTTTCTATGAGGAAGCCATGTCCCGAATGGGATGGACCAAATATAAAACAATCAATTTAAAATTTAAAAACCAGGTAGTGTGCAAAAAGCGGTAACCAAAACTTTACAAACCCGATACCCTACCAACAAAAAAGTACTATGATGGAAAACAAAAAATTACACGACGCCCCCGTTGTTGTAGCCCTCGATATCGGGACTACTAAAGTATGCGCCATCGCTGGCCGCAGGGACGCGAATGGTAAAATCGAGATTCTGGCCATTGGTAAAGTAGAATCCGAAGGAGTTTCCCGTGGCGTGGTCTCCAACATCGAAAAAACGGTAAAAGCGATCAAAAAAGCGATTGCTATCGTTGAACGCCAAACTGGAAAAGAAGTAAAAGTGGTACACGTAGGCATTGCCGGACAACACATCAAGAGTGTTCAGCATCGGGGGATTCTTACCCGTGAAAGTGATCTTACGGAAATTGATGCTTCTGATATTCAGAAATTAATCACCGATATGTACAAATTAGTACTGCCGCCCGGTGACAAAATCTTACATGTTATCCCTCAGGAATATACCGTAGACGGAGAACAGGGAATTACCGATCCGATTGGAATGTCCGGTGTTCGTCTGGAAGCCAATTTTCATATTATTACCGGTCAGATAACTGCCTCTAACAATATCCACCGCTGCGTGGAAAGAGTCGGACTGAAAGTAGGTGATATGACTCTGGAACCAATTGCTTCCTCCGAAGCTATTCTGAGTAACGAAGAAAAAGAAGCAGGCGTTGCACTCGTAGATATTGGGGGTGGAACCACGGATATTACTATTTTTCACGAAGGTATTGTACGGCACACAGCGGTTATTCCTTTCGGTGGGAACGTAGTAACAAAAGATATTAAGGAAGGATGCATGGTCCTGCAAAATCAGGCCGAAAAGCTAAAACGTAATTTTGGTTCTGCGATGTCAGAAGAAGTATACGACAACCGGATTATTACAATTCCTGGTTTGAAAGGCCGGGAGCCAAAAGAAATTTCTGAAAAGAATCTTGCCCTGATCATTCAGGCGCGGGTAGAAGAAATTCTGGATTACGTGATCTGGGAAATCAGAAAATCCGGATTCGAACGCAATCTGATTGGTGGTATTGTACTGACGGGTGGAGGAGCATTATTGAATCATCTGGATAAACTGACGGAGTACCACACCGGAATGAGTTGCAGAGTGGGGATTCCCGTGGAGCATTTGGCACACGGCTACAAGCAGGAAATTTGCAGCCCTATTTTTGCTACCGGCCTTGGATTATTATTCCGCGGCATCAGTGACGTAGAACGCGGAATCATTGATTACTCCGATTATATCGAAACACCAAAAGTAGAAGCACCGGTTGTCGAAAACGAAGTATCGGATGAAAATAAAGTAGAAGAAAAGGAACTAGTCACCGAAAATTCTAAAACATGGTACGATAAATTATTCCGGAAGACGAAAGAATTTTTTGAAACGGGAGAAGATAAAGAATTTTAAAATCAGGTTTTTCCAATTTAAATTGATTGTGAAAACCATTTGAAAACAAAAATATTAGAAACACTTTAAAAATAATATTATGCATTTTGATTTGCCAAAAGAAGAAGCATCTATCATTAAAGTCATCGGAGTCGGTGGCGGTGGTAGCAATGCTGTAACCCACATGTACAACCTCGGAATTCACGGCGTGGATTTCGCTATTTGTAATACGGACAGTCAGGCCATGGACCTGAGCCCGGTACCCAAGCGAATTTCGCTCGGACCCGAACTCACGGATGGTCGTGGTGCCGGATCAAAACCGACTATCGGTCGTCAGGCTTGTCTGGAATCCATCGAAGAAGTTAAAAGATTCCTCGCGGATAACACCAAGATGTTATTTGTTACAGCCGGAATGGGTGGTGGTACCGGAACCGGAGCCGCACCGATTATTGCGAAGGCTGCACAAGAGATGGACATTTTAACGGTGGGTATTGTTACGTTGCCTTTTACCTTTGAAGGACGTCAGCGAACGACGCAGGGAGTAGAAGGTTTAGACGAATTAAAGAAAAATGTGGATACGCTGATTGTTATTTCAAATGACAAACTGCGTGAAATTCATGGAAACCTTTCTCTGACTCAGGCATTCTCCAAAGCGGACAGTATTCTATCAACTGCTGCCAAAGGGATTGCGGAAATTATTACGGTTGCAGGTTATGTAAACGTGGATTTTGAAGATGTCAACACGGTTATGCGTGATAGTGGGGTAGCGATTATGGGAACGGCGATGGCCGAAGGACAGGATCGTGCGAAGAATGCCATCGACGAAGCGTTGAATAGTCCGTTACTGGAAGACAATGATATTCGCGGAGCGAAGCATATTCTGGTCAATATCAGTTCCGGTTCTACGGAAGTAACGATGGACGAGATTTTTGAAATTACCGAATTTGTTCAGGAAGAAGCCGGTTACGGAACGAACCTGATCTGGGGTAATTGTCACGACGATGACCTGGGAGAAAAAATCAGTGTCACGGTTATTGCGACGGGTTTTGAACACCGCAAGAACAATAAATTTGAGCCTGAAGTAGAGAAAATTGTCGTACCGCTGGATTCGGATCAACCGAAAAAAACTTCTTTGTACGACACGGGACACAATAGTGGTGAGACGAGCCGAACCGTAGAGTTTGACAACGTTCGTCCTACGACTCCTTACCGTTCAACGGGTACGCCGTATTCTTACGAAGAGCCGTACGTAAAAGAAGTGGACAAGGAACGCATGCAGGAAGAAGATCGCCGTCGCCAGGAAATGGAGGCACTGCGCCGCGAACAGGAACGTAAGCGAATTGCTAATTTAAAACTTAACAATCCACAGACCGTGGTAGATATGGAGAACGAACCTGCTTATCTTCGACGTAAGGTAAATCTGGACGATGTACCTCACTCATCTGATACGGATCAAAGCAAGTGGACGATCAGTGACGACGCAGAACCGGAAATCCGGGAAGATAACAGTTTCTTACACGATAATGTAGACTAAATGTTAGTCGGTTGATGAATCAACTGACTGGTACGAAGAAAACGTTTCCCGGTAAGAAAATAATAATGGCAAATCGTTGTTTACCCTCCGGGTGAACGGTGGCATAAGTGCGCTATGGCGGACTTATGCCTTTTTTTATGGATGGAAAAAAATAGTCATTTACTTTGCCAGGGTATTTAATATCCACATTTTTTATTTGAAATATTTGGCTTATCAAAATCAAAAAAAAACTACAGCTTCATCTGCATCAGTATCCACTGACAGGTGGCGCTTTCCCAATTGACGATTCTGTTTTTGTTAGGGACGACTTTTGCTAGTTCTTTTTGGTAATAATATGTCTAAAAAGGATATATTTGTGCCTTGAAATTTAGTTTTCAAAAGAAATCCATTCAGCTACCCTGAAAGCTTTGGCCTAACAATTATTTATTGAGGATCGGTCTCAGCGTGTCGGTATGGCGGGCCTCAACCGTTGACTTGTCCGGTTTCTGCTTTTCGGAGCAGAACAGGAGGATTACAGAAAACACATTGGCTCCCTCAACCCTGTTTTTTTCGAGGTCCAAAAGCACCTTACGGTAGTCTGAATGGTATTTTTTCCTGCCACTAACCACGTCTTCATTTTGTACTTTTTTCAGTGCATTGGTCAAATTCTGCGCTTTAACATAAAGCTTGTTTACCACTTAGCTAGTTGTTTTCCTTTTAATTCATGCTGCGTTTGAGAGAAGCCAACCAGCAAATTGCCAACCGGCTAACCAGCTAAACATTAGCGCAGTAAAAGCAATTATATTTCAAACTCAATTGTAAGATGATGTTTCTTTATTTTATATATTTATTACCTTTGCCCCCAAATTTTAAAAATCAGTTAGGATGACCAACACGATGAAAGTTTTTAAATTCGGAGGTGCCTCCGTAAAAGATGCGGATGCCATCCGGAACGTGGCAAATATTATCAAAAGATACCCGGACGAAAAAATTATGATTGTTGTTTCTGCTATGGGCAAGACCACCAATGCCCTCGAAAAAGTAGTCGAAGCTTACAGCAAAAAAACGGGAGAGGCCTTTGCCTTACTGGAAGAGGTGAAACAAAACCATTACAAAGTAGCCACGGAATTATTCGGAGCAGATCATCCGGTATTTTCATTGCTCAATGATACTTTCGTAGAAATAGAATGGGTGATCGAAGATGACCAGCAGGACGGCTACGATTATATTTACGATCAGATTGTTTCTATCGGAGAGATGGCTTCGACCCGGATGCTGGCGGCGTTTTTGGTCCACGAACAACAAAAGGCGAGTTGGCTGGATGTCCGGGATGTGATCCGTACGGATGATACTTTCCGGGAGGGCAGGGTTGACTGGGAGACTACGGGTTCGCTTTGTCAGCAAAAAATTCCCGGGCTTTTTGAAAAAAATGATCTGATTGTCACCCAGGGTTTTATTGGCGGAACCCAGGAAAACTTTACGACCACGCTGGGAAGGGAAGGGTCCGATTATTCGGCGGCTATTTTAGCTTTTCAGCTGAATGCAGAAAGTCTGAGTATCTGGAAAGACGTTCCGGGTATTCTGACGGGCGATCCCCGCCTCTTCGAGAATGTTCAGAAAATAGATCGGCTTTCCTACAAAGAAGCGATTGAAATGACCTATTATGGTGCCAAGGTAATTCATCCCAAAACCATTAAACCCCTCGAAAATAAAAATATTCCGTTGTATGTTAAATCATTTGTTGATCCGGACGGAGAAGGCACACTGATATCTACCGACGTGAATGTTACCTATCCGCCGGTGGTCGTCGTTGAACCCAAACAGGTGCTGCTGCACATTTCGACCCGTGATTTTTCTTTTGTGACCGAGCGGCATCTGGGATTTCTTTTTCAGCAATTTGACAAGTATCGGATCAAAATTAATATGATGCAGAACATGGCGATTAGCTTTACGGTCTGCGTTACGGAGCGTTCAGAACGACTGGCATTACTTATTTCAGAACTGGAAAAAGAATTTAAACTGGTCGTAGATCGAAATCTGGAATTGATTACCGTCCGTCATTACACGGATGAGATAGTGGAGTCGCTTGCTGGTGGTAAGATTATTTTGTTTGAGGAATATATCCGTGGAACGATGAGTATGGTGGTGAAAGAAGTCCCAAAGATGATTCGGAAATAAAGGACTGAAAAAAATATTCCAAATGTGCAACAAATACCTGACTTAATTCGTTAATTAAAAGTGACAAGGCGAAATAGATTCTTTTTAGTATTTTGTCAGATTCAGTATAATAATTCAAGATAATCTAATTTTGTGCATTTTTATACTGAGTATTGATTATATCGCAAATTTTTTGTAATTTTATAGAAGTCGTTATCCACAGGCGATTTTACCGGAAATACTTAACCATAACTTACTGCTTAAAACTACACTGTGTCAAAGGATATTCTTTGATACTACTTTGATTTAATTGACCCTGATTAACTTTAGCACACTAATACACAAATTTCTAAACCAAATTAATCACCCTTTCAATCTTTAAATCATGGACACACAAGATTTTAACAAGCTAATTGGTCTGCTTTCTAAATTGAATGCCGCTACCAATAAAGCAACCGTAGTAGATGGGAGTTTTAAAAAATACCACACGCAGTCTATTGACGCCATCAAGGACATTCCACTGCATCTGAAACGATTAGAGCAGGGACTGAAAACGGCTAAAATTCTAAAGTAGCTTGAAATTCACTAAAGAAA
>CAKZUV010000220.1 GCA_937921555.1 uncultured Saprospiraceae bacterium
AGCACTCATTTATACGATCAAAAATCAAAGAGACATCGTAGCGATCTCTTATGATTTGGTCAATAAAAAAACACTGTGGGAAGCCAAATTTGAAATTGATGACAGCCAGTTTTTTAACGAACACGTCGAAATGATTCTGAACAATAAAGGGGTCATGTATCTGGTGCTGAGCAAGAATAATCGTAAAAGTAAAATTGCCGAACACCATTATCTAATCTACCGGTGTGGAAAACAGAATGAAGTCATTGAGGCTTTTTTATTACCGATGGAAGGCAAAATGACCTACAGTATCTCTTTTGATTACGATAATCGCAACCAGGTATTGGTCAGCGGTGGTTTGTATTCTGATAAAAACAGAAACCGGGCAGAAGGTTATTTTTCAATGTATATCCCGGATTATGATTTTGGCAAATACCGCCTGAAATATAATCCTTTTGAAACGAGACTTATCTCCGATCTGGAAGGAAAAATAATAAAAGATTTTAAAGGACTGGAAAACGTCCGGATTCAGGACATTGTACTTAGAAAAGATGGCGGCATGTTGTTGATGTTTGAGCGAACCAAAGAATACGAACGGCGAATGGCTTCGGCGGGTCGTGGTCTGGTGGGTGCAGATGGTTTGCGGTATATCGTGGATTATTACTACGACCATGTCTTTATCGTGGCCGTTCATCCGGACGGAACACCACACTGGGATCAAATCCTCCACAAAAAACAATATTCGCAGGATGATAACGCCATTTTTTCCAGCTACTTTATTCTAAAAACACCCTCACAACTTCGCCTCATTTTCAACGATGACATCAAACTGGAAAGTACTGTCAGCGAATACGTCATCAACAGTACCGGAGAATACGATCGCAACAGCGTGATGAGTACCGAAAACCAGGAAATAAAACTGCGCTTCCGGGACGCAGTCCAAGTGGCTTCCAACGAAGTGATCGTACCGAGCGAACGACGAAACCGGTTAAAACTGGTCCGGGTAACGTTTTAACTTCGAAGTTTTTTAATTTTCTCCGTTCGTTTGGACGTCCTCGTCCAGATACGCATTCCACCCACGTTCGTTTGGACGTCCCCGTCCAGATACACATTCCCCCCACGTTCGTTTAAACGTCCCCGTCCAGACACGCATCCCACCCACGTTCGTTTGGACGTCCCCGTCCAGATACGCATTCCAAAATATTTTTTCAAACTTCCCGTATCTTTACCCAAAAAATCTACACGCCACAAAAAAATACCACCCTTCTCAATTGGCTTTATGACCACCTCTTTCCGATCCTCATCGGCTGGGGCTTTCTGGTGCGGATTGTCCCGTTTTTGCACAATCGCAACCTCTGGTACGACGAAGCCAACCTCGCCACGGGCATCCTCACGCTCCCCTTTTCACAGCTTGCAGATGGCTTGCCCTACGATCAGTCCGCCCCTTTATTTTTTCTTTATTTAGAAAAACTAGCCGTCAGTTTGTTCGAAACCAGTGAGATGGCCTTACGGCTTTTCCCGCTGCTGGCCGGATTACTCAGTGTAGTTATTTTTGCAAAAATAGTTCGTCGGTTACTCCCCTATCCGTTTGCGGTGATGGCACTCGCCTTCTTTGTTTTCAATTCCAATCTCGTCTATTTTTCTTCCGAAGTGAAGCAGTATAGCTTCGACGTACTGGCAGCGGTGACGATGAGTTATCTGGCGTTGGAATTATTAGAAAATCTGGAAAACAAACAAAGGTGGTGGTCGCTCAGTCTGTTGGGAAGTTTGTTCATCTGGTGCTCACAACCCGTGGTCTTTGTCCTGGCGGGCGTCTGGCTAGCGTTGCTCGTGCGAATACTGCGCAGAAAAAAGGCAATAAAAAATTTATTACTACCCACTCTTTGCTGGAGTCTCAGTTTTGGATTTTTTTTCTATTTACAAATATTACCAACGCTGGAAAACGCGGGACTCATTAATTACCATACGGAATATTTTATGCCGTTAAAATTTTGGGAAGTGGAAAGCTGGCGCTGGTACGCTAATACTTTTTTACGAATCCTCGGCAATCCGGGCGGCTTTTTTTATAAGTGGCTGGCGTTGCCATTTGCGTTGGCTGGCAACTACGCCATCTGGAAAAAAGTATCGCCCGGACATTGGTTGTTATGGACGGTTCCTTTTATTATCGCTTTTCTGGTTTCGGGGCTGGGTCTTTATTCTACCATTCCGAGGTTACTGCTTTTTACGGGACCGGCGATTTTATTATATGTCTGTTTTGGTTTGTTTTATTTTTATAAAAAAATTAAAAAATGGACTTATGGTAAATGGCTTGTGGCCTTGGTCGCAGGTCTGCTCGTTTTACAAACTTTTCTGAATACCGCCATTCACAACATGGCTAATTTCAAGCGGGAAGAGATCACGACGGCTTTGGAGGATATTGAAAAAAACCGGCAGCCAACCGATGAATTATATGCGTATGCCTTTACGGACGCTGCGCTACGCTACTACCTGCCCGCGTACCCCAACTGCACGCCGACCATCTACGGCCAGCCGCTCTACAAAGACTGGCAAGCTGATTTTACCAATCTGAAGTCCGGACAAAAAATCTGGTTACTTTTCGCTCATTATAAAAGTGAGAAAGGGCGGGAGGATGAGGTGATTTTAGAATATATTGATACAAAAGCGACGCGATTAAAAGAAGGAAGTGATAAAAATTGTGGGTGGTATTTGTACGAGTGGCGGTAGACTATGGTACTCAGCAACTGAAACAATCAAAATTTTATAACATTAATTTTATCATCTAAAAAAATCGCCCTATATTTATTACAACATAAATGCAGCTTCTTATGAAAATACGCTATTTACTTACCTTACTCTTTCTTTCTACTGCCACCTTTCTCTCCGCTCAGATTTGGACGACGGAGGTACCGTATAAAACTACCTCCGAAGTAGACGGAGTAATCCGCGATTTTATTAAAACCAATGATGATGGTTTTTTGGTGCTTCTAAGAACCCAGGATTCTACCGCCACCTTTATTAAACTTCAACACACGATGGTAAAATATAACTCATCGGGAGAACTAGAGTGGGATAAATCCTATGATTTCGGAATAAACGTTCCAAATCCTTTTTTTAATTCTGGTATAGCATCTCCAAACAATATTATACAATTAGCTGATGATAATTACTTGATAAATGGTATACTCGTAAGAGATACCACGATTAATACCCCCTATCTATTCATTACCAATTCATTAGGAGATAGTCTTTCTTTTCAAACAACAGAGACTTACTACGATATCCAACAGGTCAATGATAGAATTTGGGGAATCCGAAGAGATGGTGATTTACAGCAATCCTTTTTAAGTGAATTAGATGAGATGGGTAATCTAGTAAATGAAACCTCACTCGAAAATGCAAACTCACGCAATTTATTGGTAGGACCCGACGAAAACGTTTTTAACAGAACAGGTCTTCTTTTTAGAAAATATAATCTTAACGGAGAAATTATAGTGGAACAAGACACTGATTTTTTTTCTCCCGAATTTTTTATCACCAATGAACTAGCAGGAATGACCGTTTTCGGCGAACAGCTTATAAAATTCGATAATGATCTAAATATCATCTGGGAATTGGAATACGAAGAACTTTTCCCCTGGACGGCTTCCTTATTTTTTAGTCCTGCTTACGAAGGATTGATCCGTACCCAGTCAAATGATTATATCATTTTTGGGTCAGTATTAGACGACAATAACAATAGTATCGGGGTCTACCTATATAAATACTCCAAAGATGGTGATTTTATTTGGGGTGGTGTTTATCCTTTTGACATTCTACCCTATAACTATATTAAAGGCTTAGTAGAAGTAAAAGATGGAATTGTCACCCTTGGAGGAAATCGATACACCAATAAAATTGAATTGATAAAATTATATCCAAATGGATTAGGTGTCCCCACTAGTACTACAGAGGTAGCATTTACAACAACTGATTTTCGTATCTTCCCAAATCCCGTCAGTAGTCAATTAACCATAGAATTTTCAGATGCTACCACTGGACAGGTTCAGCTTATCAATGCGCAAGGGCAAAGGATGACTACCGAAAATATTTTCTTCA
>CAKZUV010000221.1 GCA_937921555.1 uncultured Saprospiraceae bacterium
TTTTAAGCAATGAAAATTTTGATGATAGAAGCTGTTTAAGAATGTTCACAAAAGGCGAGGATAAATGCCTGCCGGCCGGCAGGCGGGCTTGATATTGTGGACGATGCTCATTTTTCTTTGCGTAGCCGTAGCTACGGAAATAAAAATAGCAGAAGATCCACGTTATCAATGATTTATTCGTAGCCATTGTGCTTCATTTTTAAACAGCTTCTTAATATATTGTATTAAACCGCCGTATTTACGACGCAGAATGACGCCCGGAGCAACCCGGAATTATTACGATATGGTAACCAGAATACTTTTGATGAAGTTTTGGCCAGACGCAACGGACGAAAATTTTAATGATGTTTTGTTAACTAAAAATACAACGAAAACGAGGATTTAATTGGACCTCCGGAGGCGGGGTCGCCAGGTCCAGATAGGGATTAGTAAAAAAAGTTTTTTGGGGATACATCAACGATTTGGAAAGAGAATAATCCTTTTCCACGGAGTAATTTACAAGAAGTTCTATTTTGTTGTTGTCTTCAGATTTTTCCTCGGAGTCCTTTTCGGTTTCTCCGTCACCCGTGGTATCGTTGGTGCAAACCTGAATAGAATCAGCGGTCAGGACAGAAATAACTACTTCTGACGAAATCATAAAAGCAAAAAATGCTGCTACGAGTATTATTCTATTCATATCAATTATAAATAAAGCAATAATAGCCAAAAAGACAGTATTGCTAGCCTGTGAGCGTGTAAAAATGTCAAAAATGTTTGTTATCTTGACACTGGGTACAGTAATATAGAACACAGAAATGTAAAAACTGTTCAAATTGGAGATAAAATTTAACTTAAACAACCATCTTTTTCTCAAAGATCCACAGGATTCGGAGCTGGGAAAAAAAATGATACGGCATGGTATCGTATTAATTGATGAGTTGGGTTTTGAGGCATTTACTTTCAGAAAATTAGCTGCGAAGATAAATTCTACTGAAAAATCAATTTACCGGTATTTTGAGAATAAACACTTTATGCTGCTATTTTTGAGTTCGTGGTACTGGGAATGGGTGAAATACCTAATTGAAATTAACAGCAGAAATATTGATGATCCAATCCGCAAACTGAAAATTGCCATCGAAAATCTAGTGATGGCTACGGACGAAAACCCGGGTAATACGTACATCAACGAACACCTGCTACATAAGGTGGTCATCAAGGAAGGTGGCAAAGCGTATCATATTCACGACGTGGATGACGAGAACGAAGCGGGTTTATTTTATTCTTACAAATCTCTGGTCAAACTCGTTTCAGATATAATCATGGAAGTGGACCCTGAATTTCCATACAGCCTGAGCCTTTCCAGTAATCTGTTTGAAATGGCCAATAATCAGGTTTATTTTGCGGATCATTTGCCCCGGTTGTCCAGTCTGCAAAACGGGAAAAATCTTAATAAGAATTTGATTAAAATGCTGTCCTACTTCACTTTCAGAATTTTGGGAAAAGACTGACAATGTATCAGTACCTGAATATTCCTCATCTTCTGAAAACTCCAAACATATTTTTCTGAATGACTCTGATTTTATCTTCGGCCTTGAGGATATCTTCCACAGTCTGAGCAAGATTCCGCAAAATATCCACCTACCGGTCCCGCACCTCTTTTTTGGTTTTCAGAAGAATGGCTTGTTAATCAGGGCTAAAACCAAAAAACGTTCTAATTTTACAATCAACCCAACCTTTTACAAAGACAGAGCGTCTATCCTACTATTGCACTTAGAGTTTGTTAATGGGCTACAATTGGCAAATTTTTACTCAGAAGCTGTTTAAAAATGAAGCACACCTAATTCACCCGGTAAAATATTTTTTATGAAAAACTATTACCTCTATTTGACCCTTCTGGCCTCCCTGATGGTTCTCGTTTTTACTAATTGTAAATACGAAGACGATTCACCGTCAATATTTTACAATGACAATAGCAGCCGGTCTGATTCCAGCATTTCAAACGAAGCGTATCCTGGCTCCGGCATTACTGACCCGGACAATCCAACCAGTGAATCCCAGGAAAATCCATGGATCAATACCAGCGAAGAACCAATTTCCACTTTTTCTATTGATGCGGATGGCGGGTCGTATGCGAACATCCGTCGTCAACTGGAAGATGGTCGTTTTCCTACGCCTAACATTATCCGTACGGAAGAAATCATTAACTATTTTCAAATGGATTACGCGGAGCCGGAGAATGATCATCCGATTTCACTCAACGGAGAAATTGCTTCCTGCCCCTGGAATCCGGCCCATCAACTTTTACGGATCGGCATTAAAGGTCAGTATTTATCACGCGAAGATATGCCACCAGCCAACTTTGTTTTTCTGATCGATGCATCCGGTTCGATGAGGAGTGATGACAAAATAGGATTGCTCAAAGAAGGTTTTAAAATCTATACGGATTATATGCGGCCACAGGATATGATTTCTATTGTCACTTATGGTGGACAGGCCGGGGTGCTGCTCTCTCCTACTCCCGGCGATCAGAAAGATTTTATTAAAGCGGCCATTGACCAGTTAACCATCGGCGGCAGTACCAACGGCGAGGGAGGTATCAACATGGCCTATACCCTCGCAGCATCCAGTTTTATTCCTGATGGAAATAACCGGGTTATTCTGGGGACCGACGGTGATTTTAATGTTGGAGTCAGCTCCAGAGAAGATCTGGTTACGCTGATCGAAGAAAAAAGAGAGACGGGTATTTTCCTCAGTGTGCTGGGCGTTGGTACGGGAAATTACCGGGATAACGAAATGGAGCAACTTGCCAACAATGGTAATGGAAATTACGAATACATCGATGATATTAAACAGGCGGAGAAAGTTTTTGTAGAAGAATTTGGTAAATTTTATACGGTTGCTAAAGACGTAAAGGTTCAAATTGATTTTGATCCTAATCTGGTTTATAAGTACCGGCTGATTGGTTATGAAAACCGTTTATTAAACACAGAAGACTTCCTGGATGATACCAAAGATGCGGGAGAAATTGGCGCCGACCAGAGAATCACGGCGCTTTATGAAATTCAGACCAGTCAGAGTATCTCTCTGTTTGATCCGTCTATCGTCATTGATTTTCGGTATAAACAACCTGATTCAGCAATCAGTACCGGGATCACGCACGAAGTTTTCAATCAAAATATTCCTTTCGAAGCAGCTACGGAAAATACGCGTTTTGCGGCCGCCGCCGCGGGTTACGGATTGTTACTACAGGATAGTGAGTACAAAGGATCACTGACCTGGGATCACATTTATCTGATGGCCAGTGAGGCGCAGACGTTTGATCCCAACGGCTACCGGAATGAATTTCTCACCTGGATTTTAAAGGCAAAAGAACTCGAATAAAAATTAGAACATATTTAAATTTCCTCTCATTTTACAAATAGCAGATTGAATTATTTCGGTCTGCTATTTTTTTTCTATTTTGGGTTTTTAGCGTTTATCTAAACTTCTATTTTAATGAGCTACAACTGGCAACTATGGACAAGCGCTTAATGAAACTGTTTAAAAATTTATTCACTAAAAACGAAAACTATGATTTCCAGATTCCTTCTTTTCACTTTGACCTTATTGTTGAATATAAACCTAACGGCGCAGGATGTTCCACAGGAAGTTCTGCAAGATAAAATTTATAAGAAACAATTTGGATTTGACGCCAATGTATTACTAAACAGATTTATAAATTTCTCCGGAAACAATTCTTCCGCCAGTCCCTATCAGGTTATTTACCGGAAATACGGTGCGACCAGCAACAAACGTTACGGACTGGGTTTCGGGATCGGACTGGAAGCGGGAAACCTTGAACCGACCGCTCTGATCTCCGTATCTTTTCGTTTTGGTAAAGAACGATTTAAGCAGTTTGGAAAGGTACTACCCGATAATCCGGAGATCCGCCGATGGCGTGCCTTTTACGGATTGGACTGGAAAACGCAACTGACGGTGCAACACATCGGAGCTGCCGATGCGACCAATTTTACCGCCGCCATTGGTCCGTCCCCGCTTTTTGGTCTTTTATTTCAAATAAACGAGCGCATCTCCATTTCTACCGAAATGGCTTACGATTTTGATCTTACTTACAGCCGGTTTGTGAGCCGTAATGTCATCCGTTTTTCGGCGGATTTCGTGCCGCCCGTTGCGATCTATCTGGGATATGATTTTTAGGACTGTACGGTTATGTGTGTCATTGGACATCCCGCACCTTTGGTTTCTAAAGAAAAGCTTTCGCGCTGGCACATTTTCCACGACACGCTCGACTTTTAAGACTGTTTCACTCTCGGATCTAGCACGGCGTACAATAGATCCACCAGCATATTTATCAATACAAAAAGCACCGACGTAAACAAAACCGCACCGAGTACAACGGGAATATCATAACTCAGTAATGCGTTGACGGTTACCTGTCCAAGGCCATTAAAATCAAACACATTTTCTACAAAAAAAGCACCCGCCAGCAGCGCGGCAAACCAACCGGAAAGCGCGGTCAGCACGGGATTTAAAGCATTGCGTAAAGCGTGTTTAAAAATAACTTTGTAATAGGACAAACCCTTTGCCCTGGCCGTCCGGATATAATCCTGCGACAACACTTCCAGCATGGCACTCCGGGTCAGTTGGGTAACAATCGCGATGGGCCGGATTCCGAGTGCAATGGCGGGCAAAATCAGGTTTTTCCAAAAATAAGCTTCGTCACCAAAGTCGTCGAGATCGTAAATACTGCCCCGGACTTCCAGCCCCGTCCAGTCGGAAAAATAGTATCCAAAAACCAGCGCAAGAATCATGGCACTCACATAACTGGGCAGGGAAATCCCGGCCACGGACAGGGTCACTGCCGTATGATCAAACCAGGAATTTTGCTTTAAAGCCGCGACGACTCCCAGCGCAATTCCGACGATAGCGGCCAGCAGAATCGCCGCAAGTGCCAGGATCATGGTCCGCGGAATGGCAGCCGCCAGAATTTTACTGACGGGCGCTCCGGTCTGGTAGGACTCCCGTAAATAGGGCCATTTGACCACCAGGGCGTGTGTTCCCAGCGGTAATATTTTCTGATAATGATAGCGCTCCCGGTGCGCGGGTGTGTCGGCCAGAATCGCCACAGGTGTGATGTCTTTGAGGTACAATCCCAATTGAATATAAAGCGGCTGATCCAGTCCGAGTGCCGCCCGTTTGGCATCCACGGTGGCTGCGTCAGATCGTTGCCCGAAAGTCAGCCGGGCGGGATCTACCGGAGCCAGATAGATGATGCTGGTAATGATAATCGTGACCAGCACCAATACCACCGAGCCGTAAGCAAGCCTTTTCAGAAGATAGGAAATCAATTTTTTTTGGTAAATTTAGTAATAAATAAGTGATGTTCGGGATTATATCTGCGAAATTAATTTCCTTTTATTCCGGCAACTTAAAATTCGAATAAAAAACGCCTTGCCAATTCATAAAGGTCGTTTCCTTTTGGTTGAGCATAAGGCGATCGCCGGAAAAATTAGTGGCGGGCAATCCGAGTTCTTCAAAAATACAAGCGGTGGCGGCAAAATCCCAGATACTGCCGCCTCCGTTTTCTTTTTTGGGAAATTTAAGCATACAGGCCGGTCCGTTTTCCAGCACTCGAATGGCATTTAACACAGAACCACCTCCGTGGATTTCCTGGATTCCGTCCAGGTCTAACACTTTTACTTTTTCATTCAGCAATTTATTGATTTCAGCAACCCTGGGCGTATCTTTCAGCCTTTGATCGGTCACGTACGTCAGGAAATTATTCTTGCGCTGAATTTCCCAGTCATTTTCATTTTTGTAAACGCCCCCGTCAAGGATGGCATAGTAGACATTATCGGTCACGGGATCATATACTACTCCAATCTGCGGCGTTCCATCTTTGGCCACCAAAGCGATGGATACAGAATATCCTGGTCGTTTGTTAATAAAAGCAAGCGTGCCATCCAGCGGATCAATACACCAGAAAAAATCCTTTTCGAGCCGGCTTAAATCATCTTCGGTTTCCTCGGACAAAAGCGCGATTCCGAACGTTTCACAGGTCGGTAATAATTGAGTCAAAATGACGGCTTCGCAAGCTTTATCAACCTCGGTGACAACCTGAGACGCGATACTCGTCCCCGTCTCCTTTTTGGTAACCTCCAGATCCTTGTCCATGGATTGCCGAATAATTTTCCCGGCGGAAAGTGCCGCCTGGATCGCTATATTTTTCAGGTAAACTATATCCATTTTTAAAGTTGTTTAATGACGGCATCCGTAACCCGCTCACTGTAACTATTCAGTTTCCAATGACCAGGACTCCAGCCTTTCAGAAAGCGGTGAAAATCCGCCCAGGCTACCCGGTACAACGACCGCCATTCCATTTCTAGCGCCTCATTTTTTTCCGGTAATTCATTTTGTAAAAAAGAAAAATAAGTATCAAGAATTTCGGACTCTAACCGTTCGCAGGATTGTTCGTCCAGGCAACTGCCCACAAAGTAAGCCACATCCTTCATTCCACAACCACCGCCCACGTATTGGAAATCTACGCCCGCTACTTTTCCATCCGCACCAAAACAGAAATTTGCGAGTTTGGCATCGCCGTGCACAAAAGTCTTGTACTTTGCATCATTTAATTGTTGACTAATCAGCGGAGCAGCGTCTTTTAGACGCCGATCATTCAGCCGGGCCAGCTCCTGTGGTCTGGTTTCCAGATGCCAGTAGGTGCCTGTCTCCCAGAGTCCGGCGGGAGTTTCGCCCAGATAACTGGCGTGAAATTTAGCCAGCCACGCCAGACAAGCCGTTATTTCCTCCCATCCAACCGACTGTTTCCGCAAAGGAAATCCGGCATCGTCCAGATCTTCCAGGATCATCAATACTTCTTCTCCGTGCGTTTCGGTCGCTAAACAATCCGGTAAACGGGCGGCACTTTTTTTACTATAATGCTGATACCAGTGCGTTTCTACCTGATAGGATTTCACTTTTCGCTGGTGTCCGATATCGGTATTCCACCCACGGGGATGACTGGCTTGCCGGGGAAGCTGCACGTGTTTTACAATGACATTTTTAACGTCGGTATCTACCAGTTCAATACGTATAATCTTTCCGTAACCGCTCCATAACTGTTGAATCGTCTCTTTTTCGATTAAAGCGGACGCTCCTGTTTTTTGTAAAATAATTGATTTAAAATGTGGTGACAGATTTTTCATACCAGGCCAAGATAGCAAATTATAACGATCTGTGTTTATCCGGGAAAAATCCGAAGCAGGAACTATAAATTATGCCTATCTGCCAAAACGATTAATCCGTGGCACCAATTTTTCCAGTGGCATCTGATAAATTTTATAGCCTTCTTTTCCAATCCAGGCACCTCCCAGAATTGCTCCGTAGGCCAGTAGGTATCTATCGCCGTCGGCCAGCCAGGAAACGAGCGTGACGGAAGCACCGATTGTAAAAAGGAGCATCCCAACTAGCAGTTGATTAAAACCTTTGGATTTTGCCTGACTCGCTAACTGATAACCGACCAGATAATCATCGAGTTTTAGAAATGCAGAAGCCAGTTCTTCCTCCGAAAAATTATCCTGGTGGTTTTCCAGTATTTTAACAATCTGGTCGTGGTCCTTTCCGGAGAAGGCGAGCTTTTTTGCTAATTTTTTAGGATCTTTTTTTGACATAAGTAAATAACTAATTCTATTGATTCACGAGGTTTAAAGATAATAAGAAAATAGGCATTATCATTTTTTTCACAAAGGGATTTATAATGAACACCACCCAAAGTAAATATACTGTTATTTGTCAAAAATTGCCCATTGACAGTGAATTTTCTCCCGTTTGATTACATTTGACAATCAAAAACACCATTTCATCAATTAAAACCCAGAAAAGTTAGGTAGTTTTCGTAAGAATAGCTATGTTTGTTTTATAACCCCGAGTAACAAATAAACATTGAACCTCATGCAAGAGCCCAAACTATGTCAACTACTCTCGGTTTTATCCAAGGAAGAAATGCGTGCCGTTTTGCTATTCCTCAAGTCTCCTTATTTTAATAAAAGTAAAACACTGCTCCGTCTTTTTGAAGTAATAAAAGTCCATCATCCACATTTTAATGCTCCTAGATTTACCAAAGAAAATATTTATAAAAAACTGGGGATTGGCGGACCGTTTAACGAAAAATTCATTACCGACCGGTCTTCAGATTTAAGTAAACTGGTGGAAACATTTATGGCGGTTCACCAAATAAAAAAGGACGAACAAATCCGGGGACAACTATTACGGAAAAGTTTGCAGCAATACCATCTGGATCATTATTTTATTTCAGAATCCAAAAAGGCCATTACAGAACTGGAACATAATCCATCCATCGACTGGCGACAGGCACGACGTCTCTGGGATTTAAAATATGGTTTGTTTATTCATCCACAGACAAAAAAGTGGAAAACCAAAAAAGACGAAGCAGTCGAAATGATTCACCATCTGGACGAGTCGTATATCATTCTAAAGCTGCGCTACGGTTTTCATCACCGGACGTGGGGAAATATTTTTAAGCATGCAGAAGAAGGTCTTTTTCTCAAAGAGATCATTGCACACGCGCAGACAAAGTCGCATCCGGTAATCAAACTGTATTTATTGCTCTTGGCAACCTTTGATTCCTCGGATATTGAAAAAGCATGGAAAAAAGCGTACAAGTTTTATCAAAAAAACCTAGCAAAATTTTCACCGGAAGATCAACTGGCCGGATTGCTCGGACTTATCAACCGGGGTTATAAAATAGCGCTGGCCGGAAAACCATCTTTCCACAGAACAAATCTGAAATTATTCAAACTGGGACTGGAAAAGAAAATCCTCCTGCCCGGAGGACGGCTCCCCGGACAGACTTTTAAGAATATCGTTTTACTCGGTTCCGCTACGAAAGACTTTGACTGGACCAAAAAATTTATTAAACAATATCAACCAGTTTTACCACCTGCCCACAACCCCAATCTTATCCATCTCAGCAATGCTTATCTGGCATTTTACAGTAAAAAATACGAAACTTGTCTGGATTTTCTGGCGAAGAATGAACGAATGGATATCCGCGATAAACTGAATTTTAAATCCCTGGAACTCCGATGCCAGTATGAGATGTATTATACCCAAAACCAGAATCACGAATATCTATCTAATCTGATTAGTCAATACTCCCAGTTCCTGCAAACTAATAAAAAACATATATTACTCGAAACCATAAAACGCTACCAAAACTTTGTCTACCTGGTGATGTGTCTGGCAAAAGTAAAACATCCGTCCGTCCAAAACCGGCAAGCAAAAATACAAAAAATTAAAGCTGCTTTTGTCAATCGACGACCTTGTATGTCAGAGGAATGGATTG
>CAKZUV010000222.1 GCA_937921555.1 uncultured Saprospiraceae bacterium
ACCATAGTATTTGAATTTGTTGTGATCTTCAAATCTCGGTAACAGTTCTGTCTTTTCAAAACTTATCCACTAATTTTACTAAACTTAGATTTTTGATCCTTAACTCAACCAAAAAATTTAAGCCTGTCAAAAGTCCAGTTAGTAAAAAATTATTCCTAAACCTTTTTCTTGGCCAACTGCTTTTTCATCTTCGCTACTTTTGGTCCCACCACGTACACACAATAAGGATTTTTGTCCCCCATCCGGTTAAAATAATTCTGATGATAATCCTCGGCGGGATAATAATTATTCAGTTCGGTAATTTCGGTTACAATGGGATCGGGCCACAGATCAGACGCATCCGTCCGGGCCAGACTCGCTTCGGCAATTTTTTGCTGTGCTTCGTTATGGTAGAAAATAGCGGAGCGGTATTGTGGTCCCTTATCATTTCCCTGTTGGTTGAGGGTGGTCGGATTATGACTTTGCCAGAAAACATCCAGCAGCTCTTCGTAAGAAATTATTTCGGGATCGTAACTGATTCGCACTACTTCTGCGTGTCCGGTTTGTTTACCACAAACCTGCTCGTAGGTAGGATTGGCAACGTGCCCGCCCGCATATCCGGAAACCACGGAATTGACGCCCTCTAAAAGTTGAAAAACCGCTTCGGTACACCAGAAACAACCCGTTCCTAACGTAGCTTCTGCTTCGTTCTTTTTCGTCGTATTATCTTTGACAGTATCCATTTTTTGAATTTGAAGGTGAGAAATGATAACAAGATTTTAGCGGATTATGTTCATGATAGAGCGGTTCGTTTTAGGGAGCATTCCTCCAATAGATTTCTTTTTTCATACGCATGAAAATAATGCGACTACGCTGTGGTCGGTCGTTCTAAGGAATGTTAAATAAATAAAGTACGATTCTATACTTCCTCTTTTTACATCACTCTGCACTTATTTATTTGCCATTCCTAACACTTTTGCTAAGAAATATGATCTCAGAGAGATCAAATTATGTTAGCCAGGGTTCCAGCCCGCAGGTTATGACCGCAGAGCGGTCGCATTATTTCGTAAGCGTGCATCATTTTTTTTGTCAAAAAAACCCCATATCTCGAACCAGATCGGAGGATCGTGTTGCTTTAATTTATCTTTATTTCCAACCTCTGCTTTCTATAATTTAGAATAATCACAACTTACTTCTTCCGCGGCCTTGGTGCCTGCCAGTCCTCTCTTTCCGCAAAATCAACGATTCTTTTCATAAATCCAAGAATAGACAAAAACACCAGATAACCGAAGGTCAGCACAAAATAAATCCATTTATAAGGACCAATCTCTTCGATGGACAACGCTGAAAAAAAATAGGCCACACCGGCAGAAACCGCCGCCAGCACCGCAAAGGAAAGCATGGATCGTCCCCAGTATTGATTCAGGTCTTTACTTGCCAGACTAATCACACTGTTAAAAATGGCAAAAAAGAGCAAAAAGGACGTCGCAGTAGTCCACGGAAACTGATCACTGATGGTCATGATACCAATGGCATTTATCAGCTTTCCAAGAATGGTTACCCCCAAAATCAACGCCAGCACCAGCCCCGCCTGCATAATCGGATCATAACCTTTGTCGTAAATAGAACTTTCGGTATTCTTCATAGAATAGAAATAGTTATTATGCTAAATTGTTGATAGTTTTACCCTATAATTTAAATCTTATGAACAGAAAGTTACACATTTTCTTAGCACTTCTTCTCTGGAGTCTGGTCACCACCGGACAAAATCATGAAATCTGGGAAATTCAGGGGAATGGAAATTTCAGTCCTTTTTCTAATCAAATCATCAACACGGAGGACAATATTGTGACGGTTGTAAATGATAATATTTTTAACAGCTTTATCTTTATTCAGACACCGGATGACCGGGCCGACGCCGATTCGACGACTTCTAACGGGCTGCTCGTCAGGCTACCTTTCGGCCTCAACGTACAGGTAGGAAACCGCATCACAGTTTCCGGGCGGGTAGCAGAAGTCAACGGAATGACGCAACTGGAATCTGCCGATCTGGTACTCACCATTTTAGATGACAACAATAGTATTTTACCGACTCCGGTCGAACTTAACGATAACTTTCCCTCCGGAATTCCAGCTACTGTTTCCGAATTCGAATGGGTCGAAGGTATGCTGGTCGAGCTGCCTCAGGCAATGACGACCGCCGCTTCGAGATCCAACGGCACCACTTCCATTATAGCGGGATCAACCCGTTCTTTCCGCGAACCGGGCATTCCTTTTCCAGGTATTCCCGGCCTGCCCGTTTGGGATGAAAATCCCGAAAGGTTTATTCTTCAACCCACGGCGCTCGGACAACCGGAAGCGAACGGAATCCCCGGAGGTACGCCGTTAAGCGCCACCGGAATTATCAACGACGACGGAAATATTTATGAAATCTGGCCAACCACTTATCAGATAGATTTACCGGCTGGTCCGGCTCCCGTACGGGAAAAAAACGAGAACGAAGTAACCGTGGCCTCGTACAATATGCTCGGCTTCTTTGAGACCGAACCGGAATACCAAAACCGGTTACAGAAAATCGCGTTATTCATTACCCGGCAACTAAAGTCCCCGGATATTCTAGCCGTTCAGGAAGTACAAAATATTACCGTCCTCAACGATTTAATCGCCGTCATCGAAACCCTGGACCCGTCCCTGGATTATACGGCTTATCTCAATCTGACAAACACCGGCAGTTTTCCGATTAATCTCGGTTATCTGGTGCGCCCGAATGTAACTGATGTGGTTATTACGCCACTGGGAACCGACGAAGAATTGAGTATCGGTGGCCGACTGCACGATCGTCCCCCACTCTTGCTGGAAGGCAATTTTGCGACCACTCCACCGACACCGATCAAAGTACTGAATCTTCACAACCGTTCGCTCGGTGGCATCACCGGTGGCAGTGCGGGTGAGGTCCGCACGAAGCGACACGAACAGGCGATCTCGGTAGCATTCATGGTCCGCTCGTTACAACACGAGAACCTGATTGTATTAGGAGATTTTAATGCTTTTCAGTTTTCGGATGGATACGTAGATGTGTATAATCAGATCGCCGGAACACCTTCGCTGGGAGCGCAATTTGAGGTGGAACCGGTTTTGGTTGATCCGCTAATAACTTACGTGGATTCATTGCCGCCCAACGAACGGTATTCTTTTGTTTTTGGAGAAAACGCACAGATACTCGACCACGTTTTATCTTCGTCTCTGGAAGGACTTTCGGTGACAGGTTTTGAATATGCCCGGGGCAATGCGGACTATCCTACTTTTCATTTTACGAATCCGGATAATGTACTCCGAACCAGCGATCACGATGCGCCAGTTCTTTTTATGGAATTGGATAACATCGTCGCAACTACTACGCTGTCAGGCAATCCCGAAGCGACTCTTTCTTTACCAAATCCGCTATCACCGAACGACCCAATCACAATTAATCTTCCTTTTAGCAAAAATGTAAATCTATTGCTATACCGGATGGATGGTCAGCTGATCGCAGAAAAAAATCTGGGTTTTCTGGAAGGGGGAACAACGAAGCTCGAAAATCCTTTTTCGGTAGATATGAATGGATTGTACGTCATAAGACTCAGAGGCGTTGATGTTGAGACTTCGCAGATGGTTTGGATGGGGCGCTTTGCTCGTTGAGGCGTTTAATCTACTTCCAGTCTTAAAAGTCAGGAAAAAAATCATGGAAGCTCCCCTCCGGGGCCGGGATAAAATTCCGTGATTTTTTTCCGTCACTTCCTCGCTGGAACAAATAAACGATTAAACCAGTAAACAAAAAAACCTATAACGTAAAACGCAATCCCAGATTATACGTTCCAGCATTTCCGTTCAGGCTTTTGACAAACTTAGTCTGGAATCTGGTGTATAACAATTCAATTTCAAATCTTCGGGTCACCTGATATTTAGTCCCCAATCCGAGCTGATGAAAATAATCGAAATCAGGCGTCAAAGTAGGAGCATAACCAGCCAGCGTATACAGTGTTACTTTTTTATCCGGAAAATAGCTAAAGATGACAGTAGCCGGGAATGTAACCCGGTCAGCATCTCCGATATCTTCCCAGATAACATCCAGTTCCGCAAAAAAGGAAAAGCGGGTACCAATAGATTTGTCGTAAAAAAACTGGGTCCAGAAAATATTATTATTCCAGTCGATAAATGGCTGATCCGCCGTACCTTCCAGATTATCTCCAACTGCAAAAGTAAAAGTAGATTGCAGTGAGAAACCAGACCATTCGGGAATAGGTGCCCAACGAATCCGAGGTCCAATCCCCGTAATTCCTGTTCGGCCAGTTGGCCCTTCCAAGCTACCAAAGACATCCAGTGCATCGCTGGGAATACCACTATTCAGGGTACGGCGATATTTTAAATCTACCCCCAGATTAAATCTTTGATTGACTCCGTAAAGGGCACTAATCGTAGTAGTATTGAAGGTACTACGGGCATCCAGATCTTCCAGGTTGCTAGCCGTTCTCTGCGTAAAGAGATTATTAAAAACCTTTAATTCTATCTGTCCTTTCGGAATCGTAGCAGAAACTACATAACGAAAAGCATTTGCACTTTGAGTTGCGGCAGATTGTCCGACAGTCCGCTGATCATTTAGTGACCAGTCGTAGGTACTGTAACCAATGCTGGCAGACGCAGGAATAGCAGAATCGCGGTATTGATTGATATAATTTAAAATATCTTTTTTACCACCACCAAAATCGGTATTATACCACTGGAAAATTTTAGAAATAGTCGCGGTATTTCCGTTAAGGCTGATAAAACCAGGATCGTTCAGTGCCGCTCTGGTCTGAGCATCTAACTGATTCTCCAACTGATCGGCCCGGTAGGCAAAATTAGTAATTGGAGGACAACCTACTGCTCCACAAACCAAAACAAAGTGCAAACGGGGATCGGGATATTTTTTAAACATAAAGTCTTTTTCAAAAGCATTCAAAGTATATTTTTTTCCGGACACGGAATACTTATTCCTTTCAAAAAATCCGCTGACTTCCTGCACACTGTTCAATGGATAATTCGAAGCAGCAGCATAGATAACCAGTACATTGTAAGCATTGATATAAAAAGTTTTTGCAAAAGCAGACGATTGGTCAGCTGGTTTCAGGTCGGCCAGTTGAGTAACCAATGATCCCAGTTGCGGATCATCTTTGATACCCGCGTAATCAATACGTCCATCCACAACGTAAGTTTTAAGTAATTGATCAACCCCGTTGGTCCAGGTATCAATACTTTTCTGTGCCGACAGAAACACTGGCAGCATAAGGAGGAGTAATAACGGTCTTAAATTTTTCATTTTGTTTTATTTTTAATAACTGATGATGAGTAAAATTTTGAGCAACCAACATTTTCTATTAGGGTAAGGTTACACACAATTATAATATCTCCAACAAAAAACGGGAACCATTTAGTTGTAAAATGATTCCCGTTTTAGGTCGAACTGTCTTTATCAGAACAGTTTAGTGCCGCTCCAGCACCAAAAAGTCCCAGGCGTTGAGGGTAACTTTCATATCTTTTTGCAGAGACATGGTACCATTACCAAAAACGTTATTATATGTTCCCAGGTAAGCTTCTCCTTCCAGAACCGCTTCCTGGGGACGCTTGGAAAGGTTAAGGATGACAACTACCTGATCGTCATTTTTCTTACGGGTAAAAGCATATATATTTTCGTCATTGTTCGTCGAAATTTTAGTCAGGTCACCTCCGGCTTTACCGTTCCAGAGTGCCTGATTTTCTTTTTTCATTTTAAGTAAAGCAGTGTAAAAAGCCTCGTATTCGAGGTTGTCCCAGTTGAGGGTATCTTTTTCAAAAAACCGGAGACGCTTTCTGTTCCCTGCCTCCTGACCAGAATAAACCAGTGGAATTCCATCAAAGGTGAACGCCAGAACCGCCATGACCCGATGAGCATCCCCCATTCTTTCAAATTCGGTTCCCGCCCAGGTGTTTTCATCGTGGTTGGAGGTGAAATGCAGGTGATAACCACGCTTGTATTTGTTTTTATCTTCGACCAGATATTCGTCGATGACACTCGCATTCTCTTCTCCTTTCGCGATTTTATTCATAATATGGTGAAACGGCCAGCCGTAGTCCATATCATATCCGGCTTCGTTAATATTTTCCGCTTTGTCGGATTCGGCGAGCATAATAACGGGTTTTATCTTTCGTAGTTCTGCGATGGCCGTTTTGTGAAAATCATTCGGTATACTGTGTGCTACATCTACTCTGAAGCCGTCAATATCGTGCTCTTTTACCCAATAAGACATGTCGCTGATCATCTCTTTGCGCATATCCATATTGTCATAATTTAAATCAGCCACGTCGGTCCAGCCCCAGGAAACACCCGTTTCGGGGTCGATCGGATCAATAATATTTCCATCTTTATCCTGCGTATACCAATCCGGATGCGCCTTGATCCAGGGATGATCCCATCCGGTATGATTGGGCACCCAGTCAATAATAATGTACATATCCAGTTCGTGAATCTTTTTTACCATCCGGTCAAAGTCCTCCATCGTACCAAATTCCGGATTCAATCCTTTATAATCTGCGACCGAATAGTAACTTCCCAGTCCCTGCTTTCTTTTTTCCACACTAATCGGGTGCATAGGCATAAACCAGAGAATATCTACCCCCATTTTTTTAAGTCTGGGCAAGTGTGTCATAAAAGCGGCAATCGTTCCTTCGGCAGTGTATTGCCTCAAATTGACCTCGTAGATGTTGGCGCCCGGCATGGCGTTCATCAGAGATCCACCAAAATCTCCGGCCGTTCCCGGCATGACCGTCTGATCCTTTGCGGATTGTCCGGCGGTGTTTTCAGCGTCTGTGTTACCGGAATTATTACACGCGCCAAGACTTAAAAGAAGAAACGTTGTAAAAACCCACAAATAATGATTCATATTATTTTTTCTTTGTTCGTTTTTTTAAAAATTTTGATTATGACTAGTCCATATTTTTTTGTGCTGGAAAATCAGATAAGAGCTTGTTTAAAATTTATTTTAGCATGAAAATCAATGATAGGTGGTTCTGACAATAGAAATTTAAACATGCGCTTAGAGCTTGTCTAAACTTCCATTAATTGGCTGCAATTGGCAAATTTTATTCTGAATTTCGTTAAAAAGCCTCGCCGATGCTAAGGCATCGCCTATGTTTTTTGCCTTATTCAAAACAAAATTTTCTCAATTTCGCACAA
>CAKZUV010000223.1 GCA_937921555.1 uncultured Saprospiraceae bacterium
ACAGACTCTTACGATCCCATCATCAAAAAACTGAGCCTCGTCCACCCCCACTACGCTTACCCCATCTGAAAGCTGTAAAAGTTTACTGGAATGATCCACGGGAATGGACAGAATAGAATTGGCATCGTGAGAAACCACTTCGTTTTTATCGTAACGCGTATCTATTTTGGGTTTAAAAATTTCTACTTTCTGGTTCGCAATTTTAGCCCGTTTGAGGCGACGAATCAGTTCTTCCGTTTTACCCGAAAACATAGAGCCGCAGATCACTTCGATCCAGCCACTGCGTTGTCCTTTAAAATGTGGTTCTAAAAACATATTGATGATTATTCCGTATTTTTGTTAAAATGCTTTCACTGGTGAACGATTATAAAATAGCCCGTGTAAATAATTTGTCTATTGATCTACAACTAAATAGAATTTCTGTCGTTTTTTTTAGGTAACCTGTCTTCAGCAACTTCAAGGCGAAGATACTCATTTCAATCAGTTTTTTGGTAAGAATTATGAATTTACAACAAGCAAAAATCACCCTCGAAAAAATTAACCGACTCTATCAAAGCATGACGCTGGATAGCAGTATAGACGAGCACGAACAGCAACTAATGCTTAATTATATCCGGCAATTCTATAAAGCCTTTTCCGGAGAGGGACTCGAAAACGAAGCTCCGGAGGCCATCAAAACGCCGCGAGTTATCCGCAAAACGGTCGAAAAAACGCCTTCCGTCCAGGAGATCGCGGTTCCACAGTTTACGCCGGAACCCGCTCCAGAACCAAAAGCGGAACCAATTCGCAAATCAGCGCCGACACCTGTGACCGATCCGGTGCCCGTTCGCGTTGAAAAGCCCGTCAGAGAATATAAAGTTCCTCCGGCTGCTCCTACGCCATCTTATCAGTCCGACGAACGCCCCGAAAGCGTACCGGTACAGGCGGACGATTACGAGGAACTCTTTGAAATGCCGGCGGCTAAAGAACTGTCAGACCGGCTGAGTGCTACTCCGGTCAAAGATTTAACGAGAGCGATCAGTATCAACGAAAAAATTCTTACCTGCAACGAATTATTCGGAAAAAATAAAGCTCGGTTCGATGATGCGCTCAAAACACTGAATGGATTTAGTTCTTTTACCGAAGCCCGTCCCTATCTGGCAAAACTTGCCAACGAATTTGGCTGGGATCAGAAAAGCGCAAAGAAGAAAGCACAGGTTTTTATTAAGCTCGTTCGACGCCGCTACAAATAATTGGTAATGGAAGATTCCAAAGCCCGCCTTCTGGACAGTATGTGGTGGCCACTTTTATTTGTGGCACTCATCTGGCTGATTCATTCCGTACAATTTATTTTTGGCTGGGACTTTGGTCGTTTCGGTATCTACCCGTTGCGCCTGTCCGGATTAAAAGGGATTCTTTTTACACCCCTGATTCACGGTGACTTTTCACATCTTATTCACAATACTATCCCATTTTTCGTACTCTCAACGATCATTTTCTACTTTTATCCAAAGGTAGCTTTCCGGAGTATGATTATGATTTATTTTCTTTCCGGAATTGGGGTATGGTTTTTTGCCCGGACGGTTTATCATATTGGTGCCAGTGGCGTGGTTTATGGTTTGATGGCTTTTATTTTGGGAACGGGAATTTTCCGGCGGAATATAAAATCTGTCACTCTCGCGCTTATCGTTTTTCTCTATTATAGTGGAATGCTGGTGGGACTTTTTCCGGTACAAACCGGGGTCTCCTGGGAAGGGCATCTTTCCGGAGCCATCGTCGGTATTTTCACGGCTTTCTTTTATAAACTGGAAATAGAAACGGACGAAATTGTTCCCATCTATCCGCCCGAACCCGACCGGGCCAGCCGTCCTTATTTTTTACCCCGAGATACATTTGAAAAGACCAGAGCGCAACGAATAGAGGAAGCAAGACTGGCACAGCAACGTAAAATCCAGGAAGAACTGGAACGACAACGCAAGGCACGGGAGGGAGACTGGAACTCGGATATCGGGTAGTCGTCTTGGTTTTTTGTTAAAAAATTCTAACCACTCTTCAAGAGGAATGTCAGCAGAAAATAGTAAATTGTGGTATGGAAAATGAAAAAAAATTTATTTCCCTTCTTTCTGATTACGGTTTCAAGGCCGCCTTTGCTGACGAATCAAACACACTATTCCTGAGAAGAGCACTTCAGGCACTTATAAAGAGTAAAACACCAATAAAGAAGGTTAAATTTTTACGAAACGAATTTGTAGGAATCACCGAAGACGCAAGAGGTGGAATCTTTGATTTAGTTTGCCAGGACGAGAAGCAGAGAACTTTTATCGTTGAGATGCAGTTAGGTTATTATAAACACTTTATTCAAAGAGCAAAATTCTACGCCTTTCAAAGATTCAATACACTTGTCGAAAAAGGGAAATATCAGTTTGATAATCTAACTCCAATCTATTGTATCGGATTTCTAGCCAAAGGAATTTTTCCAAAATCAAAGGAATATTACCATTTTGGACGATTGATGAATCAAAAAGGGGAAGAATTAGATCAGCAGATAACGCATATTATTGTAGAAATCAATAAATTTGAAAAGAAAGAAGATGACATTCAGTCAGATTTAGATAAACTTATTTACATCATGAAGAATCTAGAAAATATCAAGGGAGTTGACCAACTACCAAAATTTTTAACAGAAGACTGGATCGAACAAGCCATGAAAAAACTGGATAAAAGTCAAATGACGCCCGATCAGAGAATGCATTATGAGATGATGTTGGCGAAAAATGCAACTATCATTGAAATATTGAAAGAGAATGAAAGAAAAAAAATTGCCAAAGAAACAGCCAAAGAAACAGCTAAGAAAATGAAAGCAAAAGGAATGTCTGATACAGATATTCAGGAATTTACAAATTTAACTATAGAAGAAATCAAAAATCTCTAGCCTGGAATTAAACGAATAAAACAACAATTATAAAATAAATATACGCACTGTTATATTTCAACTACCCAACCTATCCCCTCTACCCTCAATCTGGTATTTTTCTCATCTCCATTGACTTAAAGATATTTTTCAAATATATTTATATTTTACTCTCGACTCTTTTTTCAGCGTAAGCTGATCCCTGACAATAAACGTACAACTTACTTTCCTTCCATAAAGATAACATATCATTTAAAATATTTATCGGTAGAGATACCGATTAATACGTTAAACGAACATAACTGCATTTAACCAAAATTACAATATGAGATCATTCTACTTTGGTCTGCTCGGGATTATTTTCTTGTGTGGATTCACCAGCACTCTACCTACTTCAAAATTTATGGATACCCGCGACGGTGTTGACTACGGAGCAGTAACAATCGGAGATTTACAGGTTATGGATAAAAACTTACAATTTGAAAGTGAGTATTCCTACTGTTATGAAAATCTGGAACGTTACTGCAATCATTTTGGGTATCTTTATAATTATCGTTCCATGGTCGGTGAAGAGGGTAACCTTAAAACCAATATTTGTCCCAAAGACTGGCATGTCCCGACACTTAAGGACTGGGAATATTTAATTCTGGGCATGAAACCAACTATAACCAAAAATAAAAACGGACAATTCGTCTATCATATTTCCAAAAATTACGCACATCTGCAATTTGGTGGATTTCGTTCACACGAGGACGACCTCTATTTTAATATTGGGAAAGAAGGTCACTATATGACGTCCACCGAAACCTACAAAGGTTGGGCAACCATCAAAGTTAAGCGGCAGAAAAAAGGTTATGATTTGACAATTTCGACGAATACGGATAAAGATCGGGCAGTTAGTTGCCGGTGCATTCAAAATAAAGGAAATTTAGTGGTTAAGCAGAATTAAAGCAAAGCATACTGCTAGCTCATCCCCATTTTCAAGGGTTGATTTTCCAGGTCGTTGGTAGTTGCTTCCCGCAAAAATTTTACGGCGACCTGGTTAAAATCTTTCCATTTTTCGATATTACAAATGTGGCCACATTTTTCAAAGATGATCAATTTGGCTTCTTTTTGCTTTTCGGCAAAACGCTGAGCGGCTTTTAAAAATACGTGATCCTGCGCGCCCATTACGACGAGACTTTTATTGAGCATCGGTGCGTTAAAACATTCATCCAGAATTTTAAAAAATTCACCGTACAACCCCACCCATTTCATATACTCCTTATTGGTCAGTTTTTTAGCCTGCTTGCGATACATCTCGCGGGAAAACTGGTGGTTCTTTTTTGGTAAAACCACCCACGAAAAAATCCGGTAAATCCATTCGTAAGGTAGAATATAATCGAAAAATTTACCGCCGTGCACAAAAAAGCGCATCTTGAGCGTCGCCCGGAAAATACCACCGGCCATCACAATTTTATCAACCAATAACGGCCTCTTAACCGCAATCCTTTGTAAAATCACACTACCCAGTGAAAGAGAAACAAAACTGGCTTTTTCAATTCCAAGATGATCCACAACCTCCAGAATATCATTACAGACAATCTCAAAATTATAAGAATCAAAACTCGGTTTCATGTCTTTGGATAACCCATGGTCCCGTAAATCCAGCAACAATAAATTGAAGTATGGCTTAAATGCTTCTACCTGATATCGCCAGGTACCAATAGCTCCGCCCGCACCGTGGACAAAAACGACCCACGGAGTACCGTCGGTATGCGTATGAGTTTCGAAATGTAGCATGGTTTTTTAAGTTTTGCTTTTTATCTTGTCTGAATCGTGACGACATCTCTTACAAGATAGACAATATTTAGGATTTCTTACGCAAAGATTCGATTCGATCCATAATTTCTTCTGATTCGGCCATTAATTTAGCGTACCCTTTAATATCTCCCGCCCGCTGAGTATCTCTGGCTTTAAGCAAAATGGCATCGTATTCTTTTTCCAGGTCCTTGATCGGGTCTTTTTTGAATAGTCCAAACATTATTTTATGTTTTTAAATTTTTAATAAATTTTTCCTTCATACTACCGGACATTTTTTTCATTTTAGAGCTTTCAACTTACACACAAATGTCCAGTAATACGAATTTCCCCTTATAAACACAAAGAATCAAAAAGTGTTTGGTTACCGGACTTGGATTAAATAAGTTCCCAGTTTAGACGCCTTTAAAATTGATTTAGGCGAGGCATTTTTTGAGGTAATCC
>CAKZUV010000224.1 GCA_937921555.1 uncultured Saprospiraceae bacterium
ACCACCGACCAGCCATGAAAATACCCGGTTGGTATTCGCAAAATTAGCCGTGGTATTTAGCTGGTGAATGGCCCAGTTGTTTTCTACCGTTCCCGTTTCATCCTGCTTGAAAAAACTCGTCTCCTCGATCACGTGTGCCAGTTGAAATATGTAAGCGAGAATTACTCCACAAATAAAATGCATAATTAAAAATCCTGCCACTAGAATACCCCAGCTTGCCGGAACAACCATAATTGGCAGAACAATAAAAACCAGTGCGTACCAGGTTTTATGAAAAATAATCTGTGCCAGTGCACTTTTAAAACTCAGTCCCTGACCCGCCAATAAATTTTTGCGGTTATAGCGAATCAGCTGTTCAAAATCTTTGGCCACAAACCAGTAGATGGTCATCAGTCCATAGAAGAAGGTCGCATAATACGCCTGAAAACGAAAAATCTTTTTGTGTTCCTGGTTGGGAGAAAACCGCATCACTCCTTTGTCAATATCTTCGTCGTGACCGTGCACATTGGTAAAAGAATGGTGTAGCACATTGTGTTGAATGATCCAGTTGGTATGAAATCCGCCAATAAAATTACTGATACTGCCAATCGCCTTGTTGACAAATTTACTGCTGGAATAAGCCCCGTGATTCGCATCGTGCATAACCGACAAACCAATCCCCGCCATACCAAAACCCATGACCGCCCACGCCGCCAGAATCCCTCCGGTGCCGGTAATCGCTCCGGACAGCATGAGCACAAATGGGATAATATAAACGGATAACATGAAGACCGTTTTCAGCCGCATGCTCCAGTTACAATGTTTTGAAATTTTATGATCGGTAAAATGCTGGTTAACCCGTTGCCGTAATAAAACGAAAAATTCTGGCCGGTCCTTTTTATTAAATTTTACAGGCGGCAGACTTTTCGGATGCATAGTATTCTGTGTCATGTGGAGCTCTTGTTTGTGTATTGAACGAAATAATAGTTAATTGGGAAAGAAAGTAGAGAAAAGCAGCTTATTCTATAAGAAGCCGGAAACTACTGCTTTTTTTCCAGTTCTTACTAATTTAGCCCAAATAGATTCAAACGTTTTCCAACAAAGCCGGATAATTCTACAAAAAAACAACTTTTACACTGTAGAACACAAATCGAATTCCTAAATTAAATTTTACTCATTCATAATTTTCTCTACAGTTTTTCATGATCAATTCTAAAGCTAAAAATCCAGCAATATAAATAACCTGACCAAAGAAGCACTACGGACAATACTCATCTCCCCGCCTCCGAAACCTACATCTGACAGCCTCAATTAAAAACCTTTTCAAACACGACCATTTTTGTTGAAGAATCTCAAATGCCCATCATATCAAAAGTAATAATAGAAAAGAGGATAGAACAAAAAATAGTAGCAGCAGTAGTTCTCCCATCATAAAATCAAAAACCACCGAAGCCAAAAAGTAAAAAAAATTAAATGTGAAACACCCTAAAAGATTTACACCCCTCAAAAACCTGTTAGTTTGGACGTCCCCGTCCAGATACGCCTTTCTTACGATTTTTCAACTTGCTTTCATCACCGAAAAACCCACCCCTCAAACCCCAAAAAACCAATAAACATTTACCCGAAAAAAAACGTCCGTGTGTCTCTGCGCCTCTGCGCGAAATAACCCTCAAAAACCTGTTAGTTTGGACGTCCCCGTCCAGATACGCCTTTCTTACGATTTTTCACCTTGCTTTCATCACCGAAAAACCCACCCTTCAAACCCCAAAAAACCAATAAACATTTACCCGAAAAAAACGTCCGTGTGTCTCCGCACCTCTGCGCGAATTAATCTCTCCAAAAGAAAATCCCAATTCAAAAACCCAAAACAAGATTTACCCACAAAAAAAACTCCACGCACCTCCGCGCGAAATAATTGTCCAAAAGAAAACCCCAAATAAAAATCACCCAGCCACCAACCCCGCAAAAAAATCCACCGTCCGCCATTCCGACCACGCATACCTTTTCCCCGGCCAGCTAAACCCCACGTGACCTCCCCGTTCCGTCACCTCCAGATAAAAAAAATGATGCTCCTCCGCCAAATCGCTTGGAAAACAAGAAGGCGTCAAAATCGGATCATTCAATGCATTCACCAGTAAGGTTGGAATCGAAATACCAGCGATAAAATTATTAGCCGAACCCTGGGTGTAAAAATCATTGGCATCCTTATAACCATTAATCGGGGCACTGTACCGGTCGTCAAAATCAGACCATTTTTCGAAATGTTCAATATCCGTAATATCGATTTGATCAGGAAATTGCAATGCTTTCAGTTTAATCTTATCCGTCAGCATCCGATGAAAACGCTTCCGGTAAAACGACAATTTCGGATCATTCAAAATACGGACACTTCCGTGTAAATCCGTTGGAACCGAAAAGGTGGCCGCTCCTTTTAAAAGGTTCGGAACCGTTTTACCCCGCTGACCCAGGTAATTTAAAATAATACTGCCGCCCATACTAAAACCCACCAGAAATACCTCAGGGTAAGAAAAATGTTCCGTAACATGGCCAATAACCTCCGCCAGGTCACCGGTCTCTCCGTGGTTATACAACCGTAAATGCCGGTTCATTTCCCCACTGCAACTTCGGCAATTCATGGCCAGTATATCATACCCGTTTTCTGAAAGATGACGCGCCATTCCTTTCATATAATGACGATCCGTATTACCTTCCAGACCGTGCACTAAAATTGCCAGTCTATTGTTTTTATTTTTAATCCAGTCCAGATCCAGAAAGTCCCCGTCGGCTAATTCCAGTCGCTCCCGCTGATAATGAACCCCACGTACTCTGCGTACAATGGCCGGAAAAATAGTTTCCCAGTGTCCCGAACGGAGATAAAAAGGAGCATGATGATAGGTGGTAGCAATTAGTGGCATGGTTAAAAGATAAGATTATTCCCGGAAAACATCCTGCAAAGAAACCTATTTATTATTACATTTGCTACCACTTGCAATTTGGCAAGTACGCTTCTCTTTCAAACCTGCAAGAAGCTATTTATTCAGCTGGCCAGCCAGCCAAAAAATAAAACATGAAACGCATTCTAATTAAAAATGCCCGGATCATTAACGAAGGAAAAATTACAGCCGGAGATTTATTTATCAAAAATGGAAGGATTGAAAAAATTGGCGGCGTCATCGACCTAGATGCGGAGATTACCCTCGATGCGACGGACAAATATGTGATGCCCGGTATCATTGACGACCAGGTACATTTTCGCGAACCGGGCCTGACCCACAAAGCGGATCTCTACACGGAACCCAGGGCGGCCGTCATGGGTGGAACCACTACTTTTATGGAGATGCCCAATACAAAACCTCCCGCTGTCACCCAGGAGGAACTTGCCAAAAAATATGATACCGCCGCCCAAAAATCCATTGCCAACTATTCCTTTTTTATGGGTGCTTCTAATGACAATCTGGAAGAAGTTCTTAAAACTGATCCCCGGACTGTTTGTGGCATCAAGGCATTTATGGGGTCCAGTACCGGAAATATGCTCGTGGATGATCCGGGAACGCTTGACGCACTTTTTTCGGAAGCACACATGTTGATCGCTACCCACTGCGAAGATGAAACTACCGTGCGGGGAAATATGGCCCGCTACCGGGAAAAATACGGAGAGGATGTTCCGATGGATCTGCATCCGGAAATTCGTTCTGTGGAAGGCTGTCTGATCTCCTCTTCTTTCGCCGTGGATTTGGCTAAAAAACACAATACGCGATTGCACATTCTGCATATTTCTACTAAAAATGAACTCGATCTTTTTGATAATTCAAAACCGCTGAAGGAAAAAAGAATTACTTCTGAAGTTTGTGTCCACCATCTGTATTTCAACCGGGAGGATTATAAAAAATTTGGCAGTCAGATAAAATGTAATCCGGCCATCAAAGAAAAAGTACATCAGGAAGCATTATTTCCCGCATTGCTGGACGACCGGCTGGATATTATCGCAACGGACCACGCGCCGCATACCTGGCAGGAAAAACAGGGTAATTACTTTTCGGCACCTTCCGGCGTTCCACTCATTCAGCACTCCTTTAATATCATGCTGGAGTTTTATCAAAAAGGAAAAATCAGTTTGGAGCGGATTATTGAAAAAATGTGTCACGCTCCCGCAGATTGTTTCAGAATTGAAGACCGGGGATACATTCGGGAAGGCTACTGGGCCGACCTGGTTATTTTCGATCCCGAAATCAACTGGCAGGTGAGCAAAGAACAGTTAGCGTATAAATGTGGCTGGTCTCCCTTCGAAGGCAAACATTTCAAGGGAAAAGTGGAGACCACCATCGTCAGCGGTCACCTGGCTTACCATCAGGGCGCGCTCGACGATTCCGAAAAAGGAAAAAGAATCTTATTTAAAAAGTAGAAAAACATTTCAATCATCAAAGCGCCTCCTTGATCGCAATGCCTCAACCGCGCAGCTATTCAACAAGGAGTAAAGCGATTTAACCGCGCAGCGCTTTAACACTAAACAATATTCATGAAACCAACATTAATTGTACTGGCAGCCGGAATGGGAAGCCGCTACGGCGGACTCAAACAACTGGACGGAGTCGGACCCAACGGCGAAACTATTATGGATTACAGTGTCTACGACGCTATCCGGGCCGGATTCGGAAAAGTCGTTTTTGTAATCCGTGAGCATTTTGCCGAAGATTTTAAATCAAAAGTAACCAGCAAATTTGCGGATAAAATAGACGTTGTTTTTGCTTTTCAGGAAATTGATTCTCCCGTGGAAGGGTTAACCGAAGTTCCCGAACGGACCAAACCCTGGGGCACGGCTCACGCAGTACTCGTGGCGGCTCCCTACGTTCAGGAACCTTTTGCCGTCATCAACGCAGATGATTTTTATGGCAGTGCAGGATTCAAAGAAGTAGCCCGCTTTTTGACCGACGAAGTCAGTCCGACCCACAATGCGCTGGTTGGTTATGTACTGGGAAATACATTATCCGATAACGGCAGCGTCTCCCGTGGAGTGGCCGAAATGGATGAAGATCATAATATGGTCACTGTGGTCGAACGTACTAAAATTGAGCGGGAAAACGGAAAAGTTTACTACACCGGAACGGAGGGAAAGGTCGAACTGGACCCGGAATCTCTGGTAAGTATGAACTTTTGGGGTTTTCACCCAAATATATTTCCGGTAATCCGGGAGATGTTTATTGATTTTGTGAAAGAAAGAGGCCACGAACCCAAATCTGAATTTTTTATACCCCTGGTGGTTAACGAACAGATTCAGAATGGTAGCTGTACGTACAAAGTATTGACTTCCAGAGATTTATGGCACGGAGTTACCTATCAGGAAGATAAGCCGGGCGTAATGAAAGCCCTGGCAGAGATGACCGGATATCCGGCGCCGTTGTGGGGATAAAATCTGTTATATAAAGGTGTTAATTTCCCTTCAATATGGAATGTAACACCTTTATATTTCCAGATTTTCGTGAAAAATATTGGTTTTTAAATTTTTGGCATACTTTTTACTCTAAGTAGAACTGTAACACAACCATTATGAAAATTTTTAACCACTAATCATGAAGAATTCATTCTATTCTATATCTGCCCTGATCATTGTCTCTCTTCTGGGAATTTCTTTTTACTTCACATTATTTAATTTATTTGCCATCAGTCCATTATTGGGAGCTGCGATTGTGATTGCTCTCGGAACCATCGGATTCATCCTGGTGAACGACGAAGACTTTATCGAAGACTACGAAGAAGTTTCCGAAAACGCTTAAAATAAAGAACGACTTTAAAATATTTTCGTGTTTTTTAGTTTGATTTTTATTGAGGATTGGAGTCCCGGTCAGCAAAACGGTTAGGTAAAGGTTGCTGAAAATTATTTCCTTTTACAACAGACCATGTATAATCCAAAAAAAACCATGGCCGTTGGGCTGTGGGATTCCAGCCTCATAATTAGATCACACCATTAACACGATATTCGACGACCCCGTTTCCAGTAATGGCAACGGGGTCGCTGTATTTCTATCAAAAACGAAATCCCATTTTCTTTTAGACGAGCTCTTATTTAACCGGAATTCCCGGCAGATTTTCCTGAACTTTTAAATTCTTTTCATCAATCTCTGACTACAGGGGAACTTCAGCGTTGCGCGTATGCTGATCTTATTTTTTACCTTAAAATCTTTATATTTACCGTGAAAACCGTTCTCCGCCGCAAAGCGGACCATAACAAACACCACTTTGAGACAGTTAACCGAACAAGAAATTATCCGGGCCGCCTTGCCTTTTATCCGCTCTCACTATAAATTTCGTCCCCGTGGCGAAGCTATTATGGAGACCCGCTACGATGTTGCCGCTGCCGGAGGAGTGATTGCCGACGGTTACCTTGCCTTTAATACCGAAGAGGGAGCACCATTTATTGTCACCGTTGAATCTACTTCCCGCAATACCCGTGACGAAGTAGTATATGCTATTCAAAATAATTTACTCAATTGGGACAGCATTGCCTGCACTTCTCTCGTCATTGCCGCCAGTTATACTTACTACCATTACCACGGCTATAACCTGGCCCAAACGCTGGGAGAAATTGTCACGGTACTGATCCTGGCGGGTGGGTTCTGTCTGGGGTTGTTTTTTTTCCGGGGATTGTTAGGGTGGATGCGGCGCTACCGGTATATTTATGCGATTGAGCAATTCAAACAGTACGACGCCACCGAACAGTGGATTGCGCTGGGAGAGGATGTTTTTGACAGTCACCTGGACAAAGATTTTCTGGAATTGCGGGAACAGTGTGTTGATAACGGTTTTGGACTCGTACTGGTGAATTCGGAATTGGCCGTGCAGATGCTGGTCACGCCCGCCCGGGATGCCGTAATCGAGAATCGTCAGGGAGTCGTTTTTAAGGACCGGGAAAATGTTTCAGCTAAGACCAGCACAAATCTGAAAAAATGGTTGGTCAATAAAACCAGCCGGATCAGCAAAGCGCGGTCCACTATCGGGTTGAGTCGTTACCGGGCAGGATTTTTTAAACAGTTGATGACCTTGTTATTCGGTCTGTCTATTATCTTTGGAATTTATTACACGGAGTGGAAAGACAGTCCGATTGCCTACGTCAATGAAGATGAATATCAACGCGATCAATTAATCAAATCAAAAGATGTGCGGGTAGAATCAAAAGGTTATCTGATAGAAGAGGACGGGTACCTCAACTGGGACTCTATCACGGGGGATTATCTGAGCCTGGAAGAATCGCTCTGGCGGGATGATGCCCGCGCTACCAGCGCCGTTGTCTATGAACCGGAAGAATTACTGGAACTGGATGCCAATCCAAAAGATGAAAATAAGGCCTCCACCGAAATTGTTGTAGGAACCGGGGATGGACAAAAAATTACGTACGATTGTGAACGCTTTTACAATTTTACCGATTCTCTTTATTTGTTACAAGACGGTATTTACGCAAGCCTTTCCGTTGCCCAACAGCGACAGCGGGTATTGAATAAGGCCAATTTTACGGCTAGTATTCTGTGGTTGGGATGTTTTGGTGACCAGACAAAATATGTGGTCTATTACGGACTCATGTATCCGAATAGAACGGAAGCCACTACTGTTGCTGAAAGCATTATCAACGATTTAAAAACCAGATCTATTCCCTTCAGAACCCTTAAAATCCGAACCCTTCATAAATCTGATAGCTAGGTGATGGACGCTCATAAATCACGTGTAAATCTTTGGTCGCTATCCACTGAAATTCGATTGCGCTGGATTTTTCGGCTGGTATTATTTGGCTTACTGGCACAAATGCTCCTGTCTTTTTCGCTTTGGTGGAAGCCGGATGGCGTTCTCTCATATTTGCCACTTTTGTTTACTGACGAAGCGTATCTGGAGGAAAGTTCAATGGTTTTATTTCCCGTTTTTTTATTGTTTTTGATTTTGAATTTAATCCTTCCGGATAAAAAAAATGTTTTATTACTCTTTTTAGTAACTGGTCTTTTTTTAGTAACAGGGAATATTCATCGTCTGCAAGTTTGGTTTTATTTTTACGGATTGATATTGTTTTTATTTTTATGGAAACGGCGGGTGACTCCGGAAATTTTAATGGTTTCCCTGCGTGGAGCAGTAGCGGGTGTGTATGTATGGAGTGGCTTACATAAATTTAATATTCATTTCGTGGAAGACATTTTCCCCTGGTTACTGGAACCACTGGGGAATTTCGTTACCTCTTTTCCACCGGAGCTGGCTTACGGAGCGGGTGGGGTAGAGTTGCTGATTGGAGCAGGACTTTTATTCCGTCCCAGTCGTAATTTAATGGTAATCGCCACCTTCATTTTTCATGGAATTATCCTTGGATTGTTGGGTCCGTTCGGGCACAACTGGAACCATGTCGTCTGGCCCTGGAACCTGGTGATGCCGTTATTGGTGTGGCTTTTATTTATTAATAACAAAAAAATACCAATGAATAACAGGGGAGAAATGCTCCGACCATTTCCCGCCGGATGGTTAGTTTTATTGCTGGTTTGGCTGTTGCCCGCCTTCAACTATACCGGATTTACACCCGAACAACTCTCCTTTAAAATGTATGCCGGTTCACAACCTGAAATGGTTTTATATTACGGAGCATCCGACCGGAATCTATTTGACCCGCATCCTGCCATATACGGAAACCTTCCCTCGGAAGTGACGCCCCGCTACCGGATCGTGTTGGATGACGTCGCCGCCGCAGAATGGGGAACCCCGTTTTTCACCACCTCCGCTACCGCCCGACGAATAGCCCGTCAGTTTTGTCAA
>CAKZUV010000225.1 GCA_937921555.1 uncultured Saprospiraceae bacterium
GTGATTTTAAAGGAACGCCGGCGTCTGATTCTTGTCCCCAGGGATACGCCGTACAGCCTGATTCATCTGAATAACATGAAAACCGTAACCGAAGCGGGCGGAATCATTTGCCCGGCTTGTCCCAGTTTTTATAGTAAACCAAAAGATTTTGAGGCACTGGCCGCGACGGTGATCGACCGGGTGATTGATCTGGCGGGATTGGAGATAGATAGTTATCGGTGGTCTGAGGGGGATTGATTTTTTGATGTGTGGATTTTTTGATGTGCAGATGTGTGGATGTGTGGATGTGTGGATGTGTGGATGTGTGGATTTTTTGATGTGCAGATGTGTGGATTTTTTGATGTGTGGATTTTTTGATGTGCAGATTTTTTGATGTGCAGATGTGCGGATGTGCAGATGTGCGGATGTGCAGATGTGCAGATGTGCGGATGTGCAGATGTGCGGATGTGCAGATGTGCAGATGTTCGCCGATAACAGCCAGGTAAAAAATCTCAAAATCTCCCCTCCGGGGTCGGGGTAAAATTTTGGGATTCTTTGACGGTTTTAGTTTCGGATAACTTGTTTTTTGATGTGCGGATTTTTTGATGTGCATGACTGACCGATCCCGACTGAAAGAAGGGCGGCGTGCAACAGCGCGACGAGGGAAGGAACCGCGCAAGCGGACGGGATGGCGGATTAATGGATGTTCGCCGATAACAGCCAGGCAAAAAATCTCAAAATCTCCCCTCCGGGGCCGGGGTAAAATTTTGGGATTTTTTGACGGTTTTACTTTTTGATAATTTGTTTGTGAATTTGCAGATATGCGGATTGTTTAGAAGAGTTATTTGGTCGTGGTTCAGATATCAGTAATGAATAGTAAAAGAATGGAGATAAAAATCATACCTTCGTTGAATATCAAAAAAAAGAAAATGATACATAAATCAGAGATCGAAAAGTATCCAGGTTCAATGGAAGAACTGGTAGAAGAAATTGGGAATTTAAAATACGATTCACTTGCTATTTTCCTGGAATTACTGGCCCATAAGATTCAGAAAGATGGACAGAAAGACAAAGAGCGTAACCGGGTCAAATTATCAAATAATTTATTCAAGAGTGCTGAAAAAATTAAAGAAAGTAAGGAATTTATGGATAAAGCATGGGTAATTTGCGAACCATTTACAAATTGAACAATACCTTTCATCCTGTCAACTCATCACCACATCAAAAAACCAACCTCACTAAAAAACCACAAACCTCCAAACCTTGCACCTCTACAACTTCTTCCTCTTCTTCTACCACTCCGCCATCCGACTAGCCGCTCTCTGGAACCCAAAAGCTAAGGCCTGGACAACAGGACGAAAAAACTGGGAAGAAAAAATAAAAGCGAAATTACCGTTCACCGAAAAACCCATCTGGATTCACTGTGCTTCGCTGGGAGAATTTGAACAAGGACGGCCGTTGATTGAAAAAATAAAATCAGAAAATCCGGAGCTTCCAGTGGTCCTGAGTTTTTATTCTCCTTCCGGTTTTGAAATCAGAAAAGATTATCCGTACGCAGACCTGGTCCTGTACCTGCCCGCCGATACACCCGCAAATGCGCGCCGGTGGCTGGCGTTGCTGGAGCCGAAGATGGCTTATTTTGTCAAATACGAATTTTGGTTGAATTATTTATTTGAACTGGATCGCCGGGAGATTCCCCGGTATCTGATCGCGGGAAGTTTCCGAAAGGATCAGGTTTTCTTCCGGTGGTACGGTGGATTGTTTAAACGGGCTTTAAAGAGATTTGAAAAATTATTTGTCCAAACGGAATCAGATAAAAATTTATTAGAAAATATCGGTATCACGGACGTCATCGTGGCGGGTGATCCGAGAATTGACCGCGTGGCAGCTATTGCGGAAAATCCACAAAAAATTCCGGTTATCGCCGAATTATCGGAACGGGCTCCTTTACTGATTGTAGGTTCCAGCTGGCCTCCGGAAGAAAATATTTTAAATACTTTTTTACAAAAAAACAAAGACGTCCCCTACTCGATTGTTATCGCTCCGCATGATATTTCAGAGACCCATCTGCAACAGATTGCCACGCATCTTACGGTGCCTTTTCAACGGCTGAGCGCAGCGCAAACGACCGGGTTATTTCCGGACACCCGCGTGCTCATCGTCGATAGTATCGGCTTGCTTTCTTCTATTTATCAGTATGGAAAAATCGCGTTTATCGGTGGAGGTTTTGGAACCGGAATCCATAATATTCTGGAACCGGTCGTTTTTGGTTTGCCTACCCTGATTGGTAGCAATTACCGTAAGTTTCCGGAGGCAATTACACTGGTTCGGCGCGGTGGTGTTTTTGCGATTACCGGTGAGGAGGATTTTACAAAGCAATTTACAGCGCTGCTTGATCCGGATTATTATAATCAGGCTGTAAAGATAAACCGGGCTTTTATAGAAGAGAATACGGGTGCTACGGAATTGATTTTTGCGCAGACGTTATTGCTTTGAGGAACTTTGGCTTTCCTGATAGTTCTTTGAGAAACTTTACTTTCCGATGCCGCTTTAATTTAAGGAACTTCGCTTTCCGATGCCGCTTTAAGAAACCTTGCTTCACTGGTGCCCGCTCGCGGGTTTCTCAAAGGCTCGCGGGGTTCGTAAAGGTTAGAGGGCTTCAATATTCGCTTGAAAGGTAAACGTCTGCGTTCCGAACTCAAAGGCACAGAGGTTTCCAAAACCAAAGCTTTCAAACGAACAGCCGTTGTCAATATCTATTGCGGGAATCTCGGCTAATTCACCGATGCTATTTTTTATTTCTAACTGGCGAATCGGCGTATGTCCGTGCACAATGATTCGGTCGCCCAGCCATTCCCGGTCAATACTTTCGTACCAGTATCGAATCCAAATCATTTCTTTTTTATTTTCAAATGGTTTTCCGGTACTGAAATCCAATCCGGCATGGACCAGAATATATTGATCAACTTCCAGATAAAAATCCAGATTTTTCATCCAGTTAATATAAGCCTCCGGGACATGGTCAATATTGGGAGTACCAAAACTCGCAAGGGTTTCCGCGTATCCTCTCGTTTCGTTGATCCCATGTAATTCATCGCGCGCATCAATCGCGTGGAGAAACATCTGCTCGTGATTACCACGCAGACAGTGTACCTTATGTCCCGTTTCCTGCAATGCCCAGATATGATCAATCACGCCTTTACTGTCCGGTCCACGGTCGATATAATCGCCCAGCAGATAGAGTTCGTCTTCCGTTGAAAACGAAATCCGGTCCAGCAACGCCTTAAAGGTTTTGGCACATCCGTGAATATCAGAATAGCAAATTTTTTCATATTCTAAAAAACTAAAATAATGAAATTAGAGTTCCCGAAAATTTAACTTTTTCCCCGTAACTATCCGTTCTCTTTCCTCGTATATAAATTTAATTAATACAAAATATGCTGTGAGTACACCCATTCTCCTGGCATTTTACAATTACAATTACAACCAAGACTTTCCTTCGTTTACCACCACGACGAAGCATTTACGACACCCCATTAAGGAAAAAAGTATATGTATCAGGAAAGTTATCTAAAAAATCTTATCACGCTGATTTTCAGCTTATTAATCACCGGCACGTTGTGCGCGGGCGACTGTCCGGCAAATGGTGGAAGTTTGAGTTTACTCGATGGCGCACAGCAGCGGTATGTTTGTAAACAAAATGATACCCGTACGCTGATTCACCTGAAACACAGTGAGCTGACGACGGACAAATATGTGTATGTGATCACCGACGAAGCGCAACAAATTCTGGGTTATTCCGAAGATCGTTCCGTGGATTTGTCGAGTGTTCCCCGTGGAACTTATTACGTGTGGGGTGTTTCGTACGTAGGTTTGCCACAAAGACCCATGAATATGTCGATCAAAGAAGCTGTATTTTCAAAAGATTGTTTTGCCCTTTCGGAAAATTCGGTGCGCATCAGTTACGCGAATTTGACACCACCACAAATTACCAGCAATCAGGAAAATTATATAACTATTACAGAATTTAAAAGTCCACTGCTAGATTTCCAGAACGCTCAGCATCAGGATCAGGAATTAATGTACGTAGTGACCAATTATCGCCGCCGGGTGATTGGACTCGCAAAAGACAAATTCAATTTTAAAGATTTTAGCATTGGCAAATACCGGGTGTATGCGTACAGCTACACGGGAACGTTTAACATCAAACCGGGTGACTTTATGATGGGTGCCATCAGTGATGGTTGCTACGAAAAATCTGCCAATTATATTACGGTCGATAAGCGGATACCCGCCGGATTTAGTCCCGTGACAACCCCGGAAAATCCAATGGCCAACACCGATGTGATCATGGCCGCAAACGCATCCGATGAACTGGCCTACGGAACGGCAGAAATGCCCGCCGCCACCGCACTGATTTTTGATCAGGATGCCGCAACCATGGACGAGCAAATGATCGAGAAACTAGCTGCTTCTCTGGCCACCAACTGCAATGCTTTTGCCGGTAGCCTTAAGCCGGACAAGAATCAATTATTTTATAATCAGGAAAATATTACCATCTCCGCTACGACCGTGGAAGCGCCGAGCGATGATTATTATACTGATATACAGTACCTGCTGGTTTCCGAAAAAACGGGTAACATCGAGGCCATTGCCCTTTTACCTACTTTTATGATCGGCCACGCAGGAACATATCATATCTATCCAATGGTTGCCAATTTTAACCACGAATCAGTAGCTGGATATTTTGATAACAATAAAATTTCACTGGGTAAAACAACGCTGGAAAGTTTACGGCAAAGACTGGCTGCTTCTGATTTCTGTTCGGATTTAGCCGGGGCACCCGCCACGATTGTGGTGACCAATACGGGTGATCGCTGCGCTGCCAATGCGGGTACGATGCAAGCTACTGAAACCACCGTAACGCTGGATGCCAACGAAGTAATACTCCGCGCCGAACATCTGGAAACTCCGGTTATTCCGGCGGGGTACAAAAAAACGTATCTCCTAATCTGGCTGAATCAAATCATGGAGACCAGTGATACCCCAAATTTTTCAATCAACATCGAAGGCAGTTACGGTATTGTTTGTTTGATTACTAAAAATACAACGAATGCGAGCGATCCGGATGCGCTGAATTTACAACAGGTAAGAAAAGAAGTCGGATCATCTATTTTTCAGTTAATTGAATATATTGATCTGAAGGGAATTTGTGCTTCCGTTTCCAGCTGGAATTTAACGGAAGTGGTCCCGTCAAACAGTCTTAGCTTTAGTCAGAATAATGTGAGTGGTGTTTACGTAGTGGGACGTTAATCTTTTGATCCCCATCAACAAATAGCGTATATTTGCAATTCAAACTTTTAACCAAAAGAAATATCTGGTATCAGATTTGTTGTTTCACCTTACACTACCCCACTAAAACTTGTCCGAATTAACATTATAATTAGTTTCGGAACTTACCATACATTATTAATATTCAAATATACTACTAACACAATCTCAGACAATGTCAGAAAGTAATCGCGTAAATAAGAAGTTAAAAAATCCCTGGCACGCCATCAAGCCGGGTCCGAATACTCCCGAATATGTTACCGGAGTTATCGAGATTCCCAAAGGCTCGCGGGCCAAATACGAACTGGATAAAGACAGTGGCTTGTTAAAAATGGACCGAGTGTTGTACTCGTCCGTTTATTATCCTGCCAATTACGGTTTTATCCCACAAACGTATTGTGATGACAACGATCCACTCGATATATTAATCTTGTCTCAAATCGATATTGTTCCTTTTTGTTTGGTGGACGCCCGCGTGATCGGCGTGATGCGAATGGTGGATAACGGGGAAGCGGATGATAAAATTATTGCCGTAGCCGAAGGAGATATGAGTGTCAGTCACATCAACGATATCAGTGAATTACCAGTTCACTTTACCCGCGAACTGAGAACTTTTTTCGAAGATTATAAAAAACTGGAAAATAAAACGGTGGTCATCGAAGAGTTTCAATCCAAGTTCGTGGCCCTGCAAATTGTAGAACAAAGCATCGTGGATTATCAGGAGAAATTTGGCAAGAAAAAAAAAGAAAAGAAACCTAAATTAATAGTGAATGGTAATTCATTTTAAAAAAAAGCGACTTAAAAAAAGCGTCTTAATCTGAGTGATTGAGACGCTTTTTTTTGTTGAAATGTTGAGATGTTGAGTCGCTTCGCTTGTTGAGTTGTTCAACACCTCAACAAGCGAAGCGATTCAACGATTCAACAAGCGAAGCGATTCAACAAGCGAAGCGCCTCAACAAACAAAACGCCTCACCCTCTTCACCGCTCCACCCGTATCGCCTCTGGCTTACTCCAACTCACCTCCTCGTTCGCATAATACAACCAGGCCGAAGAAGCCGCCGCCGAATATTGACCAGGAATATCTGCCTTCAGATCAAGGTTGATTTTTTTAGTAGCAGAAGGGCCCAGTTCTCTGAAATAAAAAACCAGATAGCCATCAAATAATTCGTAATAGTCAAAGACACCCTGTTCTTCCATCTCCTTTAACTGCCAGGCTTGTACACTGAGTCCCGCCGGAATTCCCAACTTAATGATTGGATTCGTTACTGCTTCCGTCGTTTTGTTTTTCAAGTTAACCGCCAGTCGTTGCTGATCGCCCATTTTGGCTTTTTTACTTTCCAGCTTTGTGGATAATTCCAATGCACAGTCGTCGTCGCTGGTCGGCAGTAAGGTATGATACCGTAATCCCAGATAGTAAGGCAGCGCCCGCTCTGTCTCAGAAAAACTAACCTTCACCCGGTTTTTGCCCTTCTTCAGATACTGCCCGAGATTCGTTAATTCAATGCTCCCCGTTGTACGACTGTATTCCTGCGCGCTGACTTTTTTACCATTGATGGAAATTTTCAATCTACCGGTTTCTGATTTATCACCGCTCTTTTGCGCGTAAGCGACCAACGCTTTCATCGCCAAAACAGTAGCCTGCGTAGAACCGTAACCGTATTGTGTTTTACCATTTTTGATAAAATCCATGGCTGTCAATAATTCAGGATGCGAATACTGATCCTGCATCATCGCCAGGGCTGCCAGTGCAGTCGTTTCAATCTCTTTGGAAATACCCCTGGAGTTCACCACGGTATTAGCAACTTTACTCCATTTTCCGTTAGCCTCCTGTTTTTTTAATAATAAATCCAAAAATTCCTTCGCTCTTTTATCTTTTAGTCTATAAAAAGTATTGGCCAGCAATCCTAATAAATAAGGATCTTCGGAAGACAACGCATCTTTGGCAGACTTTTCAATTTCTTTTTTAATTTTCTTTCCCATCCCCGCTTCTGCCAGCGCCCAGACGATATACGCGTCGTAAACCGGATCATTGGTTTTCCAACTGTGGAGCCCGCGCTTGCTCAACAACCAGCCACCTTCTCCGTTCCGGCGATCTAACAACCACTTGGCATTCCGGTCAATCATCTTTTGATCTACGGGAAAAACCCGTTTCATATCCGTAAATTGCAGCAGTCCGTAAGCCGTCAACGCTTCGTGGCCCGGTGGCTTTCCAAACCAGTCAAAACCACCACCCGGCACTTCGTAACCCGTCAACCGCTTGTATCCGGACTGCAACGCTTTGGTCAGTTTTTCTTCAGTTTTTGCGTCCAGATTTTCGGTGGATTTCAGAAATTCTAAAATCAGTAAATTTGGATAATTCGAAGAAGAGGTTTGTTCAAAACATCCACGGGGTTGCCGGACCATCCGTTTCAGATCCGCTTGTAATTGCTGATCCATTGAAGTTTGTGCATTCAGACTGAGCTGAACAGAACCCTCGACCGGATCATTGATATCTAACGTAAACGTCTGCGATAATTCCTGACTCGTAAAGCCTTTTTCTACGGGAAAACCACGGGGAAGAATTTCTATTTTTTCCGTAATATTATCTTTAAATCCTCCGCCCGCAAAAATAACTTTCAGTGAAGTTCCGGGGTGTGGCGACAAAGCCTGCACGGGAATAAAAATGGTATTACCTTGATTGGGTAACAGTTTTACTTCATTATTAAAACCATCCATTAATTTTAATTCTTCCGGTAATTCGACGACCAGTTTTCCGGTAACGGACTGATTGGTTTTATTATCAAAAATAACCGGAATTTTCAACTCGTCGCCCATCAATACCCGGGCCGGCACTTTGACATTCATCCCCAAGGGAATCTCATTGGAAAATATTTTGGTGCCGCGACCAATGCCACCGTCTTGTCCAAATCCTTCCAGGGTCGCCCGGAAACTCGTCAGGGCATCGGAGGTGTAAAATCGGACGTTTGCGGTACCGTCCATTCCGGTTTCAACGGCGGGATTCCAGTAAAGGGTCTTTCGGAAGTCCGTGCGTTGATTGCTGGGAATTGCCTGTTCTTTTTGCTCGTACGCCGGCGCGTAAAATTCTGCTGGCTGGTGGAATCCCCACCGTCGGTAAGCGATAACGGTTTGATTTTGATTCGCCCAATTACTACCCGGAACAGGTTTTCTAGCGGCGTTGCCTCGCTTCTTTTCTTTTGGTTTTCCTATCGCTTCAACTACCGCTGGAGGTGGTGGAGGAGGTGGCGGAGGTGGTGGTACAGCTTCTTCATTTTGCGCTGGAATTAAACTACCTCGAACCCGAATTCCATCAATAAAAACATCCGTCGCATCTGCCCGTGATCCGCGAATAACTACGTTGTCTCCTTCATCTGCCCGAGACAATCCAGCGGCGGTAGCAGCAATAGCGTCTATGTTTTTGGTGGGAAGGGTTTTAACTTGATCTACCGTAGCGACCATTCCAGAAGTCGTGTTGTCTTTAGATATTAGTGGAACTTTATATTCTACAACAGTAATTTCTTGTAAATTATTTCTACCATCATAGAGCGGTATACTAACATTATGGTCATAACCTTCGGTTATTAAAACTGAACCTGTAAAATCAATACAGCCAACATAATTCACAACTACATCATAACGCCCTGGATCTAGAGTAGCCTTAAACTTTCCATCTATAACAGAACTAGCACCTGTTATAAAACTTCCATTTTTTGAAAAAATAATGTTTGCTCCATACATTCCGTCTCCCTGATCTCCATCTTTTACAATTCCTGAAATTTGAGTTTTCTTAGAAGGTGTTCTTATTGTTGCAATCTCTACGGTTTTTTGCTCAAAAATCTCCATTTTTATATCATCCTGAAACTTTTTCAAATAGAGTTCTTTCCGTGCTCCGTTTTTAGTAACTATCAATTTCAACCCTGGATTGACCGGATCAACATTTAAAAACCTAAAATTACCATTTTCATCCGTTAAAACTGATTGTCTCTTAAGCGTAAGCTGGACCTCTGCATTAGGAACAGGTTCGTGATACTGATTAATCACCATACCCCCTATCACCGCTTCCTCATTCGCAAACTCCATCGCCGCCAGCCCCTGATCTCTGGCTGCGTTCCAGTCAAACCGTCTCCATCCTTGCGTCAGCATCAGGTGGTCCAACGCCAGTACCTGATCTTTTTCCGGATGATCTTCGGCCGGATCAAAATAGAAATTAGGTTCTTCCACGGTCCCTTTTAATTCTGAATTTAGTAAAACCGAACCCAGAATATTTCCCTGCTTATCGTCTGCGAAGGAGAGTAAATTATCATCCGCTACGGCTAGTGAAAATTTCCCACTCAACGGGATACCACGGTCATCCCGCACCGCAATTTTCAGATTAACCGCATCACGCGGCTGGTAGGCTGGCTTGTCTGCCGTGATGTCAATGGACAATTTTTTATCAGGATGTAGAAAGACCATACGCTCGGCGCGGGGTATTTCCTGTTCGTCGAACAACGTCAACTGGGCGATTCCGATTTTGGTATCTTTGGTAGATAGTTTCACTTCCTGCGTACCCGCGACCGCGTTCGTCGTCACGTACCCGTGTATCTCTCCGCGGCTCTGCAAAACCAGAATCATCGCCTCCGCTTCCGTTGAATGAATCGCTACGGTTAATTGGTCATCCGTATTTTTCAGTACCCGCAATCCGTAACCTTTTTTGGCGGCGGCGGGCAAAGCATATTCCTGGTCAATACCTTCCGGCTGAATGATCCGGGCAACATACTGCTGGTTATTTTTGGGTTTAAAATTCATGGCGCCCATCCCCTGGTGGTAGGTAGAAAATTCGGCTACTTCGTTTCCTTTCTGGTCCACAATGATGCCCGTAACGTCGGCGGGCTTTCCAAATTCGTTGAGTGCTTTAAACGCTAAACCGTTTTCCATTTCATTTAACAAATATCCTCCTTCCGGTAAAAATTGTAAATCAATTTTATTTAAAATGATCGGAACGGAACGCGCAATGGATTCCCGCTGACCGAGATGTTCGATTAACACATTCACCAATCCATCGGTGGTTTCCAGATTATCCGGTAAAGAAAATTTGATATTTGCTTTTCCCTTTTTATCGGTTTTAGCTTTGAAGGTTTTTGTTTTTTTACCATCCAGTTCTAATACATATTCAAATGTTTTTTTACTGAGTGGCTGATCGTCCAGTGCCTTCAGTTCAATATCCGCCGACACCTCATCACCCGGACCGTATGCTTTTCGGGTCAAGTCCAGGGTCATTTTTAAAATCGGCAAAACCGGTTTTTGTACCTGAATTTTTTGTTCAAAAAACAAATCCTGATTCTTCTGCCAGTTGGTATACGCTTTAATGGTGTAACGTCCGCCGACGGCGTTTTTACCCAGCTTAAAGTTGCCCCTGCCTGTACCGTTTGGAGCCAGGATTTTATGGGTTTTAATTTTATTTCCGTTCGGTCCCAACAGCTCAACGTACAGCATATCACTTTTACGGCTGGGTTTCAGCGAATTGGCATCCCGTACAAAAGCGTTAAACCAAATCTGCTCACCCGGCTCAAAAAACGGACGGTCCAACTGAAGATAAACTTTCTCCGTGGCAAAATGTGCTTCGTGTTCCGCCAGCGTATTTTTTAAACTTTGTACAAAAACGGTCGTTGGAGCATCTTCCGGCGTCTGGACTTCATTTTGAACAACGGCGGAGTCTACAGGTGTTGCCAGTTCCGATTTCGGCCCTGTAACAATTTTAGGAGTTATTCCCTGAAGAGGATAATCATTATAATTTCCCGGCGTCGGAAGATTCGGAAGACCAGAAGAATCATAGGCAATCGTTTCTTTCAGCAGCGTTTCTTTTACTAACACTTCTTCCATGATAGGAGTATCTGAAGTTGTGTCAATAACAGAAGTATTGGATTTCATCGCGTCGCTCAGTGGCGGTGGCGGAATCGGGTTGGCGGTCGTGCCGCTCAACAAATAATATAGAACTAAGAATAGCATCATCGTAAAAAAGATTAAAGACATTAAGAAATAATACTTACGAGATGAGGTCGGCGGGTCTAGAATACCTTCCATTTTATTCCATGCATGGTCAGAAAATTCGAACTCGTGATTTTCGATTTTCGATTTTATTTTTTGATCGATATTTTTATTTGACGACTTTTTCATATCCTAATTCGATTAGGGTTATATTTTGACAACTTTTGTTGCAATGTTTTACGGGCAGCAGCTAAATGGTATTTTGAGGTTTGTTCGCTAATTTTTAAAAGTTCTCCAATTTCGCGGTGTTTGTAACCATCCACTACGTACAAGGAAAAAACGGTTCGTGCGTGGATCGGAAGTTCCTGGATGGCTTTGTATAAATCTTCCGCGTATAACTGGTCGATCACCGCCGGATTAATTTCCATTTCTTTATCACTATTATAATCCATCACTTCCCGGTACTTTGCCTGCGTTCTGACGTAATCAATTGCCGTGTGAAAAACTATTTTTGACAACCAGCCACCAAAAGATCCGGTCGATTCGTACTGATCAAGTTTCTGAAATATTTTAAAAAATGCCCGGTTCAGCACGTCGGTGGCTTCCTCTTTGTGCCCCGTATACCGCATACAGATACCGAGCAGCTTACCATAATACCGTTGGTACAATAGCTGTTGCCCCCGGCGATCCCGCCGGATACAAGCATTGATCAATTCCTGATCGGTACTATGATTGGTTAATTTCATCTAATAAGCTGTTTGCTTTTAGTTATTTACATCCTTCTATCACATTTAAATAAGATCAAGGTAGTAAAAAGAATCGAAGCAAAACTTTATAATTTATTGCCTACATTTATATAACGAGGTGAAGAAAGGAGATGGTTGGTGAGGTTGGTGATTTTTTGTAAAAAACTTCAAAAGTTTAATTTTCTTTTTGAATAACTTCATACTCCTGTCTGATTTGCCACAGATCCAGTTCCTTTTCATCACCAAAAATAAATAGCTGGTATGTAAAACTTTTTACCACCTCACTGCTGTTATACCTTTCAGAAAATAATTTTTTGATCAGGCTTCCGTTACACCTGAATTAACGCCCTGATTTTCACTAAAAAAAATAAAATCCAAAACATGTCTAATACTGGAATCATCACCAAAGTAAGTCAACAGAATTTTCAAAATACTTACGAAAAATTAAGAACGATCATCAGCAATAATCCCAATCTGAAAATCCTGCTGGAACTTGATCATCAGGCCAATGCCGCTTCGGTGGACCTCAGTTTATCTCCTGCCAAAATTATTCTTTTCGGAAATCCCAAATTAGGTACACCTTTGATGGCCTCCGGAAAATTGACTGGCCTGGATCTTCCACAAAAAATACTGGTGACCGAACGGGAAGGAGTCGTCGCTGTCTCTTACAATGATCCGGCGTATTTAAAAGAACGACATCAGATCGAAGGGCAAGAAGAAATACTGGCAAAAGTCAGCGGAGCACTGGATAAAATTACCACGGCTGCCACCTCGGCGTAATCGACCTGTGATACATAATATATTACGTATGTGATAAATCGGCGGATTAGTATATCTTTTTTGCTGGTTGATTTGTTGGGCAATATCTGGTTGGCTTTTTCTTCAATTATAAAATAATTCAGAAGCGTGCCAACCAGCTATAACCAATCAGTACGCTGAATTTAGAGCTTGACCTAATAATCTTTCCAGCAACTTTCCCGAATCTCTACCCTCTTTGGGTTAAGAATAATGAAACGTATTTTTATCATGTTTTTAACTTTAAAAAATAATCTCACCAGTTTTTTATCACAAAAAACAAAATAATATATTTACTTTTAATTTATTAAAAATTAAGAAAGAATCCGTTACATATATAGATCGCCCGATCGCCAGTTTCATCCCCGTCACAGAAAATTAAAAAATCAGGTTGAATATTAAGTGAAGAGGTTGAGTTAAACCTTCAATCACCCTATCTTACAATCAAAACAACGACTAAAACTTCCCTTCTTTCTTTTCTCCCACTTATTCTTCCTCCGTTTAGATACCATTTTACGACGTTCCTCCCGCTTACAATTTTTAACCATGACATTAAATTTACGAACCAACCTGGCGGGGTTACTGGTGCTACTCGCAGCACTACCCATTTTTGCATCTAATATCGCGATCATTGAAAGTCAGTCTTTTCACCCGTTACAAACGATGGATATCGCGTGGAAAACCATCGCCGACGGCATGGGATTCCAGTCTGATATTTTGCCACAATCAACACTGGAAAATATCAACAATCTGGACAATTACGATGTACTCATCGTTTCTTCCGGACTGATTTCTACTACGGATAATCAAAAAGCCACCATCGAGGCATTCGTTCAAAGTGGTCGCAACGCTTATATCCAATCCGAATTTGCTATTACTCATTCTGGTAACGTTACTTTTGCACAAATTGTAAATAACAACGGTGGCAGCTTTCAGTGGCTGGGAGCAGTAAGCGGCAGTGTAGCACCGGTTACGGTATTGGCACCATTCAACGAAGGTAGTGGTAGCGTAGACGCGCTTTACTATTTTTGGTACGGTACCTACGGAAACGGCGATGAAACGGTTATTCCTTTTCTGGAAGCACAAGATAAATACTGGGGTTTTGTTTTTAACAGCCCCGACCAAAATCACGGATTGTCTATTACTACCGCTGACCAGGATTGGATCAGAATTCGTCACAATGATATGCTGCTGGAAAATATTCTATTCCAATTAACCTCTGAGCCAGTAGTCATTACTCCAACTGTACTGATCGACCAGACGGTGACTCCAAGTTGTACCGGCGAAGACTTTGAATTTACGGCGGTCATCACGGACGCTGTTCCGGAAATAACACTACAATGGCAAATCAACGGCCAGCCGGTTCCGGGTGCCAATCAGACAATTTATACGACCAGCGATTTACTGGACAGTGATGTAGTTGAATGTTTACTAACTTTAAATAACAATAACCAAAATTACCAGTATCTTTCCAATCCCATCCTGATTGCTCCCGTCACTCCGTTATCGGAAGTAAGCATTGAGATTACCGCCAGCGAGCTGACAACTTGTGCCAATGAAACCATCATATTAACCGCAACCGGAGAAAACTGGGGAGACCAGCCACAATTTTCCTGGATGGTTGACGGAGTCATAATTCCTAATCAAAGCAATCCGGTCTTTACGACTACTGCTACGGCCAGTCAAAATATCACCTGCCTCGTTAATAGCAACGCGGACTGTACAATAGCAGCTACCGCAACGTCAAATAATATCATTATTAATACCATTTCCACTACCGTTCCCACGATAAATATTACAGCCGACCAGACAGAAATCTGTGCAAACACCGAAGTAACCTTTATAGCTACGGGTGACAACTGGAATGCAACCTCAGAGATAAAATGGTTTTCAAATGGCGTTTTATTGTCCAACACCCCAACTTTCTCTACCACTCTGCTGGAAAATCAACAAAGCATAACCGCTACCATTTCGCAAACCAATGAATGTGGTCAGCCATTAAATATATCCGCAACTGCCACTCCTCTTACAGTGATCGAATCGGTCCTTCCAACGGTGACCATTGCTGCCAATTCATCTCAGGCTTGTCCTGGAGAAGTAGTTACCTATACCGCTACGGGAAGCCACTGGGGCGAGGCACCACAACTAAAGTGGATGGTCAACGGAAATACAATTAGCACTACGGCAAGCGCTGAATTTGTATATGATCATTCAACGGTTACCCAGGTGGTTAGCTGCGAACTGATTTCCAACGAATCTTGTGTTGCGGAAAACAATATTTTATCAAATTCAATCACTGTATCTTCTTATCCCACCGGAGCGCCAACGATAACAATAAATTCCGACAATTCTTTTGTATGTAATGAAAGTATAGTTAATTTTAGTGCCGTGGGAGATCACTGGGGAGCATCTCCTTCTTTTGAATGGATGGTTAATGGTACTATTGTAAATACTTCTGCCGCTTTTTATTCAGCTGCCAATCTTCAGACGGGCGATCAGGTCAGTTGTCGATTGACTACAAATAACGCTTGTTTGGGAATTACTACTTTAACTTCTAATGCGATAGCAATTGAATCGAGTAATTTTAATTTAGAGTTGTTAGAAAAAGCAGATGCTACTTGTGGCGAAAACAATGGGTTAATTGAATTTACCACCAACGGTGGACTAGCACCTTATCGCATTCAATGGGATGATGGATCTACTGAAAATTTCAAGTCAGACCTGGCTCCGGGAAGTTACCGGATTTTTGCCATTGACGCGAATGGTTGCACCACGGAACTAACCGTAAATATCGAAAGAAAAACAACTCCGGTAATCGAAAACCTTACCATCGAAAATGCGACCTGTATCGGCTCTTTGGGTCAGGCTACCATCGAAATGGCGGATCCTTCGGAGGCTTATTCTTACCGCTGGGTAAATGAGCAAAATTTCATCCTGAGTGATTCAACGCGCCTCGATGCCCGCGCCGGAGACTACACCCTGATTGTTAGTGATCCCACCGGATGTACGACCGAGCAGAGATTTACCATTATTGAAACAGTAGAAATAACAGCTGAAATTATTACAGATACAATTATTTCACTGGGCGAGGAAGCAGTGCTAAGTCTGGATGTTTTTGCCAATAGTCCGGTGACCATTGCCTGGAAAGATTCTGTCAGCCTGAGTTGTCATGATTGTTTTGAAACTGCTGCGCTGCCCACCGAATCCACCATTTTTACAGCGGTTCTAACTTCTCAGGAAGGTTGCCAGATCGAAGTGAGTCAAGTGGTAAAAGTTGAGAAAACAAAAAATATTCACATTCCAAATGCTTTTTCTCCAAACGGAGATGGTGAGAATGATTACTTCACCGTTTTCGGTGGCCAGTCCTACGTACGCAACATAAAATCTTTACAGGTTTTTAATCGCTGGGGCGCAAAGATTTTTAGCAAAACAAATATGGACATCAATAACGAAGTGCAGGGATGGAACGGAAAAACAGGAGCGGTAGAAAACGATATGGGCGTTTACATCTACGTAGCAGAGATCGAATTTATTGACGGAGAAACTACGATGATGACGGGCGATGTCAGCTTGATCAAGTAAAAAATAAAAAAGAAAATAGTCGTTTAATAATGTCATGTACAGGGAGGTTACTACGGTAGCCTCTCTTTTTTT
>CAKZUV010000226.1 GCA_937921555.1 uncultured Saprospiraceae bacterium
GATGAACAACCAAAGAACCATTCCCGCCTACGTATCATCGGGATTAAAAAAATTAAGTGAAAGTCTGGATATCCGGATACCTCCTAAAAAAGTAGACCGGAATGTTCTGATCGCCACCTGGAATATCCGGGCTTTTGGGGACTATACCGATAAGTGGAATGCCAGCTCCACGGATTCACCCAAACGGGATCTGCAAAGTATTCTTTACATCGCTGAAATCATCTCCCGCTTCGACGTAATAGCAGTGCAGGAAGTAAAAGCAAATATCAGAGCCTTTAAAAGAATGGTAGCATTTTTGGGCGATCACTGGTCATTTATCTTAACGGATGTTACCAAAGGAGCTTCCGGAAACGGAGAGCGAATGGCGTACCTGTTTGATACCCGACGGGTACAATTATCGGGATTGGCGAGCGAACTGGTGGTTCCAAAGGAAGAGCTGAAGAAGATTGACGAAAATGCCCTCAATCAGCAATTTGCGAGAACGCCCTACGCGGTTAGTTTTAAAATTGATGGGAAATCTTTTATTCTGGTGACCCTGCATATTCTTTATGGTAAAAACAGAAAAGCGCGGATTCCCGAACTAAAAGCCATCGCCAACTGGCTTTCCGACTGGGGGAAAGATTCCAATGTGTATGATAAAAATTTGATTGCGCTGGGAGATTTCAATATCGACAAACGGGGAGATTTATTACACGATACTTTTATTTCCAGTGGTTTGTTTATTCCCGGAGATATGCAGACCGCTGAGGTGACTCGTTCCATCTTTGATGAAACCAAATTCTATGATCACATCGCCTGGTTTATGGGAGACAATGGAAACCCGAGACTGTCACTCGAATATCTGCGGGGAGGTAACTATGACTTTGTAGGTAATACCACTTTCCCGGGGGAGATCACCAAAAGAGAACTATCCTGGAAGATATCCGATCACTATCCACTCTGGGCAGAATTTTCTATCAGGGATTAACAACCATCAATTTTTGCCAAATTAACAACCTCCTGAAGCCTTTTTATATATCTTTAGCGTGTATATCTTTTATCGCGAAGATGGTATATAATTATTTTTATCAAATGCGTTCCCAGGTTTTACTTTTTCTAGTTTTTAGAGCAAGCTAAACGATTAAACAAATCAACAAATCAACAAACGCAACCTGCTAAGACATCCCCAACAACAGGAAAGTGCCTGAAATCTGGTAAGAAGTCATGCCGGCGGGAACGACCTCATCGTTGGATGCTTTTTGTCGGATAAGCCGGTAAACTCCGTAATAGGTGACCCCGTTTTTTTCGAGTACTGCTTGTCTTCCGCCAATAGCATCATTGATTGAAAAAATAAGCATAAATCCAAGTTTGCCATATTCGGGACGCTCTAAAAATGCCGCCGCTTGAATGCATTCCGTCATCCCTAATTCACGGATAGGTGCATCGAGTACAAAGGCATCTTGTGGTCCTTTACTGCTGAGTTGATCGTAAGAAGTTGGAATATCGGCATCCGTTCCCTTTACCTGCTCGGGCAATTTAAATTCACCGGGCGCCTGTAGTGCACTGTTTCTTCCGCCCTCCGTACCGTCGGTTACTAAAATTGTCAATCCTTTGTCAGCTATCTGAAACTGAGCACTGGCAGCGGTGCAGGTAAATAATACGCACAAGCAAAAGAAAAAATATTTCATAGTTTTTGATTTAATAAAATTTGAAAGTAGCTGAATAGGATTTGAAGCTGTTTAAGAATGTTCACAAAAGGCGAGGATAAATGCTTGATATTGTGGACGATGCTCATTTTTCTTTGCGTAGCCGTAGCTACGGAAATAAAAATAGCAGAAGATCCACGTTATCAATGACTTATTCGTAGCCATTGTGCTTCATTTTTAAACAGCTTCCTTGTTATTACATAGAAATTTAGTGTCCTTGATTCTCTCTTGTTCTTTTTTATTTAAGAGCATGTCTAAAGAGCAATACCGGATACACCAAACTACCTCATAACAATTTAAATACATAAAAATCCCGCAGGGCGGGATTTTCCCACCCTCCGCGAAGTACCGAATACTTCCCCCCATTTTGAAACCGCTCCGAATACAGCTTCGCCATGTCCAACCTTGGTCTTTAACCCGGCTAAATTGAGACAATTTTTCAATTATCCAATTATCCAATTATCCAATTATCCAATTCAAAATCGCCTGAAATTTCAAAAAATCAGACGCAAAAATACTGATCAGTTATAAAAAGGAGACAACTTAAAAATAGATAACTTGGTAGCTATCCTCGTTGTCATTCCGGAGACCTGCCCGGTTAGATAAGGAAGAACTTGTTTCCAATCTTCAGTTCAAATTATCGTAGTTTTCTTTCCCACCGAAATACTAGGTACGACAAGACAAATATAGTTTTTTTACTTAAAAATACAAAATGTTTTCAAATATAAATTTGAACATAAAAAAAGTTACGTTGCTTTTTTTTCCATTTTCCGAAAAGAGGCACCCTTCATTCTCAACCAAATAGCGGCCATTCTTGTTTTAATACATGTATGGAAAACTTAAAGCTCCGCTTACTTTCTAACTTTGTCATCGTTTTTTTGCTGCTGGCTTTTGGCTGGTGGTCCATTCTTTTATATACTAAAAATAAAGACGCTTTTATTGCCAAAAGTAATTATCTCCAGATCGTCATGGCTGCCAAAGGAAAAGTGGCCAACAGCGCTGAATTTGAAAAAACGGTGGAGTTTCAGGAACTGGAAGACAGCTACAAGCGGCAGGAATGGATGATTCTCGGCGAAGCTTTGTTTTTTATTATCAGCCTCGTCATCGGTATTTATATTATCAACCGGGGATACAACCGCGAGATGATTGCCGCCCAGGAACGGAGAAATTTTTTACTGTCCATTACCCACGAGCTCAAATCGCCCATCTCTTCTATTCGGCTAGTGCTGGAAACTTTTTTAAAAAGGGATTTGGAAAAAAATCAGATTAATCAACTGAGCGGAACTGCCCTGGAAGAAACCGAACGGTTGACCACACTGGTCGAAGACTTACTACTGGCAGCTAAAATGGAAAATCATTATCAACCCGTTCTGGAATCTGTCGATGTCGTGTATCTGATAGAAGGACTGGTGGAAAAACTCCGCACCAAATTTCCGAATGTTGATTTTTCTTTTACTCATAATGGCCTGATTCCAAATATTATGGCAGACAAAACCGGCATTACTTCCATCACCATTAATCTATTGGAAAACGCGGTCAAGTACTCCCCCGCCCCGGCAGTTATTGACATACAAGCCAGCCGGAATGGCCAGTTGCTGGAGCTGGAATTTGCCGATCAGGGGTTTGGAGTTACCGAAAAAGAGAAGAAAAAGATTTTCAGAAAATTTTACCGAACCGGAAGCGAAGATACGCGGTCAACAAAAGGCACCGGGCTTGGTTTATATATTGTGAAAGAGATTGTCGAAGCCCACCAGGGAACGATTACCATCGAAGATAATCAGCCCCGGGGAAGTATTTTTAAAATTAAATTACCATTGGTGATGAAAAACAAGCAGATTTCCTAGAGGATGTTCGCTTATTTCATACAATGTAAGGAATGGCAAATAAATAAGTGCAGATTCTAGACGAACTATTTTTGCCTCAATCAAAGAAGCAAAATGGAAGTTATGCTGTGTATAATGACCATTTTGTTGAGGCAGAGTGAGGCAAAAAGAGGAAGTATAGAATCGTACTTTATTTATTTAACATTCCAAAGAGCACTCAAAACACAAAAAGATGAGTAAACGTATTTTATTAGTTGAAGACGAAACCAATATCCGGAATCTGGTCAAGATGAATCTCGAGCTGGAAGGTTACGAAGTGGTATCTACCGGAGAAGGAAAACAAGCCATCAAGTTTTTCCACGGCCAGCATTTTGATTTGCTGATACTGGACGTCATGCTACCCGAAGTTAGCGGATTTCAAATTTGCGAACAGGTGAGATTGACCAATATGGAAGTTCCTATCATATTTCTGACGGCCAAAGATACGGCGGCCGACCGGATCGCAGGACTAAAAAAAGGTGCCGATGATTATCTGACCAAGCCTTTTAATCTGGAAGAATTGCTGTTGCGGGTAAAAAAACTGATTCAGCGAACCGAAAAAGAGCCGGAAGAATCCAGAGAAGAATTTGAATTTGGCAATAACAGCGTTAATTTCCGCACCTTTGAAGCCAACCGGCAGGGAGAAGATTTTGTGCTGACCAAAAAAGAAGCCATGCTCCTCAAATTACTTACCGACCGGGAAAATGAGGTAGTCAGCCGCCAGCAAATTTTACAATCCGTCTGGGGGTACGACGTCTACCCTTCTACGCGGACGATTGATAATTTTATTTTATCCTTCCGGAAATATTTTGAAGAAGATCCAAAAAATCCTCAGTTTTTTCTTTCTATCCGGGGTGTTGGGTATAAGTTTGTGAATGGAAGTGGGAATATGAATTAGGAT
>CAKZUV010000227.1 GCA_937921555.1 uncultured Saprospiraceae bacterium
ATCCTGAGTATGGCGGCGATCTACGCTTCCCTGGAGATTTTCGCGGAGGCAGGTATGGAACGTTTGAGACAGAAATCCATCCGTATGACCGGTTATCTGGAATTTTTATTGAATAAAATTGATACCGACCGGGTGCGGATAATTACGCCTTCCGATCCGGAACAACGCGGATGTCAACTCTCCGTTCAGGTTTTAAACGCGGATAAAAAGTTATATGATCGTTTGACAAAAAAAGGCGTAATTGCAGACTGGCGGGAACCCGACGTAATCCGCGTCGCTCCGGTTCCACTGTACAATAATTTTACCGACTGTTGGCAACTGGTGGAGCATTTGAAATCCTGCTTGAACTTAAAAAAATAGGATGGCGCAATTATCATTGGAAGAAAATATACACTTTTATCTGGATGAACTCATCGAACTGATTAGTAATCTCAAGGACGACCAGTATAATTTTATTCCCAATGGAAGAACCGCCTCCGTAGGCCGGCACCTGAGACATACCCTTGAGATTTTTTTGCTACTCGTAAATGAATACGATTCCGGGAAAGTAAATTATGAAGCCCGAGCCAGAAACCCGGAGCTGGAAAAAAACCGGGCCCTCGCCATTGAACGGCTCAATTTTCTGAAAGATCATTTTCAAAAACCGGACAAATCACTCGGACTTCTTAATAATCAAATAATTATCGGCACCTCTTACTACCGGGAATTATTGTATCAACTCGAACACATCATTCACCACAACGCTATTATTCGGCCCGTCGTAGAAGACTTTCTGGGCAATTCCATTCGGGAAAATTTCGGGTACGCTCCCGCTACCATCAAATATCAGGCGAAGCATGTGTCTGGTTAGTTTTGTTCCAACAAAAAATAGTATCGTAATTACTTCCAGCCGGGATGAAGATACTGAAAGAGGAAAACCGGTCGTGATTCGCAATTGGAAAAGTCATCATAAAACCCTGAATTTTCCACGGGACGTCAAGGGTGGCACCTGGATTGGATACGACCACCTCAACAATTTTCTGGTCATTCTGAACGGAGCACGCACCAGACACCAACGGGCAGACAGCTACCGGAAAAGCCGTGGACTGATTGTCCTGGATTTACTGAATGCTCAGAATATTCCAGCGGCCTGGAAAGATGTTGACCTGACCAATATTGAACCTTTTACACTACTCCACTACTCCTCGATCGGTGAACTTTGGGAATGGATCTGGGATGGCGATAATAAAAAAACTAATCAACTAGACACAAAGAAAGGACATTGTTGGATGTCTTCTACCCTTTACACCCCCCAAGAATGGGATACCATGAAAATCAAATTCAAAAATAGTCTCCCCCGTTTAACCAATCCGGATCAGATTCGTGCTTTTCATTTAGCCAACCGGTACGAACAAAAAACAACGGGAGTGATTTATCCGTCCATCAGAACCGTTAGCAATACCACCGTCCAGTTTCAGGATTCCAGTATATTTTTCAACTATCTGGACCTGCGAGGATGAGCCGGTTTCTATTTCTTCACCGCTTGTGTCACTGGGAATACTGGCCCGTCTGGATCGTATATTTGCCCTGCTTTTTTCAATATCTTTACTACGCCTTCCGGTCTCGTAGCTGGGTATTTTTTACGGTCGCCAATCCGGGAATCGTAAATGGTGGCGCCTTTCTGGTTCCAAAAGATAAAATTTACCGGCAATTGCCCGAATCAAAATATCCGAAAACGCTCGTTATTCAACCTGCAACATCCATCTTGTGGGTAACAGACTGGTTGGCTTCCCAGACCCTGAATTACCCCATCCTCCTGAAACCCAACCACGGACTGCGCGGTCTGGGATTGACGATCATCCGGAATGAAAAGGAGCTGGCCACTTTTCTGCCAGCCATCCGGACCGCATATCTGGTACAGGAGTTCGTAAAAGAAAAGGAAGAAATGGGCGTGTTTTTTGTCCGCCATCCCGGCACTAAAATAATCAAGCTGACAAGTATTGTAAAAAAAGAATTTATGTCCGTTACCGGAAACGGAAAAAAAACGGTGGAAGAATTGATCAAAGCAGTTCCGCGCTACGCGATGCAGACAACCGCATTACGGGAAGATTCTGCGGTCTTTATGGATAAAATCTTAAACGATGGAGAGACATTTTATTTGCCGAAAATTGGTAACCATTCGCGGGGCACGATTTTTCTGGATGGAAAAGAATGGAATACTGAAGGATTGTTAAATTGTGTCACCAAAATCCTGGAACACCTGCCGGGTGTTAATTATGGCCGGCTGGATATCAAATTTGATAACTTTGAGCGAATGGTCAATCACGGCGAATTTAAAATCATTGAGTTGAACGGGGCTTTTAGTGAACCGGCGCATATTTATGATCCACAGTACGGAATTTTTGCGGCGTGGAAAGTACTCCGGGATCATTTCAGCTATTTATTTGAAATTTGCACCTATCAGCTGGAGCAGGGATATCAACCAATGGGATTGTGGGATGGACTGAAATTAATCCGGGCTCATTTTAAAGAGACTGAAAAATTTTAAGGAAAAAACCGGAATTTATTTTCAAAT
>CAKZUV010000228.1 GCA_937921555.1 uncultured Saprospiraceae bacterium
TTTAACCAATTTTCGCTGGACCAGATTACAGCGGTCAGTACCCTTGAGAAAAACGTTGAATTAGTGGTCTACCCCAATCCGGCTGCTGATTTTTTGAATCTGAACATAACAGGCGCAGAAAACAGTTTTACGTTTCCATTATCCTATAAAATTATCGGAACGAATGGACAGATTTTCCAGGATCAACTAGCTGGTGCAAACACCGAAATTGATGTCCGGGAGCTGGCAACGGGGGTCTACTGGTTACAGGTAGGCAATGAACAGGTAGTGAAATTTGTGAAGTTGTAGATTTGGTTGATAACCATTAAAAACTTCTAAAATTAAAAACTTCTAAAGAGGTCTGTATTGAGTTTGCTTTGAAAAGTATCAACGCTTCCCGGAGTGGATTTAATATTCAATATTGAGCCTGCTACGAAAACTATAAAAAGCAAAACCCGCAATAAATATTGAAGTAAATAATTTTATAAAGTATTCGCAATTTTAGATTTACACGTTAAAATCTTTGCGCCTTTGCGCGACAAAAAACTTTTCAGAGGAGTCTCAATATTCAATCCCGTTCCGAATCTGTCAACTTACGAACTGGTCATTTTTTAAACTATCCGCTAATTCCTGGGACGCTGACGGGTTTCCTGGTGAATGACTTTGCTGTTTTTGGCTTTGCGCGCTTTTTCTTCCTCGGTTTTTTGCTGGTAAAATTCTACCCGTTCTTTGATGCCAAGATCTTTTTCATTCAGTTCCCGGTGGTAGGTGGTGATAATAAAATGTGCTTTGTGCTCCGGATTGGAAATGCCTAAATTCTGGATATAATGTGACAAACGGGAACCTTCGTATATTCCCCAGTTGTTGCACATCCACATTACTAAATATAATTTTTTACCGGCTTCTTCTTCGGTCATTTGTTGGAATTGTTGACGAGTCGGTTCGTCCATCAGGCGGTTCAGCTGGGCAAAGGCATCGTATAAATCTTTTGGAATATAAACACCATTGATACGACTCTTCAGAATACGCTTCTGGTATGCCTGCTCTGCCGGGTCGTCGACGGACGGCGCGCGCTGGGCATCAGCCGTTGTAATTGTACCCACAAAAATCAACAGTAAAAAAGCAAAAAACTTATACATTCTATTTTATTTTCTTAACGAATTTCCAATGACTGCTACCATATTGGCATCGTCAAAAAAATTCAGATAAGTTCTTATTCGCAGTAAAATGCTGCATTATTAATAGCCTAACGACTAACAGAACTACAAATATTGTGACTATTCTGGTAATAAGTCAATATTTAAGAAAATTTAACGCATAATAATTAGCTTTTTAACCACCTGCAATTCTTCGTTATTCATTTTCAGATAATAAATTCCTACGGGTAATTTGGAGATATCAACCATAAATGCTCCGCTCAGATAGGTTCGTGGTGTGATTGTTTTAACAACGACTCCACTCAGATCCACCAGCGTCAAAATCAGTCTTTCCGGGCTGTCCAGCTCAAAGGAAATCGTCAGTTGATCGGTGGCTGGATTGGGAAATAGGTCGATTTGATTATTCAACTGGTCTGACTTGATGGCGGTAATTTCACCAAGTACCGTGATTTGCCGGGTGGTCGCACTGGTACAACCATCTGCCCCGGTAACCGTCAGAATAACCGGATAATTTCCAGCATTGTTGAAGGTATAACTAGGACTGGCATCGGTGCTCGTAGCTCCATCTCCGAAGTCCCAGAGATAGGAAACGCCATCTACCGAATTATTTGTAAAAGCAACGGTTTCATTAACGTCAACGGTATCGCTGGCTACCGTAAATCCGGCAGTCAGAGAACTCGCCCCTTCTATTTCAACCGTCACGGGCACCCGTCCGCAAAGTTGTTGGTATTCAATTTCCCAGTCAAAGAAATAGTAAAAATTATTATCATTAAAATCATTCCCCTTAATATCAACGACACCATTGATGCGGTAAGGAAAAGCGGCATTCGCCAAAGCGGTCAAGTGTTGCGGACCGACCAGTCGTACAAAAAGCCGCTGGTCTTCTCCCTCCGAGAAATCAAAATCCAGCTCAATTCGCTGGGGGCCGGCTTCCAATGCATCAAATATTCGCGTTCCCACAAAACTCCGGCGACCGTTTTCTGCTCGGACTACCAGAAATCCGGCTTCCGGCATATTTATCATAACAGATTTTAAAGTGAAAGGCGTGAATACATCAAACACCATCCCGCCCATCGTCTGGTCCGGAGTCGTCTCCGTGAGTTCGTCCCGGTTCGGTCCGAGGGACTGCTGAATTTTTGCGTCTGCCCAGAACGTCGTATTTTCCGTCAATGGAGGCGTGGTCCACGGAGTTCCACTTCCCAACGGAATGGACGTGGTACTGTTCGCATACCATTCTACTACCCCGGTTTCATTCAGATCAGCGGCCAGCACAACCTGACCGTTTTCACAGATATTCCCGGTTGTTAATTGTTGGGGAGACAGCGGAGCTTCATCTACAATAATGACTTGTTTGAGCAACCGGTTATTCAAAGGTCTGGGGTCCGCGGTTCCGTTGGGTGATCCCACTTCGAGGGTCATTTCGTAAGTACCTGCGACTATATCGTTGCCCGTCACCGTAAACATGGCTCGTTCTCCACTATTCAGCGAACCGGACCAGTTGGCTGTTCCGTTAAAAGTTTCCGCACCGACCAGTTGGTAAGTTACCTCAAATTCTGTGAGCGGTTCCCGTCCACCATTTTCAAATAAAAATTCCACATTAAAATTATCACCACAAAAAGTCCGGGCAGCATCAATATCCAGCAACATCACATCATTCTCTACCCCACCCGGCACGGGTTCTATCCCTTGTGCTACCAGATAATCGTACGCGGCTTTGACATCTATCACTCCCATTCCGAAAGTATTATCTTCGCCCGGCGCTCCCAGATCCCGGCAACTAAAATACAGCGCCAGTAAAATATCCTCGCCGGTCAGCATCGGAAAGGCTTCTCTTAACAACAATACCGCACCCGCTACGTGGGGCGATGCCATTGAGGTGCCACTAAAATTATCGTAAAAACCGTTGGCAACCGAGGAACGGACGCTTACGCCCGGAGCGGAAACTTCTGGTTTTATCAGTAAAGATTCCGTTCCACCGCAGATAGACGGACCACGACTGGAAAAATCAGCTGCCGGCAAATTCGGGTTGTTTCCCTGCAACGCCGCCACGGTAAAACAGTTAACTAAATTCACATTGATATTCTGGGGAGCCAGCAGGGTTTGTACACCGGGACCATCGTTTCCGGCCGCAAAAACATTGGCAATCCCCGCTGCTTCGAGCGCCTCAAAAGTAGAAGAAAAGATGCTATTACATTCTTCTCCGTTGCTTTCACCTCCAAATCCCCAGGAGTTATTAATAACGGACGGAGCATCATTGGTCGCAGGATTATTATCCGGGTCCAATGACCATTCGTAGGTTTCAATAACGCCCAGATTGGTACTTTGAAAACCACATCCAATCGGAGGGGCGGCGGTCCACATTCCATTGAAGGCTACGCCGATGGTATCATTATTCAGACGGTCCAGTCCGAGAACGGTTCCCGCTACGTGGGTACCATGATCGTCACAATCAAAGGGCTCGTCCCCGATTCCCGACCAGACTTCTTCCAGCGGTTTATACAATCCCAGATAATTATTTCTCAGCGCGGGATGGTGCGGACTCGTTCCGGTGTCCATGATGAGCGCCGTCAGACCGTAGCCGGTGTAACCGAGTTCCCACATGGCTGGTGCGTTGATGGCACGTAGTCCGGTTTCGATGCCTTCGGGTTGTAAAAATGGTCCCATGGTCCGCTCGTAGCCGATAGCTTTGACGGGTTTTTCCGCTTCGATGAGCTGAAGGTCCGGGCGCAAGGTCAGTTCTTTTAATACTTCGGTGGTTACCTCAGCGAACAAAGCGTTACTCACCCAGAAAGAGCGGATAGATTCGGAATTTACACCTGGATTATTTTCCAGAAAGTTCAGCATATCCCGCTGGGTTCGGGTGCTATTTTCTTTCAGCATCGCAATGACCGTAGCAGAACGATTTGCGAGTGAGGTGTTGTTATTTTTAAAATTTTCCTTGAGCCGAACAAAATCAACCTGCTCTTCCATCAGTAGAAAAACACGGTGTCTGGTATCCGGATTATTCGCAATGACTGTTTGTAAATCACTGGTTAGCTTGTAGGGATCATAATCCTGGGCAAGTAGTAAGTTGACAAAAAGCAGCAGACCAATAAATATATTTCCTCTTAATTTCATGGTTAAAATTGTATTTCTAATGAGCATTTTGGTTAAGCGCTTTTCTAAATTTCCATTAATTGACTGCAATCATGAAAGTTTGGACAAGCGGTAAGGAATAATGGATAAGTGATAGTAAAACAGTTTTTTTGCATTCTGTTGTTAATCAATAAGAACTCACCGAGGCGCTGCTTCGGATGAAAACGCCTGTCTGCCGTGCCTGCTGCAGGAAATCCAGCAAAGGCAGGTTAGCGGGACTGATTAACTCATTTACCGATTAACTGTGTTTAGCTTTGAGCGATACCCCGACGGCTTGCCTCGGGGAGCTTCATTTTTTATTCCAAAAAAACAATATTGAAAACCAAATATTTGATTTTCAATATTGAGATGTGAACCGGATTATTCTATCTTTAAAAACATAATGAGCCTTTTTCTCCGGCTCGTATTTTAATTAATTATGTGAATCAGGAGTTAAAAAAAGTCTCTGAAAGATGCTTCTTGCCGCTTGCTACTGGCTATTTGCTCCCTTCAATCGCAATGAAAGAGCGCAAATAGCCAAAAGCAAATAGCAAAACACCCATGTCAATTAGAATAATATTGTAATATCTATGCTATTCTAATTCTTTTTCAACCCCTGATTCGCATTAATTCATTTTGACGACCCGTCTGGTAGTTCTTGCTTCGTTTGAAACAAAAATAAGGTGATACACGCCGTTATTTAAGTCCGTCATTTCAATTTCCAGATTATTCCCACTGATCTGATTGCCCGTCAGCTGGCGAACCGTACGTCCTAATAAATCTACCATTCTGATTTCTGTCAAAGATTGGCCGTAATTACTTCCCAGTTCTATGTTAAGTTTACCGGTCGTAGGATTTGGATATAAATTTAGACTGGCGGCGAGTAGCTGGTCCTGCGTACTGGTGACGAGCGACACCACCAATTCTTCACTGACCGTAATGGCACAGCCCGATTCATTTGCCGCACTCAGTGTTACAAGGTAGGTTCCTTCTTGCTGATAAATATGCGTTGGATTTTCTTCGGTACTGGTTGTTCCGTCACCAAAATTCCATAGATACTCAGTAGCATTTTCGGAGGAGTTCGTAAAGCTTACAATTTCTCCGGTAGCAGGTAAATTATTGGAAGCTGAAAATCCGACCGTTGGGCCATCATTACCAACAAAATCCACCACCACGGGAACCCGGCCACAGGCATAATTATATTCAAAATTCCAGTCGTAGAAATAGTAATATTTGTCCAGTGGATCAACCAGGTCGGTCGTTCCGGTAACCGTCAAGGTTCCACCTTCCGAGTAAGGAAACTCAGGATTGGTGGTAAATCTAAGGGGTGCCCCTACGGTCTGCTCCATCACGTAACCGTCGCCCGCCGGAATATCAATTTCCCACATCACTTCCACTTCTCCGGTTTCCGCCGCGTTCAGGTTTCGCAGAACCAATGTTCCACCACCCTGCCTGATAATTTTTAACAATATAATTCCAGGTTCTTCGACGTATATCTTGGTAGAAGTCAGACGAACATCCTGCAGGACATTAAAAACCAGTCCCTTTCCCGGTTCACTGCCCGCCGCTGTCTCAGTGGCGTTGACATCAATAATTCCACCTCTGCCGTTTAGTAAAGGTTCAACGTAAAAGGTAAAAGGATTTGGTAAAGCCGGCGTTTCAAAAGTGAGGCCACTCGTCAATGGAGATCCACCCGTTGGTTGTATGTACCAGGTGGCGTCCACCACTTCGGGGGTTGTTAATTCAACGATTGCACTGGAAGACGAACACGGATCTCCAAGTTCTTCCCCTACCACAGCTACTTCAATTGGATCCACTTCAAAAATACTTACCGGAATCTGATAAATATTATTCAGTGGACGCTCATCTTCCGTTCCGTTGGGTGTACTGACAGCAACTCTGAAACTGTAGTTACCATTTAAGTTTTGAATTTCCGGAATAGAAACCATCGCCCGTTCTCCTTTTTCCAGAGAACCCGTCCAGGTCAGCGTCCCTGTACCGGTGGACGTTCCACCAGCCAGAAAGCCATAGTCGATAACGGCACTTGTCAGCGTGTTGTCTCCTCCATTTTCGATCATCACCTCCGCCGCAAAACTACCCGAACCACATTCCTGATCAATCGACTGAATATTAATGACCATTACATCTTCGTTTCTTTGTGGATTCGTTGGTACATTTCCCTCAGCTACCAGATGATTAAAGGCATCCAGCAGGTTGATGATACCCATTCCGTAGGTATTGTCTTCTCCGGCTACACCCAGGTCGTTGGCAGTTTGGTATAAAGCTAATTTGATGGCTTCTCCGGTTAATTCCGGAAAGGCTTCTTTCAATAAAACAACTGATCCGGCTACGTGAGGAGCAGCCATAGATGTACCACTGGAATTGGTGTAGCCTGACAATCCGTTGGAGGAACGTACGGTTACACCGGGAGCAGATACTTCCGGTTTTATTTGTAAAGACCCGGTATTGCCACAATCAGAAGGGCCCCGGCTGGAAAATCCAACAGCGGTGGTCGCATTCTGATTCAGGGCACCCACTGAGAAACTGATAACCAAATCGTGGTTAATATCCGAAGAGGAAGAAGTGGTGCTGGCTCCGGGGCCATCGTTTCCGGCAGCCCAGACGACTGCGATTCCAGCCGTTTCGAGTGCATCCTGAGAACTGGCTACGGTACTGGTATTCTGACAAGCTCCCAATCCACCAAAACTATTATTGATGGCATCCGGCATATCGTCGATGGTATTTTCGTCATTATCCGGATTAAGTGCCCACTGATAATTTTGGATCTGACTGAAGCGGGCTTCCGCACAGGCACCCGTAAGATTGGCCAGCGGAGCAGCCATCCATTTGGCATTGTGTGCCACACCAATGGTATCATTGTTCAATCGGTCTAATCCGCAAGCAGTACCGGATACGTGAGTTCCATGAAAAATTCCATTAATCGAACAATCGTTGGGTCCACCCGCATTGCTGCCCGTGTATGCGAAACGATCCTCTTCTACGTAGTAGCCCTGATAATTTAAGCGTAAAGCGGGATGCATTCCCTCTACCCCGGAATCCTGAATCATTACTCTTCTGCCGTAACCGGAGTATCCCATTTGCCATAATTTATCTGCTTTGATAGACCGCAATCCGGGTTCACTGTTATTAGGAGCCACGGGAGCGGCAGCACTCGTTTCCGGACTGAAAGCAATCTCGGGCGTGATGTATTCCAGTTTACCTACGTCGCGTCGTAAACTAATTTCTTTTATTTGTGAAGCAGTCAGTTCCGCCTGAATTACGTTGGTAATCCACAGTCCGACGATCCGGTCCGTATCAATATTCGGTAACTCGTGCAGGTATTCCAGCAAAGGACTCTGAGTGCTGGCTGCCTTTTCCATTAAGGCCGGAATAAGGATCTGACTTCTTTTGGTAAGACTGGTTTTGTTTTGGTTAAAAGAGGCACGCAAGCCGAGCACATCGACCTGGTCTTCCAGTAAAATATAAACGGGTAAAGTTTCCGTTTCTGTCTCCAGCATCTGTTCCCAGAGGGCCGGAGAAATTTTTTCTATTTGTAGTTCCTGACTAAAAGCGGCAAGAGAAAAAGTAAGGGTAAAAAAAAGTGTAACTATTATTCGCATAATGATTGGAATTATGAGTGAAGCGTATCTGCTGAAATTATTTAAGGAAAAGAAAGGGGACCAGATTTCACCTGGCCCCCTATTTTATTTATTGATTTATTTTAACAATTTTCCGGACGACTGTTCCTTCTTCCAGTTGAAAAAGTAAAAAGTAAGTTCCATTTTCAAAAGACTGAAGATCCAGCTGAATATTGTTGTTGCGGTAGCTGACTGGATCCTGAGACAGCAATAATTTACCTGCCACATCAGAAACCTGAATGCCTATTTGTTCTGCTTCCGCAAAACTGAAGTTAACGCTTAGCAATCCGTTGGTTGGATTAGGGAAAACTTCAATAAATTTTTCAGCCGCCAGATCAGTGGTGGAAGTGGCTACGTTTACGGTCAGGTCGATTACATCGGTGACGGAACATCCGTTGGAAGTGATTACTGACTGAACCACTGTATATTCTCCCTCTTCCTCGTAAACGTGATTTGGATTTTCGTTGGTACTGGTATTTCCATCACCAAAATCCCAGAAATAGCTGGCGCCAGTGCTTCCGGTATTGTTGAAGGTAACAGTTGCGTTAGCGCTTGGATTCGTGGTAACTACCTCTATTCCTGCGGTCAGACCTTCAGAAGATCCGCCGAAATTAATCTCTACGGGAATACGACCACACGGGTTGGTGAAAGCAATTTCCCAATCATAAAAATATTCGTACCGGTCAGCAACATTGGTGGAATTATTGAGGAAAATAGCGCCTCCGATGGTATAAGGAAATTCCACCTGATCACCGATTCCCGCTGCGATGTTATTTCCCACGGTTCGCAGGATTCGGTAATCCAGACCGACAGGAAGTTCTACGTTCCAGTTCAGGGTATTTTCGCCGGCTGCCAGGTTGCGGTTCAGTGTTTCAACAATGCCATTGCGATTATTACGAATCTGAAACAAATTCAATCCGGCTGTTTCCGCAAATACTTTCACACTTTTTAAAGTCGTAGGTGCCAGTACATCGAAGGAAATACCACCGGCCTGATTGGTATATTCAAAATCAGTTTCCGCTAATTCCGCAACTCCACCACCATCACTTTCAAAAGCAACGTCGGCATAAAAAGTAAACGCGTTCGGGAACGGTGGTGTTTCGAAAAATAATCCAGTTCCTACTACGGTATTGGCGGTAGGTGAAACGTACCAGGTAGCATCAACGGCAGTTTCAGAATCAATACTTACGAAAGCGGCCGTACTGGCACAAGGCTCAGCGGTAGCCCCCAGACGGTCGGCAGAAATCGGATCGATTTCGATAATTTCGATAGGACGTTCCAGCCGGTTGTTAAATGGTTTCAGATCAGTTCCGTTATTCGGATTCATTAACGTTACTACAATGTTCAGTCCTCCTCTGAGGTTATCTTTTTCCGGAATAGCTACGGTAGTTCGTTCGTTGATGGCCAGGTTTCCAGTCCAGTCAATGGTTTCGGACTCCAGTAAAGTTCCGTTTTTAATATAATTAACCTCCAGTTCCACGGCAGTCAGATTATCTTGTCCACCATTTTCAATAGTAACCAAGGCAGAGTACGTTCCGTCTCCACAAATTTGCACCTGGTCATTTATCTCAACGATGATCGCATCACGGTTTACATTAGGATCAACGGGAACATTACCCTCGGCTACTAAATAATCAAATGCTGCCAGACAGTTTATCAATCCATTTCCATAACTATTATCTTCTCCGGCAGCTCCCAGATCCGTAGCAGAAAAATAGAGTGCCAGATTAATTTCTTCTCCACTTAATGTTGGAAAAGCTTCCTTTAACAATGCAACGGCACCCGCAACGTAAGGAGCCGCAAAGGAAGTTCCGTTCTGGCTGGAATAGGTACCATTCAGATCACAACTCCGGACACCCACACCGTGGGCCATTACTTCAGGCTTGATATCAATTGGTCCGCTACCAGCACACTGGGAAGGCCCCCGGCTGGAAAATCCGGCAACAGTATTATTAAGTTGTAAAGCACCCACCGAAAAGCTATTCACTAAATCCAGGTTGATAGCTCCCTGTGAATTGACAGTACCAGGACCAGGACCATCATTACCGGCAGCCCAAACAACTGAGATTCCAGCGGCAACCATCGCATTCTGAGCATTAGATTCGGCACCGCTGTTAAAACATCCGGCATTACTTCCCCATGAATTATTTAAGACATCAGGAATATCATCGGTGGTATTGGAGTCGTTATCAGGATCCAGTGCGTATTGAAAATTTTGTACACTTCCGAAAATAGCATCTGCACAAGCACCGATTAGGCCAGCGTGCGCTCCACCTATCCAACGGGCATTAAAAGCCGGACCAATAGTATCATTGGTGATGCGGTCCAGTCCTATCATATTTCCGGTTACCCGCGTACCGTGACCGTCACAATCCGTCGATCCCTGAGTCGCAGCACCGGTATGGGATTGTCTTTCTGCAAAATAAATACCCTGATATTTTCCAACCAGGCTGGGGTGTAACCAATCTACACCACTATCTACCGTCATCACGAGACTTCCGGCGCCGGTATATCCCATCTCCCACAGTCTGTGTGCGTTCATCTGGACAAGACCTGGTTCGCTGCCGTTGGGTACCGGAGGGGTAAAGACTGCCTCATCTTCATCTGCGTAACTTACCGGAACAATCAGTTCCAGTTTTCCGATATCTTCCCGCAGGCTAAGACGCTTGATGGTGGCCATATTTACTCTTGCCTGAATAACGTTGGTTACCCAAAGTGGCTGCACACTGTGACGGTCCACTAACGGTTCACTGGCCAGAAAGTCGAGTACTGGCTGCTGGGTAGCAGCGGCCTTGGCCTTCAGACTCGTTACAACCTGTACAGCACGATCGTGTAGTTGTGTTTTATTTTTAACAAATTCGAGACGCATTCCGGGGATGTCTACCTGGTCTTCCAGCAGAATATACACTGGAGATAGTTCATCTGGTGTATCTGTTATTTTATCCCATAATAGTGGGCTGATTTTGTCAAGGTTTACGTCTTGCGCGGAAACATTGAGGTAAACCATTATTAAAAAAAAGCTAAAGATAAAACGCATTTGTTGTAAATTTTAAATTAAAAAATTAAGTGCCAGGTAGTTTCCCCTGAGTTATTCAAAAAAAACTCAACCTGATAATATATATTAGGGACACTCAAATAGGAATTGTCCCCTACGAAATTAGTTGGTTTTTGCTATTTTACGTATTATCTCCTGGTCACCAAAGAGGCAACGGATATAATATACGCCCGCAGGATAGTTTTCCAAACTTAACGCCATATCCAGTATCTGGTTAAAATTACGGGTAGTTTTTTGTAGTTGCTTGCCGTAAATATCCATCATTACCACTTCCACTTCCTGCACGTTTGGAGTTCTGATCTGCAAATTGACCAAATCACGGGCCGGATTGGGAAATACATTTATTTTAAGGCCCGCTTCGGCGTCCGTTAAGTTAGACAACTCAGATACTTCAAGTGTTATAATTTTAGTATCTCCACAACCTTCCGAATTAACGGCAATCAATTTTACCTCGTAAGTGCCAACTTCTGTGTAAATGTGCGTAGGCATGGCTTCGGTACTGGTATTTCCATCCCCAAAATCCCAGAAATAAGTTTCCCCGTTGACGGATAAGTTTTCGAAGGTAACCAATCCACCATCCGTTAGATTAACAGGATTCTGAGAGGGACTAAAATTAGCGTCCATTACTTCGGTAGTGCTTTGATATTCGGCGGTAATGGGTACGCGCCCACACACCTGGTTGTATTCTACTTCAACATCATAGAAATAAAAATAATCCGCCGTAGGATTCAACTGATCGGTAGAAGATTTGATCGTCATGGCATTCCCCACTGAATAAGGATAATTGGCATCCGGCTGCTGGGTCATATCATCCCCCGTTATCAGTAACTTATAGTCAATTCCGGGAGCGAGTTCCAGGTCCAGATTTACCAGATTTTCACCAATATTAAGCGTATTTAAACTTTCCTGGCGGATCAGCGAATTGTCACTTCTGCGAATAGACAGCAATCTTGGCCCCGTATTCTGGGCGTATACTTTAACAGAACGAAGGATAATATCCTGGTAGACATCAAAGATCATCCCTTTGTTATTTACGATACCGGATGGAGCGGTACTGTTGGCAGCAGGAGCCGTTTCACCAAAAGTTTGAGCGACGGTCGCTTCGATATAAAAGGTGAAGGGAGAATTAGAAGGCGGCAAGAGTATTCTGTCTCCGACAAATGCCGGATTACTGGAATTTTCCGAAAAATACCATCTGATCTCTGTTGCATCCGGAGCGTCGACAATCAGTTCGGCACTATTTCCGGTACAGGGAGCTACATCGGAAGCAAAGTTGGCCATCAGTGGTAATTGGTTCGAGACAAGAATAAACCGACTGCCACCCGAAATATAATCCCGGCCGTCAGGCTGTCCGTTGGGATTTGCCACATTTGCCGTTAAATCAAATACACCTTCGGGCGCATCCGTGAGGACTACGGGAATGGTATGACGTTCGCCCGGCGTCAGATTTCCAGTCCAGGGAATGGTCACATTCATCACCGAATTACCGCCCAGGCCGATCAGATCATAAGTAATATCGGCAGAAGTCAGGTTGTTGGTTCCAGCATTTTCAAAAATAATATCAAAAGCCAGCAAGCCATTACAGTTTCTTTCTTCAACTACAATATCTATAAACATCACATCATTTTCTACGCCGGGCGGTACGGGTACGTTCCCCTGATCGATCAAATAATTATAGGCCGCAAATACGTCAATCATACCCATGCCGTATGTGTTGTCTTCTCCGGTCGCTCCCAGATCCTGGCAGGTAAAATAAAGTGCCAGTTTGATTTCCGTTCCCGTTAGTTCGGGAAAGGCTTCTTTTAAAAGTAACACAGCACCTGCTACGTGGGGAGCTGCCATAGAAGTACCGGATTTGTTGCCATAAGTTCCATCCAGTTCAGAGGAACGTACATTCTGACCCGGCGCCGAAACCTCTGGTTTTATTTCCAGAGAACCTTCGTTGCCACAGGTAGACGGTCCGCGACTGGAAAAGCCTGCGACCGGAAAGTTGAGATTGTTACCATTGACGGCCGCTACGGTAAAGCTGTTGACCAGATTGGTATTAATATTTTTAGGAGGTGTAATGGTGCTGACACCGGGCCCCTCGTTACCCGCCGAGAAAATGGTAGCGATCCCGGCTGCTTCGAGTGCATTGAGAATATTAACGTAAGCACCGTTGCATTCTCCCTGCGCTCCCGGATCAAACCAGCTGTTGTTAATCGCATCGGGCATATCTGCTATGGTATTCGGATCGCCATCCGGATCAATGGCCCATTGGAAAGCAGCAATATTCCCACTCGTACCACTGCCACACAAAACGTTGCTACCCACCCATTGCGCGTTAAAAGCGACTCCGATGGTATCATCTTTTACCCGGTCCAGTCCTACCATGGTGCCCAGGGTATGTACGCCGTGATCTCCACAATTGCTGACGTTGGTGTTACTGGAATTATTAGCATCAAACCAACCAAGCGCGGGCTCGGTAAAATTACCCCGCCAGTTGTGAACAATCGCCGGATGTTCCGGATCAATTCCGGTATCAGCGCTCATGGCCAAGCGGCCGTACCCCGTATATCCCATTTGCCAGAGTTTATCCGCTCTGATGGCGTTGAGTCCTGGTTCTGACACGCCGGGAGCCGGAGGAGGAGCGGCAGATTCGGTAAAGGATTCCAGCGCGAGTTCTGCGTCTATGTCCATCCATTCAACATCAGCCCGGTGACTCAGCCTGTTAATTAATTCGGGAGTTGCCTCCAGCGCCAGTAAATTAGCGATCCAGAATGTTTGCAAAGAATTTTGGGTTAATCCGTCCTGCTGGTCCAGCCAGTTGAGGAGTGGGCGCTGGGCATTTGCTGCCTTTTCCTGCAAGGCAGTGATGACGGTAAAAGTCCGTTCTTTGAGATTGGTTTTGTTTTCGTAGAAAGTCAGATCTATCGCCTCAACGTCTACCTGGTCGGCCAGTTTGATGATAATTTTCTGAGTAGCTGGTTCAGAATTATTGAGTACATCCTGCAAGCGGTTAGAGAGGACAAATTCGTTAAATTGTTGAGCAGAAACGCCTGTTAATGCCAAAAGCGTAAAAAGAACAATTCCTGTAATTCGGTTAAAAAAGTTGAGATTCGGCATAAATTAAGTTAGCTGTTTCTAAAGAAGGTTTAAATTCGCATCATTGTATCACCAGCGTCCAGTCAATGAAACGAATTATTGAAATTGTATTAGTTGAAGTGTGCCTGTATCTCCTTCTATGGTTATGGAATGAGCAGGTCGCTCTTCTCCTCAGTGCCATAATTTGCGGAGTGTCACTGATTGTTTTAACTGTATCCACAGTAGTTGAGTTAGTGGAGCCCTCAAAGGTACCAAAAAGCTTTTTTATATTTATGATTATTTCAGTATTCGTCCCCCTTCTGACAGGTGGCGGATATTATTTACTATTTCTTTGAAAAATGGTCAACAAAACGGTCATAATTCTGTCGTGTCTCAGACATTAATGATTCTACCCCGATTTTTGTCTAGCAAGTGAGGAGGAATGTGTGCTTTTATTTCGTTGAAAAACAGATCAATGAGCCGTTTTTTGATAAAACTCCGGTGGGTGATCAAACTAACTTCGCGCATGGGTTCCGGAACTTGAAAGGACTTCAGATATTTCTTGCTGGAAGTATCCATATCCACCGTAGCCAGTTCGGGCAAAAACGTGTATCCAAACTGCTTTTCTACAATCCTTTTGAGCGTTTCCAGGCTGCCGCTTTCAAATCTTAACCTTGAATTTTCCATCTTTTTTTCTCCACAGATATTGAGTGTCTGAGAGCGAAAGCAATGTCCTTCCTGCAACAACCACATCTCGCTCACATCCAGTTCTTTAAGATTGATTTGCTCTTTAGAAAAAAGTGGATGTTTGGTAGACATATAGATGAAAAACTTCTCATAAAACATGGGAAATTCCAAGATGGATTTTTCGTTAAGTGGCGTCACCAATATGCCCACGTCAAGGCGGTCTTCTTTTAGTTTTTTGATAATTTCGCCCGAAAGAATTTCTTCTACCACCAAGGTTACTTCGGGATATTTTTCAATAAATTTGGTAATAAAAAGCGGCAGCAAATAAGGACTCAGCGTAGGAATAATTCCAACGTGCAGTTCGCCTTTTATTTCGTCTTTCTGATCCTGAATAATTTCCGGAATCCGGTTGGCTTCCTGTAAAATGATCCGCGCCTGATTGATAATCTGAATCCCCATTTCCGTCGTTACGACCGGCTTTTTACTGCGATCAAAAAGAAGCACTTTCAATTCCTCTTCTACTTTCTTGATTTGCATACTCAGGGTGGGTTGAGTCACAAAACAGTTTTCAGCAGCTTTCGCAAAACTGCGGTGCGTATCCACGGCCACCAGATATTCTAATTGTGTCAGGGTCATTCATCACTATTTGGCCACAAAATAGGATTTAATGATGGTTTTTTTGAATTTGATTGATAAAAACTATTTGACGTCCCGTAGACCTTTCAGTGCTTTTGTGAGCATATAAGCCAAAAAGCCTTCGTCCCGGTTGAGTACACCGAGTCGGTTATTGGTCAAATGAACAAAGTCTCCCAGAATGTTCCAGAGGACCGCATCCGGGATATGGCGATATTCCGGTTTGGGTTTTTCCGTTTTTAGAATACCCGCTTTTTTGGCCAACTGGAGATTGGTATAAACGGCATAATTTGTATGTAACCAGCTTTTAAGAATCGCAGACTGACTTTCAGGAGGACTTTCCTGAAGTTCTTTCCAAATACCGTGGATGTAAGGTAAAACGGATGCTTTCTGCACCTCATAAGCACGTTGAAATTGCTCCTCTATTGCTCTTGGCGGAATAGCAACACCTTGCCGGGAGATCGCACCGGGCAGCCAATCTTCGCAGATTTTCTCAAAAAAAACAGCCGCCGTATCTGCGTTCATACGCAAGGCAAAAACAAAGCTCAGGTGGCGTTTGATGGCAGTGCCCAACGCGTAATCGTAAGACCAGTCCGGATTTGCGGCCAATTCATTCAGCACCATTTGTGAGGAGGCAAAAAATTGAAATTCTGCTAATGGCAGCACACCAGCACCACCGAAACGACTAGTCTCCGGCTCGTATGCTACGGAAAAAACCTGATTGTTATCGCGCCAGGAGGTTGCTGCTTTTGCTGCTTCCATTTCCGGCGTCAAGCTTAGTTGAGAGGGATTTTCTAACATAAAACTTCCAATATCTTCCCGAACCATCTGGCTGATTTCTTCCGCTTCTACTCCATCTTCTTTTTTTAACCGCAGCCGAATATGTGGCCCCCGCTCCCAGTACCGGATAAAAAAGTATTGCTTGATGCTACCTTCTCTTATTAACCTTTTTACCAGTGGATGAATGCTGTCGGTCAACAATCGCTCCCAAGGTTCTGCGTAATGGATGTGGAAGCTGAGGTATTGGGGGGTGGGCATTTTTGGGTTGTTGAGTTGTTGAATCGTTGAATCGTTGAATCGTTGAGCTTACGCTAAAATTATATAAAAGAGAATCCTGAATCGTATTCTAAAAAAATAAACTATATATTACGTTCACGATAAAAGATATACACGCCTGCCTCCCGAAGGGATGGTTCTCTGCTCCTCTGCGCGAAAATCACTTTTTAGAGCAGACTCATCGTTTATTTGTTTCCTGATAATATTAGAAATACAAAATCTATTTCACCAATGATGAAAAAAATAGCGCATAATTATTTAATCTATTTGCCCAACATTCCTTAATCACCAAAAGAAATTCCCAGTGACCTGGCCGTATTGATCAGGTAATGATCCGGATCCAGAACCTTGTATTTACTGATGGCCTTTTTGAGCGTAACACTGGTCATTTTATTATTTACGTACGCCACCATTTTTCCAAATTCTTCTTTTTCAATTAGTTCAAAAGCTTTCACGCCCATCGCCGAAGCCAGTACCCGGTCGAAAGCACTGGGCGTGCCACCCCGCTGAATGTGTCCCAGGATTGTTCCTCTGATCTGGGGCCGACAACCATTTTCTTCCAGTTCACAGCGGAGCTGATTGACGATACCACCCAGCTTAACGTGCGGATCGCCCGCGTCTTTTGACCGTGCACCAAAGGTGGTACCTCCCTGCGGTTTTGCCCCTTCAGAAACCACCATATTTACAAATCCTTTTCCCTTTTTGTAGCGGCTGTTGATCTGTCTGATAATTTTTTTAAGGTTGAAGGGAATTTCCGGAATCAGGCAAATCTCCGCTCCGCCAGCGATGGCCGTATGCAAGGCAATCCAGCCCGCATCCCGTCCCATTACCTCCATCATCATCACCCGGTGGTGGCTTTCGGCGGTAGTGACCAGTTTGTCAAAACAATCGGTGGCCACCTGAACAGCCGTATTAAATCCGAAAGTCATATCGGTGGCGTACAAGTCGTTGTCGATGGTTTTGGGTACTCCGATAATCGGAAGTCCCTTTTCGTAGAGTGCCTGAGAAATAGTCTGACTGCCATCTCCGCCAATATTTACCACCGCATAGAATCCAAGTTTTTTAATTCGCTGTACCAATTCTTTGGAGCGGTCTTTCGTCGTCCAGGTACCATCTTTTAGTTGCACCGGATACGCGCAGGGATTTCCCCGGTTAGTTGTTTGTAAAATGGTACCACCTTTGGCGTGAATACCGCCCACGTGCCGGCGGGTGAGGCGGACAATATCAAGTTCTTCGCCCATTACACCATTAAAAGCTTCTTTGCTGCCCCATAATTCGTAGCGGCCATCGGATTTACACGCCTTGTACAATCCGCGGATCACCGCATTCAGTCCGGGACAATCTCCTCCTCCAGTCAATACGAGTATTTTCTTTTTCATTATCAGAATTTTTTTGGAGGGCAAAATATGTTTTTTTTTCTGTATCTTTGAGACGCTGGCGGATATAAATTTTCGACGAAGAATTATAACGCCTTTTATTTATCTCTTCAATTCAAATTCGAGATCAACATGAAAAAATATTCTCTTAATATCAATGGAAAAACGGTTGAGGTAACCGCAGATACAGATACGCCTTTATTGTGGGTACTGCGCGACGAGGCAAAACTGGTCGGAACAAAATATGGTTGTGGGATCGGCGCTTGTGGTGCTTGCACCGTGCACATCGAAGGATCTCCTGCCCGGTCCTGTTCCCTCCCCGTCGAAGCCATTGCGGATAAAAAAATTACAACTATTGAAGGGCTTTCTACGGATGGTACGCACCGTGTGCAAAAAGCCTGGAAAGCAATTGATGTACCCCAATGTGGTTATTGTCAGGCGGGACAGATGATGTCGGCCGCTGCCCTGCTCAACGAAAATCCAACTCCTTCGGACGAAGAAATAGACCGGGCCATGGCGGGGAATATTTGCCGGTGCGGGACTTATCTGAGGATTAAGGAGGCGATTAAGAAGGCTTAGGGGTGTTGAATCGCTTCGCTCGTTGAAATGTTGAATCGCTGCGCTTGTTGAGGTGTTGAATCGTTTAGTTGTTGAGTTTTAAAATTAGTATAAAAATTTCATGGTATGAAAATCAAGATAAAGCATAATCGTCGTTCTTTTATTCGTTCTTCTGCTCTGGCAGGTGGCGGACTGGTTTTAGGTTTTAACTGGATGGTGGGTTGTAAGCCCGCGGAACCAGAAATAGCGGAACGTGTCAAAAAAGCGATTCCGAACGAGTGGTTTGAAATCAATTCTTATTTAAAAATTGGTGAAAATGGTTTGGTAACGATTATGTCTCCGAATCCGGAAATCGGACAAGGAATCAAGACCGCCATGCCGATGATCGTGGCCGACGAACTGGACGTTGACTGGTTTGATGTAGTCGTGGAGCAGGCACCGCTGAGTACGGATTTTGATCGTCAGGTAGCAGGTGGCAGTCAGTCTATCCGAAGTAGCTGGGATGGTTTGAGAATGGCCGGTGCGACGGCGCGAACGATGCTGGTGGCGACCGCAGCGGAGGCGTGGGAGGTAGATCCGACAAGCTGTACGGTAGATAAAGGCGTGGTATTTCATCCGGATAAAAATCAATCGATGGACTATGGAACACTGGCCAAAAAGGCGGGTATGATGACCGTTCCGACGGAAGTAAAACTAAAAGAGCCGAAGCAATTTACCATTATTGGAAAGGGAAAAAAGAACGTCGATATCGATGCAATCATTACCGGACAACCACTTTTCGGATTGGACACTGTACGGGACGGAATGAAGATTGCGTGTGCGGTCCGGCCACCTGCATTTGGATTAAAACTCAAAAGTTTTGACGATTCGGCGGCGAAGGCCGTGGAAGGAGTTGAGCAGGTTTTTCAGTTTGGTGAAAAAAATAATAAGATTGCGGTGGTTGCTAAAAATACCTGGGCGGCTATGAAAGGTGCAAAGGCCATCAAGGCCGAATACGCCGATGATACAAAGGCCGAAAGTACGGCGGATCACGAGAAAGCGTTGCTGGCTTTACTGGATAAAAAAGCGGAACCTAAACGGGAAGACGGAGACGTGGACAAAGCATTTAAAGAAGCGGACGAAGTGGTCGAGGCGATTTACAGTGCCCCTTTCCTCCCCCATAATTGTATGGAGCCAATGAACTTTTTTGCGCACGTAACGGCGGATAAAGTCGAAACGTACGGTCCCATTCAAACCCCGAAATGGACCTCGGACCGGATCGCTAAATTGCTGGATCGTCCGGTGGAACAGGTAACCGTCGGTATGTCGCGGATGGGGGGTGGTTTTGGTCGCCGGTTGTACGGGGATTTTGCGCTGGAAGCGGTTGAAATTTCTGATAAAGCCAAGGCACCGATTAAAATTGTGTACTCACGGGAAGACGATATGACGGCGGGTATGTACCGTCCGGCGGTAAAATATAAATTTAAAGCGAGCATCAAAGACGGGCAAATTTCCGCTTATGAACTGACCGAGGCGTCCGTTAATTCGGGGATGTGGGATATGCAGATCAACGCTTTTCCGGCGGGTGCCACGCCCAACTACCGGGTGACGAGTAATCAGCTGGAAAGTAATATTACAACGGGTGCCTGGCGGGCGCCGATCAGTAATTTTCTGGCCATTGCAGAGCAGAGTTTTATAGATACTTTGGCAGAAAAGCTGGGAAAGGATGAAGTAGCGTTCCGGCTGGAATGGTTTCAGCGGGCGATGGATAATCCGGTTGGAAAAATGGAATATGTTCCCGAACAGGCGATGGCCGTTATCAAGCTGGCGGCGGAAAAATCGGATTGGGGAAAGAAGGGTGATACGGCGCAGGGAATGTGTGCGTACTACTCACATAACACGTACGTAGCGGAAGTGGCGGATTTGATCGAAGTGGATGGTCAGCCAAAAATTGATAAAATAACTTGTGCGATTGATTGTGGTATTTTGGTGAATCCACTGGGTGCGCTGAATCAGGTGGAAGGTGGAATTATCGACGGAATCGGACACGCGATGTACGGTGATTTTGGTTTTGAAAATGGGAAGCCGAATAAAAAGAATTTTGATCAGTACCGTTTGATTAGACACAATGAGGTTCCGAAAATTGAGACGCATTTTGTGGAGAGTACAAATGCTCCGACGGGATTGGGTGAGCCTACTTTACCGCCGGCGGGAGGTGCGGTGGCGAATGCGCTGTATAAGATGACGGGAAAGAAGTTGAAGGCGATTCCGTTTGTAGGAGAAGAAGGGGTTTTGGGCTAACTGACTGATCCCGACAAAGGAGGGCAACGTACGACAGTGCGTTGAAGGAAGGCACCGCAAAAGCGGATGGGCGGAATATTTATTGGATATTGGATATTTAATTATACGGCTCGATGCTTTTTTCTCAAAGGGGAGTTAGGCGATCTTTATTGTGCTTTTTAACTTCGATGGTAGCTTACTTTTCTGGGTGGAATCTTTATTTTTTTGGGAAATTTTTTAGTGTTTTGTCGCGCAGAGGGGCGCAGAGATGCTATATCGTGTATATCTTTTGGCGCGAAAAGCAGTCGGATTTTCAGGTGTAATATTTAGACCAGATAAACTCAACGTTCTCCTCTTGTCTCAATTCCTAAACTCATTTTTAGCATTTAAATAGTAGACGCCAAAATAATCGACAAAAACTTTCCAGCCCGGAGTACCGATGCCGATACGGATATTGGAAATGGGTTCGTAGGGCATTTCGTAGACAAGTTGTTCGTTGACGAACAGGTAGTAAGTCTGATTGACTTTCCGGAGCGTGATTTTATTCCATTCGGTGACCAGTTTTTTGATCTTGCCTTTAATGATGGTTTTCTTTTCGTTTTTGATGATAAATCCTCTTTTAATTAGGTTGAAATAGTAGAATCGTTCGAGGCTTTTGTCTTGTCCCCAGACGAGACCGTAGTCGTTTCCGTTGCAGGAAAGCAGCATTTCTACGGCGAAATCTTTGGACGGATCGAGGTCAAAATGCGGGGCCATATAGGATGGTTTCAGGCCAATCGCGACGGATTTGAAGAGGTATTGTCCGTATTTAATTTTCCCCTTGTGTTCTTTGTTCTTACCGGTCCAGAATTTTTCGCTGGTTTCTTCGCTAAAGTCTTCGAAATATACGGTGGTCCGGTCTTGTGGGATATAATCGTAGTAATCCCGTTGAGCGGTCAGGCAGCAACTTGCGAGTAATATTAATCCTGATATAAGGTAGAAACGGTATTTATTCATGTTGCAAAGTTACTTTTTTTAAAAATCGGGGGAGGTTGGGGAAATGTTAAGGGGGGAGGAATGTTGATTCGTTGATTCGTTGATTCGTTTAAGGAATTGGATTGAGTTTTGAGAAAACCGCGGGCAGCAAAGCGCTAAGCAAGTTTTCTTAAAAGGAAAGAGGCGCTACACGGGTTGATTCGTTGATTTGGGGGGCCTATAAATAATTTTATTATCAATCATTTACGAAATAATAATTTTTCAATGTATTACGCAGGACGACGCAAAGCGATCAGTTTCCCGGCTTCTTTTCCGACCAACTAATTTTTTCGCTTTTTGGGAACACGTTTGAGGGGGAAAACCACTATCATTTAGTTTTTTCTGGTAAAATCAGTAAATGGGGGGCGCATCGCATCCACGTATCGCTTTGTTTTCATCCAAAAAAATAAAAAATCCAGCCATTTTGCCCGTAAAAGATTTATCTGAAACTTTTATCTAAAACCTGACATTATTTGTTTAAATTTGCCCCGACTATGTAAGATACCTTATGGCGGCGCTTTTGCTGTCAACAACTGCTGGAGAGCTCACTAAACGTGATATCGCAATGATT
>CAKZUV010000229.1 GCA_937921555.1 uncultured Saprospiraceae bacterium
TATCCAACAAAGATAAAAACCGATAAATCTGAACTTGATTTTAGGCGAATTCAATTTAATGAACAAATACCTAAATTATCGTACAGAATTTGTGCTTAATCATTTTATAAAATTCTGAATCTATTTATTTCGTATTCCTAATTTTTTAATGAAAAATGAATAATGCCCGTGAGCGTGTAACCCAAAACCCAAAACCCAAACCCCGTTAGTTTGGACGTCCCCGTCCAGATACGCCTTCATCTAAAACCTCAAAGGCAACTCCACATTTGTTTATAGGTATCACTTTCGGTTCTGTGTCCAGATACGCCTTCATCTAAAACCTCAACGGCAACTCCAAAACTCAAAACTCAAAACTCAAAACCCCCCAACCCTCAACCTACCGTTGATCCTCTGTCGGCAGCATCGCACGCTCGGACAACCATTCTTTGCTCTCAGCGTAAGGAGCACGCCTCGCCAATTTAAAAAACGCCTGCATACTTTTCACCGGACCCTGATCTGCCGCTAGATTGACCAGCCAGTCGGGGATAGAGCCGCCGGGTGTGCTTTGCAGAAAATACTTCAAATGCGTTTTGACAGGTGAAATAGGTGTGATAATCCATTGATTAAAGTGCGTAGGCACTCTGACAAAACCTGGTCGTTCCGGACCGTAATCCGCCAATCCGGTAGAAGTAGAAGTGATCACCCCGGTCACGGGATCAATAGTTGTAACCGTTTCGGTATACAAATCACGGTCACTGAATGGCCACGGAAAATCTATCTGGTAATAATCTATGGTATTCAAAGCAGAAACTGCCTCTACCGGACCAGCCTCGCTGCACTTATAAACCCATTCGGGATAGGAGGTTGTATTCATCAGTAAAGCCATGATCGCATTCACAGAAATATCCACTTCCATGATAATTTTTAAGGCTTTTAAATTAGAATCTGCGATGTCCCGGGTATACACTTTTATGCCATTGGTCTCTTTTTTAAATTCCCACTCGTACTCCTGCGCCGAAGCAACCGAAGCGGTAAGCAGTAGCATAAAGACCAGCAATGGTGCAAAAAAATTATTCATAAACAAAAGACGAAAAAAAAGTCGGTTACCCTATTTAAAAGCTCACCACAAGATTAGTTTAAAAACTTGAGAAATTTAGTGTAAAAATGGGACTAAAAATTGTATTTTGCGAACAAATAATCATTCATGCAAGCCTACCACCAATTACTCCAGCATATTCTGGATCATGGAAATAATAAAACGGATCGAACGGGTACTGGTACTAAAAGTGTTTTCGGCTACCAGATGCGTTTTGATCTGGCAGCGGGTTTTCCATTAGTTACCACCAAAAAACTACACCTGAAATCCATCATTTACGAATTATTATGGTTCCTCAACGGAGACACCAATATAAAGTATCTGACCGACCACGGCGTAAAAATATGGAACGGCTGGGCGGACGAAAACGGTGACCTGGGACCCGTTTACGGTAAACAATGGCGCAGCTGGACCACACCAAACGGAGCAACCATCGATCAGATCAAACAGGTCGTGGACCTGATCAAAAATAATCCGGATTCCCGCCGGATCATCGTCAATGCCTGGAATGTAGGGGAACTTCCCGACATGGCACTGAGTCCTTGCCATTGTCTTTTTCAGTTTTATGTTAATGATGGAAAATTATCCTGCCAGCTCTATCAGCGATCTGCGGATACCTTTTTGGGTGTTCCGTTCAACATTGCTTCTTATGCGCTGTTGACCATGATGCTGGCACAGGTGACCGGACTCAAAGCGGGAGCGTTTATCCATACTTTTGGTGACGCTCACCTTTACAACAATCATCTGGACCAGGCCCGGTTACAACTGACGAGGGAACCACGACCATTGCCTACCATGTTGATTAATCCGCGTGTTACTTCTATTTTTGATTTTAAATACGAAGATTTTGAACTAATTTCCTACGATCCGCATCCTCACATAAAAGCTGCCGTATCTATATAAAATGAAGAAACCTGCCGATGGTTATACCGAAGCCGAATTACTGGAAATGTTACAGAACAATCGCTCAGAAGCGATTGATCTGCTTTTTCGACGGCATTACCGGTTCGTTTGTCAGGCGGCTTATCGGGTGCTGCCCGACGGTCACCTGATCGAAGATATGGCGCAGGATGTTTTTTTTGAATTGTGGAAAAAAAGAGAAACCCTGAATATCACCACCTCCGTCAGAGCTTACCTGAAAAGAGCGGTCATTAACAAAACCCTGAATTATATCCGCGGACAAAGGATGAAGTTTTCGGACGTGGAAGACCATAGTTATGAAATGGGCATGCCGGCTACGGCTCTGGTGGATTTACAAAACGAAGAATTAACCGCCGTTTTGCACAAGGCCATCGACGACTTACCGGAACGCTGCCGGATTGTTTTTACCCTCAGTCGTTTCGAAGAATACTCTTATCAGGAAATCGCCACAGAACTGGAAATTTCTACGAAGACCGTGGAAAATCAAATCTCCAAGGCGCTGAAATTGCTCCGCATTGCACTGGCAAAATATCGGGAACAGTAATGGTGCTTTTTGTGAGTACCGCTGCTCAATGTTTATTGTTGTTGTTCAAGAATTTCTTTTAAATAACCTAGTTCAGAATACGGTGCTGATCCATCTCTCTCCCATTCGATCTTATTTTCAATTCTATTTTGAACAGCAGCGATACTTTCTGGTCGGCTCTTTTTGAGGACTTTATAAACTAAATCTCTACTCGGAAAATCTGTTGGATCATAATACAGCCATACATTGATAATAATTTCCAAGTCTTTTGGTTTTGTTAAATGAGTCAGAGAATTCAGGCTAGTTCTCATCAATAGTTGGTTGTCTTGGGAATCAGTTGATTCTTGAAATTTGGTATAGTCATCAAATATTTTACGAATTGATGCTATCGGATCATCAGTAAATTGGGTTTCAGTCTCAATTTCTTCACAATCTTCTCCCCAGCATTCTTTACAAGGCTGATTAACTGTTGTAAAATTATTTTTCTTTCCACTTGTTACAAAAATATTATCTGAAGTAGATCCGCTGGGAAAAGTAGTTATCCAATTGGCTAGTCCATTTTCTTTGTCGGTCCAAATAAATTTAAAATTTTGTCGTTCATTAGAATCTTTCCATTTGGCTTCGATGAAAACAGTATCCTTAAGTCCATAACTATTTAATATTGAAAAATCATAGTTCTCCTGTTGTCCATGTAATAACAACGATTGATTTTTACTATTACTTGAAATAGTAATCAATAAATTTCCTGCATCACAAGAATTATAGATGGCCAATTTTTTGTTAATTTCTGTCAGTTGAATCCAGTTTTTTGGGATTACAGAAAGATCAAAATGTTTTGTCCCGGTCTCTGTCACTGCTTTTAATACTTTTTCCTTATTTCTGTTTTTCAGACCTTTATATTCAACTGTTTTTTCTGCACTGGCTGTAAAACTTTCCTTTTCAAATTCGTTATTGCAACTCCAAAAGAAGTTTAATAATATTATTATAGTAGTAATCAATCTCATTTTTTTTACATTTAAAGAATCCTTCGTGACTACTGCACTACCAACCGCCTTGTCTTCCTACCCGTTTTCCCACTAATAGAAATAAAATAAAGCCCGCTGATCAGATCTTCCGTTGACAGAGAAAAGGCTTGTTGACCGGCAAAAATGGGTTTGGCAATTGTCTGAACCCGTTGTCCCAACCGGTCGTAAATTTCAATCCGGGCCGAGAAATTTTCACTGGCGGTCACCGAAATATTGATCTGTTCTCCGGTGGAAACTGGATTTGGAGAAGCCGTCCAGTGGTCAATTTCCGATAAATCCGCTACCGCCGTACTCATCGGTGTAAAGAAAGACCCCCGATCCGAATATCCGGTGCAGGTCGTAAATTCTGTAAACGGCCGAACCCGCCAGAAGTATTCGGTATTTCCCTGTAAATCAGAAAAAGTGGCATTTGGAGTAGACGCAGCCCCGACCTGACTTTTCCGGAAAGGAGAAGAAAATCCAGGACTCAAATCAACTTCCACCACGTAGTACTGGGCCTCAATTACGGGAAACCAGGAAACGGTAATCGCTTCCGCCGAATTAACGGTAGACCCTTCCGGTGGAGACAAAAGTGTCGGAACAGAATTGATAGCGGTCATATTTGGGGTATAAGTATTACGGACGTAATCCCGGTCGGGCGAATTCATCAAATCTACGCGAATCGCCTCTTTTTGATCCGTGGTAAATTCGTGACTGCCACAATTTCCAAAATAAGACATGATATTGTTTTCCTGCGGATCGACCACCGTATTATTTGGATCGCGCACGGGCGTGGTCCAGTTGGCGCATCCGTTTTGACTGGGATTTAACGCAAACAAATAATCGGGTGGTGTATCACAAATCCGGTCTCCGGCCGTAGTACAGTTGCTTCCGTTTTGAAATTCCGTTGCCACCGGGGACGAGAAAAACGCGGGATCGCTCGGCGCGTTGACGCCTACCGGATTTCCCCAGGTGCTTTCATTCCACGGATTATTTTCCCAGCCGTGAAAAGGGTGGAGGAGACTGAAAAAATGTCCAATCTCATGCGGAAAAACATTCTGGGCGTACACAAAATTACGGGCTACTACGATAAAATCGTTGCCATCCCATCCGGCGGGAGACTGGTAATAACCCGCTGCCCCCAGTTGATCGTTGATATTGTTGGTCACAAAAACATTGATCGCATTGGGAACCCTGGCCGCTCTGAGTTCGCTGGTGAAATTATTCGGGACATTATTAATCCCCGTATTGTTGATATAGTGAATCGGTGGATTGGTCAGATAAAACTGAATTTCCTGATCCTGATATTTATCATTCAGAATACACATCATATCCAGTAACTGAGCTTCTGAGATACCATCAGTTCCTTCGGTATTTCTTACCGCGTGTAATGCGATGGGGACGTACTGAACGGATCGGATTCCTGCCTGAGGCGAGTAAAGTGCCTGGTTTTGAGCAAGTCGGTTTTCGATGTCCGTCAGTCCCGTGGTAACACAATTTTGGGCCGTCAGAATACTGGCGGTTCCAATGATCAGGACAGCCATAAAACCGGGTAAAAAATGCGAAAATTTCATAAAATCAGAATTTATTGATAATTAGAGTAACCGGGCAAAATAGTCGGGTTAACAATTTCAGGAAATATCATTCAACAATCTTACCATAAACCGATCTGAATTGCTTTAAAAGTATTAAAAAAAGCATACATTTGCTACCAAATTATTTCCAAACGTAAGCCAGCTGTCTGGTTTAATTAAATCAATCATTATAATGAGTAAAGTAACCGTAGTGGGAGCCGGTAATGTTGGCGCCACGGTAGCTAATGTTTTAGCACACAAAGACATCGTTAAAGAAATTGTTCTGCTCGATTTGAAAGGGGACTTCGCAAAAGGTAAAGCGTTGGATACCTGGCAGCAGGCACCCATTGATTCTTACAGTACCATGATCACTGGGACAGACAACTACAAGGACACTAAAAATTCGGATATCGTGGTTATTACTGCTGGTATTCCCCGAAAGCCGGGTATGAGCCGGGATGATTTGATTTCTACCAACGCCAAGATCGTGGGTAGTGTGACCAAATCCATTATGAAGCATTCCAAAAATCCGATCATCATTGTTGTATCCAATCCACTGGACGTAATGACTTACGCAGCTTACAAAGCTTCGGGCCTGAAAGCCAATCGCGTTTTCGGAATGGCGGGTATTCTGGATACTGCGCGCTACCGGGCATTTTTGGCGACGGAACTGAACGTTTCGCCTAAAGATCTTTCTGCGGTACTCATGGGTGGACACGGAGATACGATGGTGCCTTTACCGCGATACACCACCGTTGCCGGAATCCCAGTTACTGAATTAATTGAAAAAGATAAATTGAACGCCATCGTTCAGCGTACCAAAAAAGGAGGCGGAGAATTGGTTGGCTTAATGGGTACTTCTGCCTGGTACGCACCGGGTGCGGCGGCGGCCCAGATGGTCGAATCCATCGTTAAGGATGACAACCGGATTTTCCCTTGTTGTACCTGGCTGACCGGACAATACGGTCTCAAGGATATGTTCCTGGGAGTACCTGTAAAACTGGGTAAAAACGGGATCAATCAGTTGATTGAACTGAAATTAAATAAATCAGAATTGAAAAATCTGCATAAGTCTGCGGACGCAGTAAGAGAAGTGCTCAACAGCTATAAGAAGATGAAAGTCTAATTGCTATTGTTATCTCTTTTCTGGAAAAGTACTACAAAAAAGCGGGATATAGTTAACTCTGTATTTCGCTTTTTTATGAAGTTGTTTAAAAACTCTAAAATTGACTACGAACTGATTAAACTATTCAACTTATCACCTTTTTTCTCGTCCATAGCTCGGCTATGCACTCAAAAAAGAGGCTCAATTTGAATAATTCTCTCTAGTTCTCGTCTTCTTTTTGAATTATTAAACAACTTCTATTAAATTTCCCTAAATCAATAAAACTAACAACGAAAATGGAAAAGAACATTCTAAAAGAAGACGCGCTGGAATACCACGAAAATGGTCGTCCCGGAAAAATAGAAGTGATTCCCACCAAAGCAACTGCCAATCAGAGAGATTTGTCGCTGGCTTATTCGCCCGGAGTTGCGGAGCCGTGTAATGAGATCGCACGACAACCCGAAAACGTGTACCGATACACTGCTAAAGGAAATCTGGTAGCGGTCATCAGCAATGGTACGGCGGTGCTCGGTCTGGGAGATATCGGACCGGAGGCCAGCAAACCAGTCATGGAGGGAAAAGGATTGTTATTTAAGATTTATGCTGATATTGATTGTTTTGATCTGGAATTGAATACCAAAGATATCGAAGAATTTATCCGGACGGTAAAAATTATGGAACCTACTTTTGGAGGCGTAAATCTGGAAGATATTTCTGCGCCTGCTTGTTTTGAAATAGAGGAACGGTTAAAAAAAGAATTGAACATTCCGGTCATGCACGACGATCAGCACGGGACTGCAATCATCAGTGGCGCGGCTTTGTTAAATGCGCTGGAAATTGTAAATAAAAACATTGCTACTGCAAAAATAGTGGTGAACGGTGCGGGTGCTTCTGCTATTTCCTGTACCAGATTGTACGTTTCTCTGGGAGCAAAAAAAGAAAATATTTATATGTACGACAGTAAAGGATTAATCCATCCTGATCGTACCAATCTGAATGGGAAAAAACCTGAATTTGTTAATGGTACCGTTGCAATGGATACCAGTTTGACGGATATTCTGAAAGGCGCTGATGTTTTCGTGGGACTGTCTAAAGGAAATATTCTGGATGCCACGATGATCAAAGGGATGGCACGGGACTGCATCATTTTTGCGATGGCCAATCCGACTCCTGAAATAAGCTACGATGTGGCCAAGGCTGCCAGGCCGGATAGTATCATGGCTACCGGAAGAAGTGATTATCCCAATCAGGTAAATAATGTGCTGGGTTTTCCCTTCATCTTCCGGGGAGCGCTCGACGTACGGGCCTCGGAAATTAACGAAGCCATGAAACTGGGCGCTGTTTACGCATTGGCGGAATTGGCGAAAAAACCAGTCCCCAATATTGTTAATATGGCGTACAACAATGCCAGCCTAAAATTTGGAAAAAACTACATTATTCCCAAACCAGTCGATCCGAGACTGATTACTACGGTAGCACCGGCGGTGGCCCGGGCGGCCATGGAAAGCGGTGTGGCAAAATATCCAATTGAAGACTGGGATGCCTACGAGGCAGAGTTGGCCCGGCGGTTGGGTAACGAAAATACGATTTCAAAAATCATCGAGTCCAAAGCCAAACAGGAACCGAAAAAAGTGGTTTTTGCCGATGCGGAAAATATTGATGTCCTCAAGGCGGTCAGAGTAGTGGTGGAAGAAAAAATCGCTTTTCCTATTTTATTAGGAAACAAGGAAAGGGTAAAACAGCTAATGGAAAAAGCAGATATCCAATTGCCCGGAGTAAAAATTATCGATCCCCTGCATCCTGGTAACGAAGTAGAAAAACACACGTTACGAACTTACGCAAAAAGATTGTTTGACAAAAGAAACCGAAAGGGAATCACCCAGGAAGAATCAGAAAAAATGATTACCGGACTCAGTTACTACGGTGCCATGATGGTCGAAGCAGGAGACGCGGATGCTATGATTGGCGGGTTGGCCAAAAAATATCCCACCACCGTTCGTCCGGCGCTGCAAATTATTGGTGCGAGAAAAGATGTTAAAAAAGTTTGTGGAATTCATATTCTAATGACCAAAAGTGGTCCCTTATTTTTAGCGGATACGACCATTAATCATCATTTAACTCCCGAAGATATTCTCGGCATCACTGAAATGGTACACGAGCAAGTGAGTCTGTTTGAGATCGAACCACGTATTGCACTGGTTACCTATTCTAACTTTGGTTCGGTTCCTGCGGGAGAATCTGCGTTGCTCATGCGTAAGGCTACCGCTCTGTTGCATGACCGTCATCCCGACTGGAAAGTAGATGGCGAAATGCAGGCCCACATGGCTTTGAATCCTGGGTTGCTTAGCAAACATTATCCCTTTTCCCGACTCGGAGACAAAAGAGCGAATACCCTGATTTTTCCAAACCTTTCTTCGGCTAATATTGCCTATAACTTACTGGGGCAGGCAGGAGAACTGGATATGATCGGCCCGATTCTGCTGGGGTTAAATAAGCCGGTACACATTCTACAATGGGGCGCAAGTATCAGACAGATTGTGGACATGGTTGGAATTGCCGTCCTGCACGCTCAGGAACTGGGTAATGAATAATCTTAAATTATGAAAAAAAATAATCTCCATCCCCGGAGTCTTCATCAGGGACGGTATAATTTAGCGGAACTCGCAGCCAGTTTACCGGAACTTACAACCCATGTATTTAAAAATAAACACGACGTAGTCACGGTTGATTTTTCTGATCCTCGGGCGGTTTATTATTTGAATAAAGCATTGCTGGTACATTTTTACAAATTGAAATATTGGGAAATACCTTCCGGATATCTTTGCCCTCCAATACCCGGACGCGCAGATTATTTACACAATATTGCTGATTTGCTGACTTCCGAAAAGGATGATAAAATACCAGTGGGCAGTCAGATAAAAGGTTTGGATATCGGAACGGGAGCCAGTGCAATTTATCCTATCCTGGGTAATTGCTTGTTCGAATGGTCTTTCGTGGCCACGGAGACCGATGAAGTTGCCTTCAAATCGGCGCAACAAAATATCCTTGAAAATGGGGAAGTGATAAAAAACGTAACCGTAGTCCGACAGATGAATCCGACAAAAATATTTGCAGGAATTATCGAGAAGGAAGATCAGTTTGATTTTACGATGAGCAATCCGCCTTTTCATGCTTCTGCCGACGAAGCCGTACAGGCGACCCAGCGAAAGATCAGAAACCTGGGAACCAGAAAATCGGGGAAAGCTACCCGGAATTTTGGGGGTAGGGCACACGAGTTGTGGACCGAAGGTGGAGAATTGAAGTTTATACAGTCTATGATTCTGGAAAGCAGAAATTACGCAAATAACTGCAAATGGTTTACTACACTGGTTTCCCGGAAAAATAATTTACCCATTTTTGAAAAAATACTGGCACAGGTTTCTGCCAAAAAACAGCGAATAATTGAGATGGGACAGGGCCAGAAGCAGAGCCGGATTTTATGTTGGGGATGGTAGAGCGGGTGAAAATAAAATGGCAATATCAGCCATAATTTCAGAGATACGACATAAAAAATGCCTGTCAGCTTTAAAGCCGGACGGGCATTTTTTAATTATAAATCTTATCAAATCAAATAGGTGTATTGCCTGTTTTTCTCTTTTAAAAATAATGCGATCCTGCTGGGATCGAACGAACGTGGCCTCGAATTTTGGCTAACAAAATGGGATTCCGCTGGGATCCGTGCGTAAAGACTTAAACCATTTTTCCTCAATACCGCTGACCGCAGCGCGGTCAAATTATGTCAGCCAATATATTGGCGTTAGATGGCCGACCCCAGCGGATGTCGCATTATTTGTTGTTTGGATGGTACGATTTCAAATTATTTATTGAAAACGAACCGTGAATAAATCATTATTTCGTAACCTGTAACAACTTCGAAACTTCCTGTCCTTCGATTTTCAATTGTACAAAATACTGACCAGCGGGCAGTCCTTTCAAAGACAAATTTTCAGTATGTTGTCCGATGACATTATTTAAAATTCTGCTTTGAAGTACCATTCCATTGACGGACAATAAATTAATAACCACATCTTTTTCCTCTGCCATTTCCAAAGAAATATTGGCAATCTCCGATGTCGGATTCGGGAAGATACTCAGTGCTACGCCTTCGATGGACGCCTGATTATCCGTAGAGGTAAAAACACAATTAGCACCTCCGGTGGCTTCACACCAGCGGGCTTCGAACTCCTGAACAAAAATATTGGTTACATCCGCATCGTGAATAATCAGGGTGTTTTCGTCGTTTCTCGTCTCGGCACCTCCCGACCAGTTGTGTGATCCTAAAACAATCTGAGGATCAGAACTAAGATTGCTGCCATCGATGATACAGTATTTGTGGTGCGTATCAACCGTTGTATTATCTTCGGTCAGATTGACACCATTACTGGTCAGAAAGCCAAATTCAGATCCCTGATCACCAGTGTTGTTAATAATTCCGCGTACTGCAATACCACTGTTATGCGCATTCAGAACTGCGGTCCCAAGTTCATTGTTGGTGAACGTTAACAAGGCCATATCCAGGTCAGCATTTGCCGTTGAAATAGCGTTGATGATGGCGTTGGTCGTATTATCAGTAGGAGAGAAGTAACTCTCAACGGCCTTTCCGTCAATGATAAAATCGTGCGGAGTGTTATTAGCCTTGTCCGGGCCAAAAGCGACGGCGAAGATACCGGGATTCGGACCATCTGAACCCCACATTTCTTCAAATTCCAGTGTGTAGGTTCTTGCGAGCGCCTGATCCTGAATGAAAATAATGTGGTTATAATCCGTTCCGATATTTCCGGCAGTCATGTTGGTAGAACCTGACATTACCCAGGAATTATCCGGATCTGCTGCGTCAAAAACGAAGAATTTATTGTGCATTAAGCCTTCGGCGTTTCCGGGTAAAGTTGGAAATGGAGGGCTTGGATTTTGTAAGGCAAGATTTGCCGTTTCGTTGTCGTGAATATATCGTACGATGACACCCCGTTCGTGTGCTGCGGTCAGCGCGGCCACGATGGTGGTCCGGTTGATATTATAAATAGAACAGTCAATGGTTTCGTTCGCGTTGTCGATGTATTCAATGATCTGAGCTTCCATAGCGGCGCCCGTTATGCCATCCGGATGTGCTCCGTTTGAGAAATTCGCATCTACGCCGTTATTAAAAAATATCCGCATATCACCGGAAGAATTTGACTGCGTACTATACACTCTTTGAGCCGCAATAACCACGGTTGTTCCATTATCAGAAACCGCTTCGACGTAGTAAATTTCGGCCGGTTCCAGGCCAGTCAGCGTGACTTCGTGATCCGTCGTATTGCCGGATACTTCTACGGTTTGGCCCAAGGCCGGAGTCGTTCCGTAATTGAGGGTCGTGCTGGAAGCCACGTTGGTTTCCCAGCTCACCGTAAAGCCGGAAGTATTGATATTGCTTTGTTCCGGAGAAGTTGTGATGAAAAAATCATCCGCAATTTCCATATCGTTCTGATCCCTGGGAAGCAATTGGTGAATGGCGTCAAACTGAGAAGAAAGCCCGGTAATATTTACGGTCGCTTGCGGGATTTCAGTTCCGATTAATGCGTGACCTGAGCGGACATAAATTTCAGAAGATTCTCCGTTCGCCGTAATTTCATAATTTCCTACTCCGAACAAATTACCACCTTCTGTAAAGGTTACTCCGGACATGCTGACCAGCTGACCTTCTGTGGCTTCTCCCAGTTCACTGGGGGTAATATTCAGAGGAGCCGGCAGTGGATTATTTTCAGAAATGATGGTATAACTAGTGACCGGATCAATTTCCAGAAGTTCCCGAAAAACCTTCAGAGGTCCGGTAACTTCCACGAGCATTCCTCTTTCTATCTGATCCGGAAAATTTGCAATCGAACCTGCGCCCGGATAGGCCGGAAGTCCACCGGTATCGTCCTGAATGTAACGGATGATACCTTGTTCCGAACCATTCGTTACAATTCCCCGAATGGTGACTACGGTTCCTTCGGTCATGGCTCTGGCTGCGGCAATATCAGTTTGGGCATTGGCAGATTGAAATCCCAAAAATATTAAAAGAAAAGTTACGTATTTAAACATGGTAAAATTTTAAATTGTTGTTATCTGAATTTCTGTTTATTAAAAATCAATTTGAAAAGAAACACTCCATCTTCGTCCCTGTCCGTAAAAGACAGAAGCAGATTTAGCATCGAAATCGGTAAAACTCGGTGAATTAAAATCATCGTTGTCGCGGGCATCCGTTAAGTAAATATCATCAAATAAATTCAAAATATTAAAGCGCAGACTGGCATTGAATTTATCGAATTTGCGATAGTATCCGGTATGAAAAGAAGAAAGGAAGTAAGAAGGTAGTTTCCAGGATTCTCGTCCACCATTGTCACCCTGCAAATCTTCGGGCTGGAAATTAGCATAGTTGTTATCAAAGAAAGTGGTCTTGGCTTTTACATAAAAATCTTTAAACGGTTCGTAGCGGATCTGTCCACCAATTTGCAGCTGCGCGGAGTTGCCCACGTGTACTCCTCTGGCATCAAACTCATAATTAAAAACTCTTCCGTTTGGTAGAACGACCTCGACCGTCTGACCCGATTGCCAGGTCCAGTCACCAATCGAAGCAAGACCTTCAATCGCCAGATTTGAAATTGGTTTAAACACAAAATCAATTTCTATCCCTTTATGCAAGGCGTCAATCCCGGGAACATTGACCGGAATCTGATCTGCCTCGGGATCAGTTTCATCTTCAGAAACAACCGGTAGCCGGTCCAGTGGTTTATTTCCCCAGATGGTGTAATAAAGGTTTACATTAGCGGAGAAAATTTTACTTTTATAATTATATCCTAATTCGACTGCCTTTATCTTTTCGTTATCAAAAGTATTGGCAACCTGTCCTTCAGTATTCACATCCCAGAAATTGGTCACGATCACATTTGTGTACTGTTGCGCTTTATTTAATATTCCGGTGTTTACAAATACACCATTTTGTCTGTTAAAGTTGTAAGTGGCTCCTAATTTGACGGTATAAGTTGGTATGTTAACAAAAGGAATTTCAAAATCCGTAAGGTTATTTCTAAAACCGTAACTGGAGTTGGCCACGGATGCATTTACGAACGAAGCCCATTTGTCTTTTTTATATTCAAACAATCCAAAACCTCCGATGGAGCGGACCAGTCCGGTATAATCATATTGGTATCTGTCACCAACCTGATAAGTTGGACTACCTGGAAGATTGTTCTTGTTTTTCCAACCTGCTCCACCTAATAAATCATATACTTCTCTGAAGTGATCACCATTATATGAACGGCCATCAAGTCCTCCCGAAATGGTTATATTTTCATTGAGTGAATATCTAAGAGTAGATAATATTCCATACCAAAAATGGTTGTTTCTGTTGGCCCGAAGGATGGTATTAGAGTTACCATCGGGATCACCAAACTCCATGAATTGATTGGTGGCAATAGCCTGTTCAATATCCAGCTGATCATCTTCGGTTAACTGGAAGCCATCACCATCTCTGGCAGTTCCGCCACCGTTTCCAATCGACAAATAAGCGACGTTGGACCAAAATAATTTATTGCTATCCCAACTGTGTCGTAGGCTGATTTGAGGTTTGTGATAAAAATTTTGCCGGGTATTGAATACTTCGCCGTCACGCAGTCCCCAGGAATCATTGTACCGGCGCCCTTTGTCTTTGACTTCCAGTTGTTCAATGACCGATTGCGGAACGCCAATCTTCAATGCAAAAGCGGTATCTACTTGTCCGGCTTCTGCGGAAAAAGGTCGCTGACCATGTTTTTGGGGAGCACCGAACGCAGATAAACTAAGATAGTGGCGGTTGATTTGTTTGTCAATACGACCGTACCAGAAATAGCCTTCTGTAAAATTACCATCTACCCAGCCATCTCCTTTTTTATAGGAACCAGCCAGCGAAAAAGCCCAGTCGTTTTTCATCCGTCCACTCGTCAAGCCGAGTGTCGTTCTGGTAAAATTATTATTTCCGACTTCCTGCTTAATGCGAAGTCCTTTTTTTGCGTCGATTCCTTTGGTCAGAATATTGATCGTTCCACCTACGGACGGAATAGAAATTTTAGAAGCGCCCAGTCCTCGTTGTACCTGCATGGTCTGGGTAACCAGGTCGAGTCCAAACCAATTGGACCAGAAAACATTACCGTTTTCCATATCATTAACCGGAATCCCATCGAGCAGAACGGCTACATTCCGCTGATCAAATCCACGAATTGAGATCCGGGCATCCCCATCGCCACCACCCGCTTCGGTCGCGTAGGCGCCCGGCGTAGAATTCAGCAACATGGGAATATCCTGAGCGGCGAGTTCCTCTTCGATTTTTATGGTAGGAATATTGGAAAACGCGACGGGTGTTTCCCGTTCGATGGCAATATCGGCGGTCACGACGATTTCGTCCAGAATAGCATTTTCTTCTAATGTAATGTTGACCGTTTCATCACCCCGAACTTTGACCGAATTATTTTTGGTTTTATAACCAACATAAGAAACGACCAGCTCATAACTACCCGGATCAACCTTGATGCTAAACGAACCATCGATGTCGGTCAGGGTTCCGGTCGTACCGATGGTTACGGTGGCACCGATCAGTGCTTCGCCGGTAAGTTCGTCGGTCACCATCCCTGAGATGGTTGACTGAGCAATGAGCATAGAAGTGCACAGACAGAGATAAAGACTCAAAAAGAGAATTTTTTTCATGATAGTTTTTTGTTGAAGATGTTAATCAACTTCGTTAGAATAAAATCTAATGCTTGTTCAAGAAATTATAACGGGTAAAATCAGTGGACACTGGCGGAGAACGGGATGAGCAGAAATAGCCGCATCACAGGGCTTTTTCACGAACTCAGTGTTAAAATCAGTCTGAGTATGTAAATCTATTGCGCAATCAATATGGTTAAAAACTAAAATTGGTTCCTGACAAACTCGTCAGGAACCAATTTTAGTAAATTTATTGTACGATCAATCTTCGGGTAGAAATACTATCATCTCCGAAGTGTACTTTTATAATGTAGATTCCTTTCTGGATAGTAGGGATGTTCACGTTGGCGGTATTTTGACCCAATCCGAAATTCTGGATTAAGACTTCCTGGCCCATCATGTTGATTAGTTCAACCTGTCCGATGTGCTCGTCCGCTTCGATCTGGAAGTAACCCACTGCGTTTGGATTCGGGAAAACCTTGAAGTCAATCAGGTTGATATTGGTCGTACTCAGTGGTCCGGCTCCGGTGAGGCAGCTCCATAATTCAGAAACTTCCGCTTCCTCACAATCACATTTGTGAATACCTAAGCGGGAAAAGTCGTTTTTAGGGTAAGACGTCCAGTTTTCTCCCGTAAAAGTTCCACCGGAAGAAGCGATGATATCCGAAAAGTCGTTGCGACCCGTGGTTACGCTGGCATTTCTCATGATCGATTTGTCTTTGGTAACCCAGGATCCGTTGGCGTCTACCCAGGCATCTTGCATCAGGGTAACGGTAGGATCTTCTCCAATCACTCCAATTACGTCCAGAATGTTGGATCCGTCGGGAGCAATTGTGTTTCCGCTGATCAAAGCTACTGCATCGTTACCATTAAAGTACATCGCATTATTGGTGTTGTAATCCGGGCATAAAAATGCATCCGCCTTACACTGTAAATCGTATTCTTCGTTGTATTCGTCCCCAAAAATAGCGTTACCATCCACGTATTGTGGTCCCAGAATCGGCGCTCCGGTTTCCTGGTCGACGATAACTTCGCCGGTTACCTGATCGAAAAGCGTGTCAATTACATTGAATCCGTTCCATGCGGGCTTATCAAATTGTGAGTCAAAATCAGCTACATCCGTCAGGTCAACTACGACAACGTATACATCTTTAGGCGCGAGCATTTCATTTGGCAGTGAAATGATTTTGTTGCTGCCAGCCACGGTAGAGCCATTAGAGAATCGGGCAATTGAATAGCCGGAAAGATTAATGGCTGCGTTGGTTGGGTTGTAAATTTCCAGTGCTTTATTGTTTGCGTAGCCTTCGACGTATTCAGAAATGAAAAGTTCGTCACACTGTGCGGAAGCAAGGATACTAAAGCATAAAAGGGGGATAGATAGTAAAAATTTGATCATAATTAAATGGATTTTATGGTAAAAAATTTTAAGTAACCTGCGGAAATCACTACAAAGATAGGCAATTAATCGTATGATTTGATGTTTTGTGTCGAGGGATTTCACTTACAAAAGCGGTAATTTTATATTTAAAGACGTATGAACGTCAAATTTAATTCAAGATACGAATACTCGTAGAATATCAGCAGTCACAACCGGTCAACTTTTTAGGTTTACTGGAAAATTATTTTTCGTATTTAAAAAGGGCCAGATGGCGAAAGGTTCTCTGGAAATCCAGTATTTTAGCTGTTTAGAATTTGCCTGAAGTGGTCAGGCACAAAAATCCGAATTTATGGCTCGCTACGCAATTACCGACATTCATGGTTGTGCCGGGACTTTTAAGCAAATGCTGGTAAATCTTCATTTTTCCAAAAATGACAAGCTGTATATTCTGGGAGATTATATTGACCGGGGACCGGATAGTAAAGGGGTGTTGGATTATATTCTGGAATTACAGGAGTCGGGGCACCAGGTTCATTGTCTGAAAGGAAACCACGAGGAAAAAATGCTGTTGTCGCGACACGATGTTAATCAGTGCCGCAACTGGCTAAAATGGGGCGGAGCGGAAACCCTCGAAAGTTTTGGGGTGGAAGAGATCACGGATATTGACCAAAAATATTTTGCGTGGATGGAGGCCTTGCCCAATATCATCGAATTACCGGATTACGTATTGGTACACGCGGGGCTGAATTTTCTGGTGCCCGATCCGACCGTGGATCAGTACGCCATGCGCTGGATCAGAAACTGGTATCGGGATATTAATCTTACGTGGCTGGATGGCCGGACCATTCTGCATGGACATACGCCGCTGAGCGAAGAAGACATCCGGGAGCAATTAAAAAATCTGCTGGACGAGGACAACGAACGGGCGCAGTATCTCGACCTGGATAATGGTTGTGTTTACGAACACGAAGGAAGAAACCAATTGTGTGTTTTTAATATGGATACCAAAGCGATTCATTTTTTGGAGAATTGTGGATGAATAAAGTTTAAAGTCTATTGATCTTTGAGGTTTCAAAAAACTGATTCTTTCCGGATTATTAAAATTTTTGTAAATTTTGTGTTATTTTTGATTTTAAAAAAAAGATATGAGAATTCTGTTTATTTTTTTTAACCTGGTACTGTTCCTGAATATTTTGGTGGCACAAAATCGGCTCGCCGTTTATGAGGTCGAAAGACCTGCCGGTGAAGCTGCTTATCTGGACGAAGTAGCGAGCCATATTGTCAGCGCTTATGCGAACGATGACCGCTTTATTGTAATTGATAAAGCCAACAGCCAGATGATTGCCAGCGAGCAGGACCGGCAAAAGAACGAAGAATTTATTGATGGATATATCGTCCAACAGGGGATTCAGGAAGGATTTGATTTTTGCTATTATTCGAAATATTTACCCACCGAAAAAAAGCTGTCTGTCCGTCTTTACGACGTCGCCAAAGGTACGGTCATCGCCAATAAATTTATACCGGTAAAAACTTCTCTGATCGGCAAACCGAAGGGATTGTTTCTGGAGTTGGACCAAGCCCTCGCAGATATTAACGAACGGGTTTTTGAGGTTCGGACCGAAGTAGTCCGGATGACCGAAGACAAAAAAAATAAAGCTAAAATATTGCTGGTCGCTACGGGTTATAATCAAAATGCCAAAGCGGGCCAGCCTTATGAAATTTATCAACTGGTGGAGGAAAAAGTAGGAGGAAAAGTGCTGATGAGAAAGGAAGTAGTCGGAGAAGGAGAGATCAAGGAAGTTGAAGACGGAAACTTTTCCAACCTCAAGGTGACGGACGGAAATGGGGACATTTATACCATTCTGAAAGCGGGTAAAAATCTATATTTAAAACACAAAAAATAAACAACTTTGAATTTTAAAACGACCATTTTACTACTTACATTTACTTTCATCGGCTGGCTGGCCGCCGCGCAGGATTTTGGTTCGGTTGTCTTGTTGTCACAAAAAGATATCAACGAAGCCTACGGAAAGAATTTCACGGAAGCGTTACACCAGTCGATGGTGAAAGCCGGAGGTACGGACTTTCAGTTTTTTACCTGGAAAGGCGGCGACAGCAGTCCGGTTTTGTACGCACCTTTTAAGAAAGATGATACGCCGGAGCAACCCGTCACTGCGGTTGCCTACATTGAAGGAAATCTCCAGGGTTTTGATAAATATTCATTGAGTAGCGAGGTGGATACTTCCGGTAAGGTGACGGGCTATTATCTGAATCTTTTTCAATCAACAACTCCCAGATTTAAAGTCGTACATCTGCCTACCGCAGAAGTGTTAATTTCAAAATCACCCAGTCCGTCAAAACCGGTAAACGGAGGAAAAATTCTATTAAAAAATTATACGGGATTCAGTAAAGTCCGACCGGAAGTTTTATACAAAAAGAATAGAAAATTATACGATGAGATTCTGGCCAAAGCTAAAAAAGCCCAGCAGACTAACATTACCAAAATTCACGATAAAACCATCAGTACGACTGTTTCTTTATTGAGAGAAGCCTCTACGGTCTTGCTTTCCAGAAGCGATACCCGTCTCTGGTCGGTGACGGATGCCGCTCAGGCGGATGAAAAAAAATTGAAAGAATTCTGGATCGATGCACCCGAGACGGCAAAATTAAAAAAAGGTCAGAACATCAACGTTTACGGGAAACAAACTTATGGTGATAAAAATGTCTACGATCAGCTAACCATCGCCGGCGTTACGGTCAAGGAAGTCACGGATTCCAAAACACTGGTAGAAACTAATATTTTCAATAGAAAAAAAATCAAAAATGCCATCAATGAAGGCGCGGAACTGGTACTGGCCAGAAACCCAAAACTGGTAAGATCGCTAAACACCGAAGCTGGAACTGCAAAGCGCGTACAGGTGAAAAGCAATTGCTTTACCTGCGCGATTGGTCTGGAATCGGAACTCGCCAAAATCCCAATGGTAATTCTGATCGAGCGGCAATTTGATCCGGTACGAAACTATTTTGTGAATCAGTACACCGACGAAAAATTTATTGATTTTGATATGGGAAAACTCCAGGGCAAAGCCGAAGGAGTAGACTACCTGTTTGAGGTGGACGAGAATGGTTTACAGGCGACCAACGTGGCAACGAGCCGGATAGAAAGAGTGGATCAAAAACAAAAGAAAGGGTGGCTTGCAAGTATGTTGTTTGGCGGTCTGGATCCCGCCGATGTTATCAATTTGTCGTTGGATATTATGGATTTAGAAATAGAACTATTGGAAATCACGAGTGCGAAAAAGGGCAAGGCGAAAAAAGTAATGCTTTATTCTCCGATGGGTTTTGGCAATTCCTGGAAAGTAAGTGTGGTCAGGGAAGTAGAGGAAAAAGTCGGCGGCAGAACCCTGATGAGAAAAGAAGAAATCGGGGCGCTCTCCGGCCGGTCAGAAAATACGCCGTCGGTCCGAAATTATAAAGTTAAATCCGGTGGAAAAGAAATCTTTGAGGCAAATGCGTCCGGTGAGAAAATTAAATTTATCGTTCAATAATATTGAAATAATATGAGACAAACGGGTATTTATTTTTTAATAACAATGCTGGTGGTGGCACTGGCTGGCTGCAGCAAAACGACAACTGTTCCTTATCAGCGAACCGGAGAAGTTTCCGCCGTTTCACACGAGCGCAGCATTATCAAAGTGCAAAGCAGCAGTAAAGCCGCAAACGACGACGCGGCGGTTAATTTCGCAGAGCGGCAGGCATTTGAAAATATTCTTTACAAAGGCATTCCTAATTCTAATCAGGAAGTGGCGCTCATCGGCAGTGAAACCAAAGCCTGGGCGGACAACAAACTGGTGATGAAATCACTGATTACGGATCGTGGATACCTGCAATATATTATATCTTCAAAAACGGTCGATCTCGTTCGGGAAAACGGTGTCTCATTTGTAAAGCAAAACGTAGAGATTGATCTGGCCGCACTAAGAAAATACCTGGAGCGCGAAAGCGTGATCAAAAAATTCGGACTCTAAGAAATGTTAAATAAATAATGTACGATTCTATACTTCCTCTTTTTGCCTCACGCTGCCTCAACAAAATGGTCATTATACACAGCATAACTTCCATTTTGCTTCTTTGATTGAGGCAAAAATAGTTCGCCTGGAATCTGCACTTATTTATTTACCATTGCTAAAATATTCTAATAAAACTACTTCATAATGAAATTTAAATTAACCAGCATTTTAATACTTATTTCTGTACTGATGATCAGTAGCCAGGGCCTGAAGGCACAGGACACTGACGCTGCGACAACCCCCACAATACAACCAACCATCATGACCATTCCATTCGTAAAGGAAGGCCAAAGTACTGTAAAGGGATACGAACAAAGTGAACTCACCAGAATTGCCATCACTAAGGTAAAAGAAGCATTCGATGACCGGGGAGTCAACACCATTGACTTCAGGGCTAAACTAAAACAATTACAAAACTCAGAAGCACTTACCGCAGAACAGGAATCTTCCATAAAAGATGAAGTGATCAAATTGTCCGGTGCAGATATTTACGTGGAGGTCGAAGCGTCCAAAGATTACAGTCGTACCGGAAATAGTGTGACGGTCATCATGACCGCTTATGATGCTTTTTCTGCCGAGTCGCTGGCTAATAAGGTCGCCACGAGTCCCAAATTTAAAACGGACAATTACGAAAAACTGGCGCAGAAAGCAGTCGAAGGAGAAATCGATAATCTGCTGAATACCATCCAGGAAAAATTTGCGATGATGGTAGAGCAGGGTAGGACCATCACCGTGGAAGTCGGTATCGAGGCGGGTGCCGGAATTGATTTTGATCACGAACCGGATGATAGCGGAAGTTACCTGTCAGAGTTGCTGGAAGAATGGATGACCAATAATGCTCACAATGGATATTTTCACATACAGGGAACGTCTACTACCAAAATGGTTTTTGATATTGTAAAAGTGCCACTTAAAGATGAAAGAGGCAATAACTACCGGGTATCGAAGTTTGTCTCAAAAATGCGAAAATATTTTAAAAGCCTCGGCATTAAGGCGGATAGAACTATTGTAGGAAGTGCTGTAACCATTACCCTTTCTGAATTGTAAAAAACCTGTAATTATGAAAATTCTTCTTTCTTTGTTTTTTAGTCTGATCCTTACGACCATCGGTCTCAGTCAGTCTGATCCGGCGAAGCCCGCTATAACAATTGGTAATGTCACGGTAACCGATAATAATTCCATCGTACGTGATCTTACATTAAAAACTTCTACTTTGTTGAGTAAGAATTTTTTCGTTACCGAAAATGCTGCTTTGGCGTTAGCCGTAGTAGCGACACCGGGAAAAGCGTACACCATCAATGGAATGGATTCGTACACAACCAGTGACGTGCAGGTGGACTATACGATCATGCTGGAAGGCCGGGAATCTCAAACCAAAACCATCACCGTTAAGTGTAAAAGTAATAGAAAAAAAGATTTATACCGGAAAATTGGTACCACTATTTTACGAGATAAGAAAAACCGGGAAGCAGTGATTTCCTTTGTTGAGGAATATTTGACCGGACATTTGAGTAATTGTTCGGCGGTCACTGCGATTGTTGATCGACAAACTAATGAAAATGAACCAGCACGAGCGTATGCTTCGTTGGCATACTACGATCTGGCTGGTGGCTGTCCGGATATCGCGCAGGCTAAGGAAGATAAAATACTCGACGCGATTGCTGCAAAAAATTGTAAGTCTCTTGTGCAAGAGGCGGAAATCCTGGCCAATGGTGCTACGATTAATCAACTCACCAGAGCGACAAATAAACTATTACTGATCGGCCCCGATACGCCGTGCCAACCGGACATTATCCGCATTTCAGAATTAATTTCGAGCAACGCTAAAGCCCTGGATACGCCGTCAAGTACCAATATTAATGTAAAACTCGAGCAGAGTCAATCGCAAGACCGGGCAGCGTGGCGGCAATATTATCGCAAGTATTATTATGGTCGAAATTAGCGATATTTTTTGTTATCTCTCAACCTTTTCTAAATCCAATCCAATTCGTCTATATCCCTAATCGAAACCGCCCAGCCGTACTGATCAAATCCAGTCTCGCCAATTCAGACGGGCAGCTAGCAAACTGGAATTCCGCCATGTTGGAAACTATGATTAAGATTGCGCAGAAGTGGGCGAAGAGCAGGTTCGAATAATTTTTAAAAATCAAAACAACTGCTTTCAGGCATCGGCAAAAAAAATCCCAAAATTTCACCCCGGCCCCGAAGGGGAGCTTTTGTGATTGAACGATCGAAGTGTTTCAACAATTCAGTGATGAGTCTGCTCTAAAAAGTGATTTTCGCGCAGAGGAGCAGAGGACGCTGAGCGATCGTGTATATCTTTTATCGCAAAGATGGTATATAATATATTTTATCAAATGCGTTTCCAGGTTTTCGTTTTTCTAGTTTTTAGAGCAAGCTCAACGATTCCACGATCGAAGCGCTTTCAAAGAAAGATCGGCAAAAAATCCCAAAATTTTACCCCGACCCCGAAGGGGAGCTTTTGTGATTTTTTACCTGGTTGATTAAGAGGAAAGGTTTTGCGATTAAACGATCGAAGCGATTAAACGACCTGCATTCTTGCGTCGGCAGGCAGTTATACCAATGAAAAACAAGAAAAAAACCACCTAATTTTTCAGCTTAAAATGCGAAAAAAATATTAAGTTTGTTCAGGCTTAATTGTAGACCTCGTATTTGCTTCCACAGTTGAAGTTTGAGGCGTCAATTGGGCCTTCATTTTTCTAGTAGCTCTTTGTGAAACAGGTGCCTGACTCATTAACGCTATTTCCTCCTTTATTTCTGTCTCTTGCTGTTCTGTCTTTTCCTCTTTTTGCTGATTGATCGTTCGATTTATATGCTGCTTATCTATTTGACAATCGAACGGCTTATTACTTTTTAGCATACCAAAAATCACTTTGGTTAATTTATGCATTAGAATCCCCATGGTGCTACCATGGCCTCTTCCCTTTGCTCTGTGGGCAGCATACATCTCTTTGAAATAAGGGTTATGAAACACGACTCCTCGCGCTGCCTGGTAGATCGTACACCGATAAGAACGGCTTCCTTGTTTGCTCATCCTTGCTTTTCCCTGGCTATCTCCACTAGCTTTAAACTGAGGATGAACGCCAAAGTAAGCCGCCATTTTACTAGCGGTAGCGAACCTATTTATATCCTCAACTTCCATCATAATACCAATCGCAGTGTATTTCCCAATTCCTGCAATTGAACTACTAATAAGATTTACTTGTTCTGAATGATAATTTTTTTCCAAGTAAATTTTATCCGCTTTGATCTGTTTTTCAAGATGCATAATATTCACGGCATGTTGCTTGATGGCTCTTATTAAAAAAGGCGACTCTACACCAATACTCTCTTTTGCTTTTTGCTTTAACAAAATTGCAGTCTGTTCATCTAAACCCTTGATTTTCAGCAAAGTATTCTTGTTTTTTCTTGCCAACTTTTCTCTTCCCTCATACTTCGACAATAAACGGTAGGCCCATTGATTAAGTCCCTTTTTCTTAAAAGTAAGCAACTCGGGAAAAGCGGTGTACAGCAATTTTTCTAATTGATTACTCCAAGCTGTTTTCTTTTTCTGAGCGTCAATAATCGTTCGATAAAATGATCTGGCTTGGGACATCTCAATACTAGGTTTAGTATATGAACGAATCTTTTGGTGATTCTCAATCAATTGCAAAGCTATCAGTTTGGCACTTACCTCATCCGTAACTGTCCTGACTAACTTGGACGCTCCCTGATGCTTAACTCCTCGCGGATTGAGCCGATATACTTCAATTCCTTCCGCTTCCCTTTCTCTCAACTCGTGATACCAATTATTCTCGTAACCACCGGTACTTTCTACTCCGCAAATGATCATCGTTAGATTATTCTTAGCCATATCCAGCTGCATTCTTTTCAACATCTTAGCATGGCCAGCTGCATTATCATAGCATTTATAGCTCTTACCAAGTTGTTGTTTATCGAAATTAAATAATCCAAAGTCAGCGTATCCTTTGCTGACATCAATTCCTAAAAAACCTACTCCTTTCATAACTAAAACATTTAGTGAATAAAATTGTGTCAAGCATATTCAGCCTTATCTAAATGCGGTATCTTTGTACCAAGTTATACCCCGAATTTTACTTGACTAGTAGGAGAGACTGCCTGACGATATCTTTGTATCAAGGTCTAATCCTCCTCTCTAATCAAAATTAATTATTTTGCTTTATATACATTGTAGTTTTTTCTGAATTACAAATATATAAGGTTAAACAAATCAACGATTCAACAAATCAACAAATCAACAAATCAACGATTCAACAAATCAACAAATCAACGATTCAACAATTCAACGAGCGCAGCGATTCAACGCGCGAAGCGCCCCAAAAAATCCCTATCTTTACCAAAAAAAATATGAATCGCGTCCTGGCCCTTCAGCAAAAAATGCTCAAATATCCTTTTGGAAAAATACTCTTCTCCAAAGCCGTCGCCCGTATGGCGCCGTATTTTACGACCATTGATCCACGGATTGAAGAACTTCGCGCCAATTATCTCAAAGCCTCCATGCGCAAGCGAAAATCTGTCCACAATCATCTCGGAACGGTCCATGCCATTGCGGTCTGTAACCTCTGTGAATTTACGGCCGGCATCTGTATGGAGGCCTCCATACCCAAACACCGGCGCTGGATTCCCGCCGGGATGACCGTGGCGTATGTCAAAAAAGCAAAGACCGATTTGACCGCAGTTTGTGATCTTTCTCACATCGACTGGGAGACGACCGAGATGGTGGTTTGCGAGATTTCAGTACGGGATGCCAACAACGAGGAAGTGGTAAAGGCAGATATTAGTATGAAGGTGGGGGATAAGAAGAAGCGATAGATGAGGGAATATTGGATATCTGGGGAATATTGGATATTGAATATCGGATATTCAATTTTGAATTAGTTGACACACTAATTGGTTGGACGGTAACGGCAATGACGCACTCCGGTAATTTTCTTAAAATGGATCAATTATTAATTCTTTTTTGTCAAAAAAAGAAAGACCTTTGCGGCAACTAAACATACGTCTCAAATGATTACTTTTTTTGGAAATATTCAACACCAGATTTTCGCCGTTGACACGCTGAATCCTATCTCAAAGGCTGACCAGGATAAACTGATCTGGCTCTTTGGCAATGCGCCCGTTCTGGCAGACCAAACTATTACAAATAAATTTATCGGCCCCAGGGCCACGATGATTACGCCCTGGTCTACCAACGCGGTAGAAATTACCCAGAATATGGGAATTACCGGAATTCGCCGGATTGAAAAATTTATTCCTGCCAAAGACACTGCCTTCGATCCGATGCTGACCCAGCAGTACGAATCCCTGAATCAGAAGATATTTACCATCGACACCAAACCCGCGCCGATTCGGCAAATTACGGATATTGCTTCCTACAACGAGTCGGAAGGATTGGCGCTCAGTCCGGAAGAGGTAGCGTACCTGGATGACTTGGCAAAAAGGCTGGAACGGCCATTGACCGATACCGAGGTTTTCGGTTTTTCTCAGGTAAACAGCGAACATTGCCGTCACAAGATTTTTAACGGAAGTTTTGTGATTGATGAAATAGAAAAAGGAAAATCGCTCTTTCAGTTAATCAAAGAAACCGCCAAAGCCAATCCTAATAAAATTGTTTCTGCTTACAAAGACAATGTTGCTTTTGTGGAAGGCCCCGAAGTGGTCCAGTTCGCCCCGGAAAGCGCTACGCATCCCGATTTTTATAAAAATAAAAAAGTTAAATCTGTCCTTTCACTGAAAGCAGAAACCCATAATTTTCCTACCACCGTTGAACCCTTCAACGGGGCGGCTACCGGATCGGGCGGAGAAATCCGGGACCGACTGGCGGGTGGTACCGGGTCTGTTCCCCTCGCCGGAACGGCTGTGTACATGACCGCTTATCCGCGTACCAAAAAAGACCGGATCTGGGAAAAGGACATCCAGCCCCGTCCGTGGCTCTACCAGACGCCGCTGGACATTCTGATCAAAGCTTCCAATGGTGCTTCTGATTTTGGTAATAAATTCGGGCAACCGCTCATCAGCGGATCGATTCTTACGTTTGAATACGAACAGGAAAACGAAATCATTGCTTACGACAAGGTCATCATGCAGGCCGGAGGAATTGGTTACGGAAAGCTGGAACACGCACAAAAACGGGAGCCCAAAAAAGGTGATAAAATCGTAGTGCTGGGAGGTGATAATTATAGAATCGGAATGGGCGGAGCTGCCGTTTCTTCCGCCGATACGGGCGCATTTTCTTCCGGAATTGAACTCAACGCCGTGCAGCGTTCTAATCCTGAAATGCAAAAAAGAGTAGCCAACGCCATCCGGGGACTGGTGGAAAGTGAGGTGAATCCGGTGATCTCGATCCACGATCACGGCGCCGGCGGCCACCTCAATTGTTTGTCCGAATTGGTGGAAGATACCGGTGGTCTGATTCATCTTGATGCACTTCCCGTCGGCGATCCAACCTTGTCCGACAAAGAAATAATTGGCAACGAATCACAGGAAAGAATGGGACTCATCGTAGCACCGGAACACCTCGATCTGGTCCGGCAAATTGCGGAGCGGGAACGCGCGCCGATGTACGTGGTGGGCGAGGTGACGGGCGACCACCGGTTTACCATTAAGAGATCGAATGGATCGGAAGCACCGCTTGATCTGAAACTCTCGGATATGTTTGGAAGTTCGCCCAAAACGGTACTGACCGATAAAACGAAATACGCAGATTATCCGGCGATTAAACATGATCCCGAGTTTCTGGAAGCCTATCTGGAAGAGGTACTAAAACTCGAAGCAGTTGCGTGTAAAGACTGGTTAACCAACAAAGTAGATCGTTGTGTTGGAGGCCGCGTGGCAAAGCAGCAATGCGCCGGACCATTGCAATTACCGCTGAATAATTGTGGGGTGATGGCGCTGGATTTTGTTGGTAAAAAAGGAATCGCTACGTCGATTGGTCATGCCCCGATTGCGGCGCTGATTGATCCGGCGGAAGGCTCACGGATAGCGATTACCAAGGCGTTGAGTAATTTGGTTTGGGCACCGCTGGCAGATGGTTTGCAATCCGTTTCGCTCTCCGCCAACTGGATGTGGCCCTGCCGGAATCCGGGTGAGGATGCCCGTCTGTACGCGGCGGTGGATGCCATCTCCGATTTTGCCATCACCCTGGGCATCAACGTTCCGACGGGGAAAGATTCCTTGTCGATGAAACAAAAATACGGAGACCGGAATGTGTTGTCTCCCGGAACGGTAATCATCAGTTCGGTGGGTGAATGTAGTGATATTACAAAAGTAGTAGAACCTGTGTTGCAATTAGGAGGAGGCCCAATTATTTATATTCCGCTGTCCGTTGGTCCTTTCGGATTGGGTGGATCATCTTTCGCTCAAACCCTTGGTCAAGTCGGAGCAAAAGGGTTTACGGTTAAACGCCCCGATCTGATTAAGCACATATTTAATACCGTTCAGGATTTAATTAAGGCGGATAAAATTTTAGCGGGGCACGACGTGGCAGCGGGTGGTTTGATTACCACTTTACTGGAAATGTGTTTTGCCGATCAGCAATTGGGAGCAGAAATTAACCTGACGCCACTCAAAGAATCAGATATTGTAAAAGTATTGTTTTCTGAAAGCTGTGGGCTGGTGATTCAGGCCGCCGATGAAACGGTCGCTACTACTTTAGACGATGGAAATATTCAGTTCTGGGAAATAGGAACGGCCATAGAAGACGATCATTTACATGTGAAAAACGGATCGGGCGACTATGAGTTTAACATCGCAGCGTTGCGGGACCACTGGTACGAAACGTCCTTTTTAATGGACCAGCACCAATCGGGCGTTACCAAGGCCACCGAACGTTTTAATAATTATAAAAAACAACCCTTACGTTATAAATTCCCCGAAAATTTCTCGGGCCTTCGCCCGGAATTACCCGCTGGAACAAAGCGACCCATCGCTGCCATTTTGCGGGAGAAGGGAAGTAACTCCGAACGGGAAATGGCCAACGCACTTTATATGGCGGGCTTTGACGTAAAAGATGTACACACCACGGATTTGATTTCTGGTCGTGAAAACCTGGAAGATGTTCAGTTTCTGGGAGCCGTCGGTGGCTTCTCGAATTCGGACGTTTTGGGTTCCGCCAAAGGCTGGGCGGGCGCTCTGAAATACAACGAAAAAGCCCGGACCAGTCTGGAAAATTTCTTTAAACGCCCGGACGTACTTTCCATCGGCATCTGTAACGGATGTCAGTTGTTTTTAGAACTGGATTTATTCAATGCCCCCGATGGTACGCCTTCCCGGATGACTTATAACGACAGCCACAAACACGAAAGCGCTTTCACTTCCGTCAGTATCACAAAAAATAATTCCGTCATGTTATCCAGTCTGGCCGGCACCCAATTGGGCATCTGGATTTCGCACGGGGAAGGTAAATTCTCTCTGCCACTGGCCGAAGATCAGTATCAGATTGTTGGGAAATATGGGTACGCCGAATATCCGGCCAACCCCAACGGCAGTGATTACAACGCGGCCATGATTGTCAG